>NZ_JARXOV010000015.1:0-102522 GCF_030162955.1 Comamonas jiangduensis
GGTTCGCATTTTTGCTGGAGCGAGGAAAACGAACGAATGGTGTGCAGTGCACTTGGCGAGCGTTTATTGCTTTGCCTAGATCTGTACTGCTATGAAGAGGAAATGCGGGCTAGGGACATCCTGGACTCATTGCGTTCAGCCGTTTTTGTTGAGAGCGCGCACTTCAAATTTTTTCAGGATTTGCTGGTCCCGCAAGCAGAGCTCATCAAGGGTTCAGGCAAACATCTGTACCTAGAGAAGCATCGCTTTAGCCACGCAGATACGGTTGCATTGCAAGATCGACTGGAAGCAATCGTTCGTGGAATTTGCCAAAAAGAGGCCCGAAAACGTAACAAAGCTCTCTATGACGAGGCCTACCATGCGAGTACGTCCATAGAGAGCTATTTAGACGGAATGAGGGCTGAGAACCCCAAGCTGGAGGCCTTGGCTTTTGAAATTTGCATGGATACGCCAGAGGGCAATGAATTAGCTCTGAACCGGGATGTACCTCGTGCGCACTATCAAGTGGCCGATGCGTTTCCAGAAAACTTTCTTCGGGCCTTGACGCACGCAAGAGAGTTCATCACTTTCCTGAAAAAGCTTCGGATTACAAACATCAACGGGCATCTGATCAAGCTTTCGGCCACTGCATGGGGTGAGCCGCGCTGTACCGTGATCTTGATAGGCCCTGAAGTGAAGCGACTGCTGGACAAGCATACTGCACAAACTTCGCCAATTTCATTGGCGTGGGCAGATTTCATTTTGGGCCCGCGAGGCAAGCTGGAAGGGCGTTTGGGGCAAGCTCTGCAAGCCCCAGGAATACATCTTCTGCAGGATCGGAGCTGGACACTATCAGCCAAGCAGGACAGCTCATGGGCAGAGTTCCGTCAATTTGTCGAAGCTGTCTTTGTGAAGGAGTTGCCTTTTATGCGCCTTTCCTTGCCTCGCCGTAGACGCGGGTGGTCTAAAGGGCAGTAGGTGCTTCGTCGTATGGGCTGTCTGATGTGCCTTTGCTTCTAGAATCATCTTTTTCAGGAGATGATGGGCATGGAAGGTCATTGGGAACAACAACAAGAAGCTTTTTTTCAAGCCATGCGCGAGTCCAAAGCACTACGGGCAGCAATGCTGATGTACTTTCAAGGCATGTCAGAGGTTGATGCGATTAGTCTGGCACGGCACGAAGACAAAGTGCTAGATGAGAGGTTTCCAGGCGAAAAGATTTATGACGATGAGGGGCACATCATCGAGAACCTCAATTACCCTGAACTAAAGCTGCCGAGCTTGGGCGATCAGCCAGTTCATGTACGTGAACTCATTGAAGCAAGCAAACGGGACTTGCTCAGCCGAGGCGTGATCTCTGATGATCTTGATGAGTTCTGATCGACATCCACGAATTTTTTCTTGGGCATGCCTCCTAGGGTGGCGTGCCCTTATAAGCGTTAACGTTTAGCAGCAGGATGCTGCTTTTGTAGTCAATGAACCAACAATCTCTCTCCGCTTTCATCTGGTCTGTTGCTGATTTACTGCGTGGAGACTACAAACAGTCGGACTACGGCAAAGTCATTCTTCCCTTTACCGTCTTACGTCGTTTGGACTGTGTACTAGCGGACACCAAAGAGGCTGTGCTTACAGAGTTGGCAGCAAAAGAAAAGCAGGGAGTCAACCCAGAGCCATTCCTGTTGCGCAAGTCCGGTCAAAGCTTCTACAACACCTCGCCGCTGGACCTCAAAACCCTGCTGGGTGATGCGGACCACATTGCGCAAAACCTCTACAGCTACGTGCAGGCGTTTTCGCCCGCCGTGCGCGACGTGTTTGAGCGCTTTGAGTTCCACATCCAGGTCGAGCGCCTGGCCAAGGCCGGGCTGCTGTACCAGGTGAGCGAGAAGTTCGCCCAGATTGACCTGCACCCAGACCGCGTCAGCAATATGCAGATGGGCCTGGTGTTTGAGGAGCTGATCCGCAAGTTCTCTGAAATCAGCAATGAAACCGCCGGGGAGCACTTCACGCCGCGTGAGGTCATCCGTCTCATGGTCAACCTCATCTTTATTGAGGATGACGACATCCTGAGCAAGCCTGGCGTCGTGCGCACCGTCTATGACCCCACTGCAGGAACGGGGGGCATGCTCAGTGTGGCAGGCGAATACCTGGCCGAGCACAACCCCCAAGCGCGCCTCACGGTGTTTGGCCAGGAACTCAACCCCGAGTCCTACGCCATCTGTAAGGCCGACATGCTCATCAAGGGGCAGGATGTGGCCAACATCGCCTTTGGCAACACCTTGAGCGACGACGGCCACGCCACCAAGCACTTTGACTACATGCTCTCCAACCCACCGTTTGGCGTGGAGTGGAAGAAGGTGGAAAAAGAGGTGCGCAAAGAGCACGAGCAACAAGGCTACAACGGCCGCTTTGGCCCCGGCCTGCCGCGTGTCTCGGATGGCTCCATGCTGTTCCTGCTGCACCTCATTAGCAAGATGCGGCCCGCGCAAGAAGGCGGCAGCCGTTTTGGCATTGTGCTCAATGGCTCACCGCTGTTCACCGGCGGGGCGGGTTCGGGCGAATCGGAAATCCGCCGCTATGTGCTGGAAAATGACCTGCTCGAAGCCATCGTGGGCCTGCCCACCGACATGTTCTACAACACGGGCATTGCCACTTATGTGTGGATCATCAGCAACCGCAAGCCCGAAGCGCGCCAAGGCAAGGTGCAGCTGATCGATGCCTCGGGCATGTGGCAGAAGATGCGCAAAAGCTTGGGCTCCAAACGCAAGGAACTGAGCGATGCGCACATTGAGCACATCACACGCCTATTCGGGGATTTTGTCGAAGCCCAAGATGCAGAGGGCAAACCCCTCAGCCGCATCTTTGACAACGAAGACTTTGGCTACCACAGCATCACCGTGGAACGTCCGCTGCGCGATGAGCACGGCCAGATCGTGCTGGGCAGCAAAGGCAAACAAAAGGGCAAGCCCCAGGCCGACACCAGCCTGCGCGATACCGAAAACGTGCCCTACACCGAAGACATCATGGCCTACTTCCAGCGCGAGGTGCTGCCGCACGCGCCTGATGCCTGGATCGACCCCGACAAGACCAAGGTGGGCTACGAAATACCATTCAACCGGCACTTCTATGTCTTCAAACCGCCGCGCCCGCTGGCGGAGATTGATGCCGAGTTGAAGCAAACCACCGGCCGCATTCTGGACATGATCAGAGGGCTGTCGGCATGAGTTTTCAGCGATACCCGGAGTACAAGGACAGTGGGGTGGAATGGCTGGGTGAGGTGCCGGCGCATTGGGGCGTACTTCGCCTGAAGAATGTCCTCGCGCAGAAGGTGACTGACGGCCCTCACACAACCCCCGTGTTCATTGATGAAGGCGTTCCATTTCTTTCGGTGGATGGAATTCAGAATGGCGAGCTTGTCTTCGACGGGTGTCGGTTTGTCTCCGAGGATGACCACGCAGAGTTCAAGCGAAAAGCGAGCCCACGGCGAAATGACCTTCTCATGGGTAAGGCGGCATCCACAGGCAAGATCGCGCGCGTGAAAGTTGACTTCGATTTCAGCATTTGGTCACCACTGGCGTTGATCCGGATAGATAGAAATGCAGCACTGCCAGAGTTTGTTGAATACATACTCAAGTCCAAAGCGACCCAAGCGGAAATCGACAACTACTGCACGGCCAACACGCAAAAAAATATCAGCATGGATGACATTCCTCGGCTGATCCTTACCCATCCGCCAATTGAAGAACAAACCGCCATCGCCACTTTCCTCGACCACGAAACCGCCAAGATTGACGCGCTGGTGGCCGAGCAGGAAAAGCTGATCGCCCTGCTGCAAGAAAAGCGCCAGGCCGTCATCTCCCACGCCGTGACCAAGGGGCTGAACCCGAACGTGCCGATGAAGGACTCGGGCGTGGAGTGGCTGGGGGAAGTGCCGGAGCATTGGGCTGTAGGTAAGTGCGGCTTTTACCTTCGAATCCTCTCTGGATTTGCATTCCCATCCAGCGGATTCACTGACGATGATTCAGATCACCGCTTGCTGCGGGGTGCCAATGTCGGCGTGTCACGCCTCAAATGGGATGACACCGTGTATTGGCAACGATCGGAGGGCGATGGCCTCGACGACTACGAGATGGTCGAAGGTGACCTTGTTATCGGAATGGATCGCCCATTGATTGGCGAGGGCATGCGGGTCGCAAAGGTAACGGCAGAAGATTTGCCATCATTGCTTCTTCAGCGCGTTGCTTCGCTGAAAGTCGGCAGCAAGCTACACGCAGACTACCTGCACTACTTGCTGGCGTCTGAGATGTTCATCGCGCACTTTTCACCTGAAACGACAGGTGTGAGTGTTCCGCATATCAGCCCCGACCAGATCAACAAATTCATCATTCCCATTCCTCCCATGTCCGAGCAACTCGCAATCGTGAACGATGTGAAGAGGTTGCTTACTGAGTTTGGTGGATTGATCGCTGAATCAGAAATTGCCATCACCCTCCTGCAAGAACGCCGCTCCGCCCTGATCTCGGCCGCCGTCACCGGCCAGATTGATGTGCGCAATTGGTCTGTATCGGAGAGCGCATGACACTCAGACCACAAACTATCCAAATCTTTTTGCCGGGTGGTGAACCTACTGGAATTCGTGTCGCAGAGATCACGACACGTATTGTTCAAGTCATTGAGGTGCCGCGTAAGCTGTTGCCAGAATTTTTCAAAATGGCAGAGTCCGAGCAGGTGGGGGTCTATTACTTAGTGTCCAAGCCGGATGATGACAGCCAGCCGGAGGTCTATGTTGGGCAGACTGGTGACCTGCGTGGTCGCCTAGCGAAGCACGATAGCGATAAAGATTTCTGGGAGCGCGCCTTGGTGTTGATTTCGCGCACCCAATCCATCACGCAGACACATGCGCTTTATCTGGAGTGGCTGAGCATTCAGGCGGCCACTAAAGCACAGCGCTATAAGCCTAAAAACGGGAATGCAGGCTCTCGACCTTACACCCCGGCGCCTATGGAAGCGGACTGTTTGGAGATCTTCGAGACTGGTCAAACCTTGCTGACAACCTTGGGCTACCCCTTGTTTGATGCAGTAGCCCCGCAAGTAGGGCAAAAAGACCAAGCGTTAGAGTTTTTCTATTGCACCTCTGGCGGTGCTAATGCCAAGGGCATTTACACAACCGAAGGGTTTGTGGTGCTGGAGGGCTCAATAGGTCGTAAAAACAATGTGCCCTCTATCATGGGAACCAGTGACGCCGCATTTAGAGACAAGCTGCTGGCCTCTGACTTGGTAAAGATAGAAGGGGAAAGCATCGTTTTTCTCAAAGACCATCTTTTTCCATCACCAAGCCGTGCAGCTATGGCTGTGCTGGGGCGTACCGCCAACGGATGGCAAGAGTGGAAAGACAGCAATGGCACCACTTTGGACCTACTCAAACGTCAGGCGATAAGCAGCGCAAGCGCATAAACAAAAGATACAAGGGGAGACCATGGCTCTGCACCAAGAAATTCAGTTTGAACTGGACATTTGCAACCACCTGGCCAGCCACGGCTGGTTGTATGCAGAGCCTGGACAAGATGGTGATGCGCGAGGCTATGACACTGCCCGTGCTTTGTACCCGGAAGACTTGCTGCAGTGGGTGCAAACTACGCAGCCGCAAGCCTGGGACACCTTGGTCAAGAACCATGGTGCGGGCGCTGAGGCCATGTTGCTGGACCGCCTGCGCAAAACGCTGGACGAACGCGGCACGCTGGAAGTGCTGCGCGTGGGCATGGACATGCTGGGCCTTAAAACCCCGTTCAAACTGGCCCAGTTCAAGCCTGCACTGGCCATGAACCCTGACTTGCAGGCCCGCTACGCCGCCAACCGCCTGCGCGTGGTGCGCCAGTGCCGCACCAACCATGACGACATCATCGACCTGGTGCTGTTCCTCAACGGCATCCCGGTGGCCACAGCCGAGCTCAAAACCGACTTCACGCAAGACATCAATGCAGCGGTCGACCAGTACCGCTTTGACCGCATCCCCAAGCCCAAAGGCAAGCCATTTGCTGAGCCGCTGCTCGACTTTCCCCGTGGTGCGCTGGTGCACTTTGCCGTGAGCAATCGCACCGTGATGATGACCACCCGCCTGCAAGGCCCAAGCACGCGGTTTTTGCCGTTCAACCTGGGGGACCATGGCGGCGCTGGCAATCCTGCCAACCCCAACGGCCACCGCACGGCGTATTTGTGGGAGCAAGTCTGGCAACGCGATAGCTGGCTGGAGATTTTGGGCCGCTACCTGGTCACCCAGCGCGACAGCAAAAAGAACGTCTCGGGCTTTATTTTCCCGCGTTACCACCAGCTGGACGCCACGCGCAAACTGGTAGCCGCAGTGCTGCAAGAAGGTGCTGGGCACAAGTACCTGATCCAGCACAGTGCGGGCTCAGGCAAGACGAACTCGATTGCCTGGACAGCGCACTTTCTGGCCGACCTGCACGACGCTGACAACCACAAGCTGTTTGACAGCGTGCTAGTGGTCAGCGACCGCAATGTGCTGGATGCCCAGCTGCAAGAAGCCATCTTTGACTTTGAGCGTACCAAGGGCGTGGTGGCCACCATCAAGGGTGAGGGCGGCAGCAAAAGCGCCGAACTGGCCGAGGCGCTGGGTGGCGGCAAGAAGATTGTGGTCTGCACCATCCAGACTTTTCCGTTCGCCCTCAAAGCCGTGCAAGAGTTGGCCGCCACGCAGGGCAAACGCTTTGCCGTGATTGCCGACGAAGCGCACAGCAGCCAGACGGGTGAAGCTGCGAGCAAGCTCAAACAGTTGTTGAGTGCTGAAGAACTCAAGGAACTGGCCGACGGCGGCGAGGTCGGCACCGAAGACCTGCTGGCCGCACAGATGGCCGCGCGGGCCAACGACGCTGGCATCACGTATGTCGCCTTCACCGCCACGCCCAAGGGCAAGACGCTGGAATTGTTTGGCCGTCGCCCCCAGCCAGACCTGCCCGCCGGTCCGGGCAATATGCCAGCGCCGTTTCATGTCTACTCCATGCGCCAGGCCATCGAGGAGGGCTTCATCCTGGATGTGCTGGAGAACTACACGCCTTACAAGCTGGCCTTCAAACTGGCCAATGACGGTAAAGAGTGGGACGAGAAAGAAGTCGAGCGCAGCGAGGCCATGAAAGGCTTGATGCGCTGGGTACGTTTGCACCCCTACAACATCAGCCAGAAGGTAGCCGTAGTCGTCGAGCACTTCCGCGAGAACGTACAACCTCTGTTGGACGGCCACGCAAAGGCCATGGTGGTGGTTGGTAGCCGTCAGGAGGCCGTGCGCTGGCAACTGGCCATCCAGACTTACATCAAAGAGCAGGGCTACAAGCTGGGTGCCTTGGTTGCGTTCTCAGGTGAAGTGAACGACCCGGAAAGCCTGCCCGAGCCCGTGACGGAAAACAGCACGCAGCTCAACCCCTTGCTCAAAGGTCGCGACATGCGCGAAGCCTTCGCCACTGATGAGTACCAAATCCTGCTGGTGGCCAACAAATTCCAGACCGGCTTTGACCAGCCTCTGCTGTGTGGCATGTACGTGGACAAGCGCCTGGGCGGCATCCAGGCCGTGCAGACCTTGAGCCGCTTGAACCGCGCCTACAGCGGGCCGTATGGCCTCAAGGACACGACCTACATCCTGGACTTCGTGAACGAGCCCGATGATGTCCTGGCAGCGTTCAAGACCTACTACGAAACTGCCGAACTGGCGGGTGTGACCGACCCGCACTTGGTCTATGACTTGCGCGCCAAGCTGGACGCGGCGGGCCACTACGACGACTTTGAGGTCGAGCGTGTGGTGCAAGCGGAGATGAACCCCAAGGCCACGCAAGCCATGCTGGTGGCTGCGATTGAGCCGGTGGCAGACAGATTGCTCAAGCGCTACAAGGCTGCCCAGCAAGCCCTGCAAGAAGCCCAAAGCGGCCCGATCGTTGATGGCCCGACAACCCAGGCTGCCAAGGACGAGCTGGACGCCCTGGTGCTGTTCAAGCGTGACCTGGGCACCTTTGTGCGCGTCTATGCCTTCCTGGGTCAAGTCTTCGACTACGGCAACACAGCCATTGAAAAGCGTGCCCTGTTTTTTAAGCGCCTGCTGCCCCTGCTGGACTTTGGCCGTGAGCGCGAGGGTGTGGACCTGTCCAAGGTGGTACTGACCCACCACCGCCTCAAAGACCAGGGTCAGCGCAATCTGGCGCTACACCAAGCAGACGGTCAGCACAAGCTGGAGCCGATGACAGAAGCCGGTGGCGGTGCGGTGCAAGATAAGCAAAAGGTCTTGCTGTCGGAGCTTGTGACCAAGGTCAACGACCTGTTTGAAGGTGAGTTGACGGACGACGACCGGTTGGTCTACGTCAACCACGTTAAGGGTAAGCTGCTGGAATCTGACATCTTGGTGCAGCAAGCCAGCAATAACAGCAAAGGTCAGTTTGACAATTCACCAGACTTGGATAGCGCACTGACTGACGCAATCATTGATGCCTTTGATGCCTATACCTCGATGAGCAAACAAGCCTTGGACAGTGAGCGTGTGCGAGCTGGTCTGAAATCCATCTTGCTTGGACCAGCGCAGTTGTATGAGTCGTTACGTGCGCGTGGTGGAAATCAGCCGGGGCTACATCCCTGAAAGTATCTGGCTGCAGGCAGCTTTAGGCTGATTGCGGCCGATCAATTCCGCAAAGCCAACGACTGCTGCGTCCCAAAGCGGTCATTGCAAGTGAACTGCCTCATCGGTCCGCTGTGCACCTCAAAGCTGCCACTGGAATCTGATGATCATCCAGTGACTGCTTTGCCGTGTGCTGGGCAAGGCAGGCGGTGATGGACTGGATGGCCTTCTACAATCACCGCAGGCTGCATTCAACGCTGGGTTACGTCAGTCCCATGCAGTATGGACAACGCTGGTACGAAGAACAGCGTAAAAAAGCCGCGTGAACCGTGGGTTAAGAACTCCCCGAAACAGGGGCAAGGTCAGTATTTTTAGTCGAATATCAGGGAGTTTTCATGAGCATCGGCTCGTTACAAATGAGTTTTTTAGAGGTCCTGCTTATTGCAGTTTTTGGACTTCTTATCGTCTGGATTTTTATCAGTGCTACAGGAGCCGCCAAGCGCGGCGAGCGCGCCAAATTTGTCGAGGCTGCCCCTACCCTTATGACCTCGCTAGGGATCTTGGGGACCTTCGTCGGCATCGTGGTTGGCTTGTTTACCTTTGACCCTAGCCAAATTGACGAAAGCATCAAGGATCTGCTGGGCGGCCTGCGCACGGCATTCGTGACCAGTGTCTTCGGCATGGCCTTCACGATCGCCTTCAAATGGGTCACTTCCAAAAAAACACCAGTTACCAATATTGCTGCCGTTGTGGATGAGGTCGGCCCCAAAGAAATCTTCACTCAGCTCCAAAAACAGAACGAATCTATGGACCTGCTGGTACGTGCTGTTGGAGGCTCCGAAGAGAATTCCATGGTGGGACAGCTCAAGCTCCTTCGCAGCGATGTCAACGACTTCCGTTCCAGTCAACAGCGCGCTCACCAAGCTTTTGAAGACAAGCTCTGGCAGCAGTTGCGCGAGTTTACTGAAATGTTGTCCAAATCGGCGACCGAGCAGGTGATCGAAGCATTGCGCCAGGTCATCATCGACTTCAACCGTAACCTGACTGAACAGTTCGGCGACAACTTTAAGCGCCTCGACGAGTCGGTGAAAAAACTTGTCGATTGGCAAGCTGAATACAAAATCCAGCTGGAGCGCATGATCGATTTATTCGATCAGGGTGTTCAATCCATCGACGCCACCAAGGGGGCTGTAGTGGAGATCAAAGAACAGACGGGGCGCATCCCTGGCGACATGCAAGCCTTGGCCGATGTGATCAACGTCAACCAGCACCAGATTCTGGAGCTGAGCCGCCACTTGGAAGCCTTCATGGCCCTGCGGCAGCAAGCGGTGCTGGCAGTTCCCGAAATCCAGCAGAAGCTCGAAGAGGTGGGGCAGCAACTCCGCGATGGTGCAGAGAACATGCGTACCGTCATTCTGGAAGGTGCCGCTGACTTTGGTGAACACGTTAAGACTGCCAACAACTCGATTGAGCACATGGCCAAAGAAGTGGCGCAGAAGACCGATAGCATCTCCAGTGACCTCACCGACGCGATGATCAAGGTCGAGCAGAACACCGATCGCATCAAGAACGGTGTCAGTGAAGCCGTTTCCGTGGCTATGGATGCGGTGCAAGCTAACGTCACCAAAGCCAGCGACACCGCCCTGAAGGCAGTGACAAACACCGCCGACGGCTTGGTGGCAGAGGCCGAGCGCGCCCAGAAGCAAACGGCAGATAGCTTCAAACAAATGGCCGACAGCGTGAACAGCGAACTCAATACTATCCTCCAGTCCGTACGGACCGATGTGGAGCGCAGCCTGGGTGGCGTGGAAAAGCAAATTCAAGAAGCCGTTACCCGCACTGGCGAAGCCGTCAACACGCAGCTGCGGGCGGTAGACAGCGCACTGGAGCAACAACTGAACAAAGCGCTGTCTGACTTGGGCACCGCCTTGGCTTCGATTGCCCGGCGATTGGTCGACATCTACGACATCCAAAGCCGCGACCTCGGTAACACGCAAGGTCGTCGGCCATGAGTTCCAAAATTTTTGGAGGCTCTGAAAGCCGAGAGCACGAGGATTCCGACCATTGGATGAGTGTGTCGGATCTGATGTCAGGCCTCATGATCGTGTTCTTGTTCATCAGCATTGCGCTGATGCGGACCGCGTTCATCGAACGGGACAAGATCAAACAAGTCGCTGTGGCGTACCAGGAACGTCAGGTGGCTCTGTACGAGGCCCTGAAAACCGAGTTTTCTGAGGATCTAGAAAAGTGGAATGCCGAGATTGATCCCACGACGCTGTCCTTCAAGTTCAAGTCTCCAGATATCCTCTTCGTGACAGGTTCGGCCGAACTCCGACCTGTCTTCCGGGCTGTGCTAATGGACTTTTTCCCTCGGTATTTGAAGGTGCTTAGCGATTTCCGAGATTCGATTGGCGAGGTACGCATCGAGGGGCATACCAGTTCCAAGTGGAACCACAACTCCTCGCCAGATGACGCCTATTTCCGCAACATGGCTCTTTCGCAGGAGCGCACTCGTTCCGTTCTGTTGTACGTGCAGATGCTGGATGCGGTCAGTATCGAGCGCGACTGGGTCAGGAAGAACGTGGCCGCCGTGGGTTTCTCGTCGAGCCGTTTGGTCTTGAACGAACAAGGCCTAGAGGATGAAGACGCATCACGCCGTGTGACGTTTCGCGTGATTACCAACGCGGAAACCCAGATCCGTAGCATCCTCGAAGATTGAGGTCCAGCATGAATCTGACCTACGATTTTTCTGCATTGTGGAACCAAGTGAACCGTCTTAAGGGAGCGGTCGAGCCATTTATAGTCACTTCTGAGCGATCCCTGGACCCGATTGACGTGACCCTGGGTGACCGTGGGATTGAGGTCAAACTGGATGACCTTGACAACATCGGCGACCTGCTGAGCTACAAAGGTCGCCAGGTTCTCCTTTACATCCCTGACCAAGGCCACAGCATCGACAAGGTTCTGTCTGGGGATAGAAGCGCCGGTAAGAAATTCCATATTTCGCATTGCAAAACTTTGGACACGATGAGGGCCAATGGAAGGTTTGAGCGCTACTTCGCCATCACCAACCTCACCGGCAGTTTCCCGGTCGGCGGTGTCTCTCGCCAGTGGGGTGGAGAGAGGACCGGCGAGGCTGCTCTGAATGTATGTATCAATTGTCTCAATCACCTAAACTACAAAAACTCGGCGCTATCGAGTCAATCTAGGTATCAAGCGCGTGATAATTTTGACATCTCGGAGTTTTTTGAAACCTACAGTTCTTGCTTTAAGTATTTCCCGCAGCGATCTGGCACAAACCCTGGTAGTACCAACTACACCAGTGATTGGAAGGAAATTTCAGAGCGTATTCGCCGACATGTGAACTGGTGCTGTGACGACTGCGGGGTGAATCTCAGCGACCGGAAATACCTGCTCCACGTTCACCATAAGGACGGAAACAAGACCAACAACACTTTGAGCAACTTGCGTCCCTTGTGTGCTGCTTGTCATCGTGACCAACCAATGCACGAGGCAATGTTCATAAAGTACGAGGACATGACGGTGCTGGCGCGAAAGCGGCGCGAACAAGATCTCATCAAGTTGACTTGGGAATCTGCGCTAAAACATGCCGACGCAGCATTGCGTGGAGTGTTGGAGTTGGCCCGAAACAAGGGCTGGTCGCCACCGGAAATTTCATACGCTCCATCTTCGCATCAAAGTTCCATTTGTTTGGATGTCGCATGGCCAAATCAGAGGCTTGGTATTTCCCTTGGGGTGATGCAGGCCGAGGATCTCAAATCATGGAGAATTTGGAGCCTTCGTGAGGCCCTGTCCAACTTGAATACGGATTCATCAAGCCAGATGGGCGGAGGATCTCGATGGGGGTACTGATGGTGCCCGACATCATCACGGAATTGGAGGATGGCCTTACTCCTCAAAAGGGGAGTTCCTAGCGTTGTCCAAAATGGAGACAAGGAGCTAAGAAATGGTTGCAAAACAAGTGCGAGCGGCGTACACGCAGGAATTTAGATTGGAGGTGGTACGCTTGGTGCAAAGTGAGCAATCTCAGATGCAGGTGTGCCAGACGCTGGGAATCCCCAAGGCCAGCTTGGGCAGTTGGGTGCGACAGGCAAAAGTAGGCACCCTCAAGCTTGGGACTGCTGATGGTGCTGGCAGCAAGGTAACGCCGGAGCAAATGGAGATAAGCCGTCTGCGAGCCGAAGTTGCACGTTTGCGAATGGAGCGTGACATCGCAAAAAAAGCGGCGGCGTACTTCGCGCAGGACGTGCTGCGAGGTATGCCTGGATTGAGCAAATGAAGAACGTCTATCCAATTGCTGTTTCTTGCCATGTTCTGCAAGTGAGCAGCAGTGGTTACTTCCGCTTCAGACGCAGCGTGTTGATTTCCACCCAGAAGTGACCCACTAACCCCCGGTGGGGGTGCGGATAAAAACTTGGACTGGGTTTATGTGGTTAGGCCAAGTTTTTGCCTGTATTCCACAGGACTTAAACGCCCCAGAGATACCTTGATGCGCTTTTCGTTGTACCAACGGATGTAAGTATCGACGGCTTCAATGAACTGCTCAATCGTCGTTGATTGCCAGTTGCCGGGATAGAACAACTCCATTTTCAGCCTTCCAAAGAAGCCTTCGCATGCTGCGTTGTCTGGTGAGCACCCTTTGCGGGACATTGAACGAACCAACTTTGCATCGTGCACCCGCGAGAGCCAGCCCGGCCAGCGGTAGTGAGCTCCACGATCAGAATGAATCATAGGGCGGCTCTCACTGCCTTGAACAGCATCAATGGCTGCATCCAGCATTGTGTTGACGAGATTGGCGTTGGGATGAGTCCCAATGGACCAGCTCACCACCAGCCCGTCAAAGCAATCAATCACTGGCGACAGGTAAACCTTGCCGGAAGGAATCTGGAATTCAGTGATGTCGGTAAGCCACTTCTCATTCGGCGCAGCAGCATGGAAGTCTTGATTGATGAGGTTTTGCGGGGCAGCGCCTATCTCTCCAAGGTATGAGTTATATCTGCGGCGTTTGGGCTTGACCACGATCAACCCCTCCTGCTTCATTAGCCGACGAACCACCTTCTCTGAGATGCCCGTGCACTCCTTGAGCAGGGATGCCTGGACTCGGCGATATCCATAGCAACGGTAGTTGCTGTCGAAGATATCGGTGATGCTTCGGCGTACATCCAAGTATTTGTCAGCCAGCTTCAGCCGGGCACGATGGTAAAAATACGAGCTTCTAGCAAGGCCAACATGGCAAAGCAGTTCTGGCAATTCATACTGCCCGTGCAGCGCTTCAACCAGCACAGCCTTATCTTTGTTTGCCAGCCTATGCAGATCAATGTCAGCCCCATTTTTTAAGATTTCATGGGCCTGCTTGAGAAGTTCACGCTCTATCTTCAGCCGCCGAACATCCTGGCGCAATGATTCAACTTGGCACCTGAGCGCTGCTGCATCCAACACTGGCGATCGCTTTGGACTGTGTTTCATCGAGGCGGGGGCGCAAGGGCCAAGCAACTGATTTTTCCAGTTGTACAAGGTTCCTCGGCATACCCCTAACTTGTCCGCAATCTCCTGTGCGCTTGATTGGCGGGTACACAGTTGCACCACGCCTTCATACATCAAAGCATCCGGCTTTGTAACCGGCCAAGACCTGCCTAGTATCGATTGGCTGGCCTCGGGGCAGTCTTGCCGAACCCACGCAGTCAACGTTCCTCGACCCGGGTAACCCAAAACCCTCATCGTGGCAGCAATACAGCGATCGTGGGCGAGGTAATGAGCAACCGCAACCTGTCTTTGCTGCAGCGAATATTTGGGTGCTCTTGGCACTTGGCTTGCTGGCAAATCCTGATGCTTCAGGTAGTGCTGATACCAGCCTTTCAATGCGTTCTTGGTTGGGTATCCCAACTGACGAATCGTGGCTCTAACACGTAAGCCAAGCTTGATGTAAAGCTCAACTGCACGAATCCTGTCTGCGTATGAGTACATGAACTACCTCCTGGTAGTCCAAGTTTTTGTCCGCATCCCCACCGGGGTCTAGTGGGTCACTTCTGGATGGAAATCAACAGGCCGAGCAGTGCTAGCCGCTGGGCATCCACGCCGGGTTGTTGCACCAGCCACCGCAGTGTGGTGGCGATGTCCTCGGCAAAGCGGGGCAGTGAGGTGAAGTCGTCGCCGTCGCTTTCGCCGTGGCAGCGGGCATCGAGCAGGGTCACCACATGGCCCGAGTCCACCAGCGGCTGTACCACCGGCCACATCATGGCCGCATTCGCCCCCCAGCCGTGCATGACCAGTACAGCGGGTGCGGCAGTCGGGCCTGCGGCATCGGGATGAGCCAGCCACACAGCCAGTCGCTTCCCTTCCGGTGTATTGAGGCGATGCGCGCTGAGCGCCCCCGTCTCAAGGCTCGCTGGTACAGTGGCGGATCGTGTGGCAGACGTGGCGCACGCAGTGCACGGAGCAACGCGTGGTGGAAAACCCAGTGCAGACCAAGGCCTGGCCAGTGCCACGGTGTCTGCCGAGCCTTGACTGGTGCGGGCAGAGACTTGGGGTTCAGCACTTTTGCCATACGACCCGCACCACATGGGCGAGGCCCTGGTGCCCCGGTCCTTCGTCCAGCACGGTCTCACACTCGAGGCCAGTCAATTCGCGCGCGTCGGCTGCAAAGTCGGCACGCAACAGGTCCAAGGTGTAGAGCATGGCCACGTCTTTGGGGCCACCGCTGCTTAGATGCAGTTGTGTAGGGGTGAAGGCCTCGATCAGCACCAGGGCGCCGGGCTTGAGTGCTTTGAGCAGCCGTTGATGCACTTGAGTGCGGATGGCTGCTGGCAGGTGCACGAACACCAACACCAGCGCATCAAACGGCTGGGCCGGCACCTGCCACTCGGTCAGATCGGCCAGCTCGGTTTGCAACTGCACGCCACGCTGCGCGGCGAGCGAGCGGGCTTTGTCCAGGCCCACGCTGGAATAGTCCACCGCTGTCACTTCATGGCCTTGCTGCGCGAGCCAGACACCGTTGCGTCCCTCGCCATCGCCGGGCACGAGCACGCGGCTGCGTGGGGCCAGGCGCTGCGCTTCGGCGGCGATGAAAGCGTTGGGCGCGGTGCCGTATTTGTAGCCGGTGCCTGAAAAATTGTGATCCCAGAAGTTCATGTGAGAGGTCTATTTTTTGCCAGTGGGCAGGTCGGCGTAGTAGCGCGCAAGCGCCTCGATCTCGCCGCGCGTGAGCTTGTGGGCGAACACGCGCATGCCCTTGGCACTGTCGTTGTTGCGCACGCCGCCCTGGTAGTCGAGCATGGTACGCACGAAGTACAGCGGGTTCTGGCCGGCCAGCGCAGGCGCCTCGCGACTGCCGCCCTGGCCTACCACGCCGTGACAACTCGCGCAGGGAGTGATGAGGCGCGTCGGATCACCCTTGCGCACCAGCAGTCGCGCATCCATGTCCCTGGGCGCAGGCTGAGCCTGCGGGCGCGGCGTGCCGTCGTCGCGCGGCACGGGCTGCACGGCATAGAAGGCGGAGACATCGGCGATCTGCTGCGGCGTCATCATCACCGCGATGTCGTACATGAGTTCGGCCCGTCGGCCCTCACGTCGCAACCCGCTCTGGTAGTCCAGCATCATCTTGGCGGTATAGGCAGCCTTCTGACCAGCCAGGTGGGGCCAGTTCAGCGTCGGCGCCACGCCGCGCTCACCGTGGCAGGAGGCGCACATGAAATGTGTGTGCACCTGCTCGCCGCGCTTGGCATCACCGGCGGGCAATTGCGCCAAAGTCTGGCGCAAAGTAGCTGGCGTCCAGGGCTGCGCCGCCTTGGCAGCCTCCGGCTCCGACGCGTGCAGGCTGGCCGAACCGGCCATCAGTAAAAGAGTAGCCAGAACGGACGGGAGGGAACGTGGAATCAGGGTCATTGTCGGTTCCCTCAGGAGAAACAATCCTGGGTGAAGGTGCGCAGCCAGGCCTGCTGGTAGCGGGCGCCGAGCTTGATCTGCGCGGGCGTGGCGTTGAGCGGCAGGTAGCGCTCCTTGCCATTGGTGCGGGCGATCTTGCCGTCCACCAGGCGGAACACGTCGGCCACGAACAGGCCGTAGTCCTTGCCCGCCAGCGCGTAACAAGTGTTCTCCCACAGTGGCTCGGGGACGGGCCGTCCGGCCAGTTCCTCGATGATGGCGCGCGCCACCACCTTGGCCTGCGTGTTGGCCGAAAAGCCGGACTTGGGCATCGCGTCGGCAATGCTGGCGTCACCGATCACGTGCACATTGGCCTGCAGCGTAGACGCGAAGGTACGGCGGTCCACCGGGCACCAGCCGCTGCTGTCGGCCAAGCCCAGCGTGATTGCGATCTGGCCGGCCTTCATGGGCGGGACGACATTGATCACGTCGGCCTTGATGACCTCGGCCTCGGTCTCGATGGTCATCTTCTTCGCGTCGATCTTCAACGTGCGGCCGCCGTCCTTGCCGCGCACCCAGCTCATCATGCCGGGCGTGGCATGCTGCTTGATCTCGACCTGGGCCGACATGCGCTTGGCATAGTCCTCGGGCAGGTTGAAGTTGTACAAGCGGTTCCAACCTAGCATCATGGTCTCGTCGGTCACGAAGCTGTCTTTGGGGTCAACGAGGATGACTTTGGCGCGCGGGTTGTGCTTCATGAACCACTCGGTCATGAGCGCGGCGCGCTCGTAGGGCCCGGGTGGGCAGCGGTAGGGGTTGGGCGGCGCCGCCAGCACGAAGGTGCCGCCCTCGCGCATGCCCTGCAGCTGCCGCGCCAGCAGCGCGGTCTGCGCACCGGGGATCCAGCCCGAAGGTACCGAGGTATTGGCCACCTGCTCGCTGTAGCCGGCGTAGGCGCCGTACATGAGTTGGATGCCGGGCGCAACGATCAGGCGGTCGTAGCCAATCTTCTGGCGACCAGCCGTGCTCACCGTGCGCGCCTGCGGATCGAAGCCGGTGACGGTGTCGAACACGAACTCCACACCGTAGCGACTGCGCAGCGCGTCATAGCTGACGTTGAGGTCTTCCATGCGCGCATGCTGGTTCAGCACCTCGCTGGAGCCGTAGGGCCGCACATAGTCCGGGTTTTTCTCGATCACCGTCACGCGCAGCGTGGGGTCGAAGAGCTTGAGGTACTTGGCGGCGGTGGCGCCGCCGACGCCGCCGCCGACGATGACGATGTGCGCCGGGCCCGTGCGGGCGGGCGCCTGCGCCCAGGCCGGCAGTGAGGCCGCTGAGAGCAGGCCGAGCGAGGAAGTCAGCCAGCGCCTGCGTGAAAGATCGGCAGTCATTTCCATCATTTCCGCTCCTGCGGCTGCACAGCCGCAAAAAATTCGGCCATGGCCTGGATGTCGGCATCACTGAAGCCCCGGGCCACCAGGCCCATCAGCGTGGCCGGTCGCCGGCCCTCGCGGAAGTCCTTCATGGTGGTGACGAACTGCGCCACCGGCATGCCGGCCAGCGGCATGAAGGACTCGTCGCCGAGCCGTCCCTGTGTGCCGTGGCAGGCGGCACAGCTATGCGCCATGGCTTCACCGCTAACGGCCGGCGGCGTTGCAGCCGGTTTGGCAGTCTGGGCGCCGGCGGCGCCGGCCACGCCGAGCAGCAGTACAGCGGCGCCCTGGAATAGAAGGTGTTTCATGTTCAACGCATCTGCACAAATAGGCCAACGCCAAAATAGACCGCAGTCCAGACCACCAGCAGGCCGATGGCCACGCTGCCCAGACGGTTAATTGCCGGGCTGGGGGTGTAGGTCCCCTGCGTCTGCCCGGCCTGCCAGGCAATGGTCAGCAGATAACCCAGCGTCACCGCGCCCAGCACACCGAAGGTGCTGAAGAACAGCGCGGTGCTGTACCAGTCCATGTTGATGCGGTAGTCCAGCGCGTCGTAGCCGTGCGTGCCGGCCAGTGTGACGTAGCGCAGCACCTCTCGCGCCGCACCGACGACGATCAGCGCCACCGCCCCCACGCCGAAGATGGCATAGCCCCAGTACCCACGGTCCAGACGGCCGCGCAGAAGCAGCGGCAAGGCCACGGTAGCCAACAGCGCCAGCAATGCGATCAGCGACCAGGGTGAGACCGCGAACCAGGCCATCTTGGCCGGCAGCGTGGCCATCCACGCTGCACCCAGCAGCACGGCCACCACGCCGCCCATCAGCATGAGCTTCTGTGCCAGCGGTGCCAGCCAGGCGATGTAGGCGACATCGGGCTGGGCAGAGCCCTGCAGGTAACGGCGGTAGGCGTAGAGCCAGGCGCCGGTCACGGGCGCGGCCAGCGCGATGAAGAAGCCGAAGCGCGGCAGGTTCCAGTAGTGCAGGCTGTGGCCGTCGGGCTGCACCACGCCACCCGGGGCATACCAGGCCATCCACTGCTCGGGGAACAGCATCTGGTTGGTCAGGCTGTGCACGATGAAACCCACAGCCAGCAGTAGGGCCAGCGAGGCCACCATCCAGACGCCGCCACGCCCGCCCTCCTTCACGATGTCATGGTTCTTCCAGTAGAAGACATACAGGGCGATGTAGCCGACGATCAGGATGCCGATGAAGCCGATTACCCACCAGGCCGAGAGCACGTTGGAGGTGTACCAGAAAGGGTCATAGACCACCTGCACGAAGAGCAGCGGCGCCACACCGAGCACGATGGCTACCGAGACCGCGATCTTGGACGTGGTCAGCATGGCCGCAGCCAGGCGGCGCCAGTAGGTGCTGGCGCTGAAGGCACCGCGCAGCGTGAGCGCACCGGCGCCCAGCATCACCTGCACGGCCGCGATGTGCAGCGCGAAGGTGAGCACACCCAGAACGAGGAAAACCAGCGGGTGAGAGGGAACGCCGGCGGGGTCGCGCAGCGCGAGGAGCATCTCAGGGGTCATGGGCTTCACTCCTTGATCGTGGAGGTGGCCGCCTGGGCTTTGGCTTGTGTTGCCGCGGGCGCAGATGGCAGGTTCAGCGTGGCGATGAAGCTGGCCAGCGCCAGTGCCTCGTCATCCTTGAACGGGATCTGCGGCATGTACAGCGTGTTGCCGGTGGACAACGCGGCCTGCAGGTAGTCAGCTATCTCCGAAGTGCTGTTGCTGGCGCTGAAGTAGTTGCGCAGCGGGCGCATGCCGGTGGCGCTGAGCGAATGGCAGTTGGAGCAGGTGGCTAGCGCCAGCACGCGACCAGCCTCAACGCGGTTGCTGTCGGTGATGGTGCGCAGGTGGTCCGGCAGGAAGACCATGGTCTTGAGGAAACCATGCGCTTCGATCGTCGGAATCTCAGAACGCACGCCCATGCCCGGCACGTCACGCCCGACCACCTGGTTGGAGTAGACGTACTGGCCGGCGACCCAGGGCTTGCGGATCGATTCGCGTGCCACTTCCTCGGGCCACAGGCCGAAGACCAGCACGGCCAGCGTCATGGCTGCCGCACCGCCGGCCACCAGGTTGCGTGGCTGCAGCAGCGTCATGGCGAAATAAGCCACGGTGGCACCCAGGATGCCTAGCAGCGCTGGCTGGAACCACGCCGGCAGGCGATTGGCCAGCACCAGCGCTGCCGTCTCGGGTAGCGTGTTCAGGTACCACTGGAACATGGCTGCACCCGCGACGGCAGAGCAAATGCCCAGCCAGGCCAGCTTGCGCGCCACGTCCTTCTTGAACGCTGCGTCCTGGAAACGCGCCGCGACGATGCCGCCGACCACCGCCGTCATGGTGAACATGAAGGCGCTGCGCATACCCAGCTGGGCGAAGGTGTTTGGGCCGTAGAAGGCATTGAGCACACCACCGGTCTCGTACCAGCCGGCCTGACCCGGCCACATCATGAAGCTCAGGATGCCGACGATCACCAGCATGGTGGTGTAGGAGGTCAGACCGAAGATGACCGACACCTTAAGGTGGGTGCGCGCGTTGAGTCGGTTCGCGAGATAGACCAGCATGTACACACCAACCACCTCAATGACGAAGAACACCCACTCAGTTGCCCACATCCAGACAAAGCTGTGAATCAGCGCCGAAATGCCACGCGGGCTGGCCACCGTGGTCGAGTACCAGATACCCGGCCCGGTGATCGAGCCCAGGACGTAGCTGAACACCAGCAGGAACAGGCCGTAGCGGCGGATGAACTCCAGCAGGTCGGGGCGCTGGTGGCGGTGGGCGTAGTTCGCCAGAAAGGCGAAGAAGATCGCGGCACCGACCGAGGTGTGCGAGAACAGCACGTGGATCGTGGCAATGAGCCCGACGATCCAACCGCTACCCAGCCCGGGTTCGAACCATGTGGGGTACAGACCGATCATTTCCATGGGTGAGATGTCTCCTGCCGGGCGCAAGGCCCTGTTGCCCAACCGGGGAATGCCGGCAGTGCTTCTGAAGAACGTAAACAAGAAACATGCCACAGCATGCCGCCACAGGAACCTTATAAAAATCAACTACTTATAGGTGTCTAAGCGGGTGGGGGGCTTTGAAGGCAGGATATTGGCAGTCATTTCTGTCGCTTTTGACTGCCATGGGGTTGTCATGCTGGTTTGCTTAAGCTCAAGGCTTTTGTGTACTGGGTGGGCGGGCAGGGGCGGATGTGACGATATTGGCTGTCATAAATGGCGGTTTGGCAGTTTTCTTGTTCGATTATGAATGGGCATCGGTCTAAGTCATTGATTGAATTCAATTATTTCGGCATGACTGTCTGGCACGGAAATTGAGTGATCTTTTCCGTTCCCACATGAACACACGAGACCAAACCCCGCTGCGCAAGCTCATCTTCACCCCGAGCGACTCACCATGAAACAACTTCACTTCCAGGAAAAATACCCGATCACCGTCTTGGACATTGGCAAGACCGAGACCAAGCACACTAGCGTGGCCGATATCGTCGATTACTTCAAAGCCTGCATCGCCAGCACCCCGCGCGTGAGCTACATCGGCACCTTCGACCACTTCGCCCACACCAAGACCATTGGTGGCGACATCGCCCCCGAGATCGTGGCCGCCAGCAACGTGCTGTTCTGCTTCGGCCATGCCCTGCCCAACCCGCAGGTGCTGGCGGTGCGTCCGCGCAGCATCGGCATCGCCGACCTGGGCAGCCACTTCGTCATCAGCTTCATGGATGCCCCCATGAAGCCGGCCAACGACGCCATGCAGGCCTGGGCCCTGGCCCTGAAGAACGCCTGACCGGCGCGTGAGGGAGCACACCATGTGGAACGTCCTCAACTGGCTGCAGAAGAACCTGGTCTGGAGCATCCCGCTGGCCATGCTGGCCGGGCTGGGTTTCGGCCAGGTGGCCGACCCCGGCTTCCTGCGCTCGGCCATCCTGCCGCTGACCTTCCTCATGGTCTATCCCATGATGGTGACGATGAACGTGAAGGAGCTGCTCAAGCCCGGTGGCGGCACGCTGCAGGGCACGACGCTGGTCATCAACTTCCTGCTCATGCCGGTCATCGGCTACGCGGCCGGCCTGCTGTTCTTTGCCGACCAGCCCATGGTGCGGCTGGCGCTGCTGCTCACCGCATTGCTCCCCACCTCGGGCATGACGATCTCGTGGACTGGCTTCGCCAAGGGCAACGTGCCTGCCGCCGTGAAGATGACCGTGGTCGGCCTGATCGCCGGTTCGCTGCTCGCCCCGGTCTACCTCAAGCTCCTGTTGGGCACCGTGGTCGAAATCCCGGTCCTTCAGGTCTTCATGCAGATCGCGCTCATCGTCTTCCTGCCGCTGGGGCTGGGCACCCTCACCCAGCGCTGGCTGATCGGCAAGTACGGCGAACCCCACTTCAACCAGAAGCTCAAGCCCAAGTTCCCGCCCTTTTCCACCCTGGGCGTGCTGGGCATCGTCTTCGTTTCCATGGCGCTGAAGTCGCAGGACATCTTCGCCAACCCCGGGCTGCTGCCCGGCCTGCTGCTGCCCCTGGTGCTGGTCTATGCGCTGAATTCTGCCATCAGCACCGTGGTCGGCAAGGCGATGTTCAAGCGGGGTGATGCCATCGCCCTGGTCTATGGCACCGTCATGCGCAACCTCTCCATCGCCCTGGCCATCGCCATGGGCGTGTTCGGCAGCGCCGGCGCCGACGCAGCCCTGCTGATCGCGTTGGCCTACATCGTCCAGGTGCAGGCCGCGGCCTGGTACGTCAAGCTAACTGACCGCCTGTTCGGTGCCCCGCCCGCGGCCGCTGCGCCGGCCCCCGCCAAGGCCGGCTGATAAGTAAACACTCATGTCCGACACCGCAAACCCCACCGTCTATGAAGCCCTGGGCGGCGCCGACGGCATCCACCGCCTGGTGGACCGCTTCTACGAACTCATGGACGAGCTGCCCGAGGCCTATGCCGCGCGCCGCATCCACCCCGAGAGCCTAGCCGGCGCCAACGTGAGCCTGTTCGAGTTCCTCTCGGGCTGGTTCGGTGGTCCCAACCTGTACATCGAGAAGAAGGGCCATCCGCGCCTGCGCATGCGCCACGCGCCTTACGCGATCGGTTCCACAGAGCGTGATGAATGGATGCTGTGTATGCGCACCGCCCTGACCGAACAGGTGGCTGATGAACCGCTGCGCGACAGCTTGCTGCAGGCTTTCACGCAGATGGCTGACCACATGGTCAACACTGACGGCCGCGCCAGCTGCGGCCACGCCCACCCGCGCCAACAACACGAAACCGCATGAACAAGATCCTTCTGGCCTTGTGCCTGGCCTGCCCGCTGACCGCGCTGGCCGGCCCCATTGAGGTCGGCCAGCCCCTGCCAGTGCCGACCCTTCAAAACCAGCATGAGCAGGCGTGGCGCATCGCGCCCGACACCCAGCTGGTGATCTTTGCCGCTGGCCGCACGGCGTCCAACCTGGTCATGGCGGTGTTGTCGCCACAACCGAAAGGGTTGCTGGCCAGCCGCCACGCAGTTTACTTGGCCGACATGAGCAAGATGCCCGGCTTCATCACTCGCACCTTCGCGCTGCCCTCGCTGCGCGAGCAGCCCTTTGAAGTGGGTGTATCGCTCGACGCCAAGACCCTAGCCGAATGGCCCCGGCAGGAGAATGCTGTCACGCTGATCCGCCTTGGTCAGGGGCGTGTGATGGGTCACGAGTTCGCCAGCACCGAAGCTCAGCTCAAGGCGGCGCTGGGCCTCTGACTATCCACTGGACGAATTCACGGAGAACCACATGTACGCCTTCCAGGACCACTACCCAGAAAACCTTTCGCACTGCTGGATGTGGCAGCCAGAACCCGCATGGCCACCAGATCAAGACCGAATGGGAGGGCGATGAGACCGTGACCCGATTCCGGCCCGAGCCCTTTCACACCTCGGTGCCAGGGTTTGCCTACGGTGGGCTGATCGCCTCGTTGATCGATTGCCACAGCACCGCCAGTGCGGCGGCCGCCATGTACCGCCAAGAAGGCCGAAGCATGGATTCGCTACCCGCCTTCCGGTTTGTCACCGGCTCTTTGCATGTGGATTTCCTCAAGCCCACACCCATTGATGCAGAGCTCGTCATTCGCGGTCAGGTCAAAGAAATCAAGGGCCGCAAGGTGGCTATCGAGAGCCAAGTCTGGGCGCGTACAGTGATGACCGCCAAAGGTGTGGTGGTGGCGGTGCAGATGCCGGAGAACTTTGGAACCTGACACACACGGCTCGTGACACCAGATGCTGGTCTCTGATGGTCTTCCAGACAACGCCTCTCGACACAAACCCACTATGCACGCTGCCATTTCCGATCCCGATCAACTGCCCTCCCAGAAGGACGAACTCGAAGTGTTGGCCGACCTGGTGCCTTTGGCCGGGCAGCGCCTGATCGAACTGGGTTGTGGCGGCGCCCGCTTGGCGCGCCACTTGTTGCAACGGTATGCCGGCAGCCAGTTGGTGGGTCTGGAGGTGGATGGGGTGCAGCATGCCAAGAACCAGGCCCACCCGCAGGATGGCTTACAGTTTCTGGCGGGCAGCGCCGAGGCCGTGCCCTTTGGCGACGCCAGCTTCGACGGCGCACTCATGCTCAAAAGTCTGCACCATGTGCCGGTAAAGTCCATGGACGCCGCACTGGCCGAGGTTGCGCGGGTTGTGCGGCCAGGAGGCTGGCTCTACGTGAGCGAGCCCATCTATGGTGGTACGCTCAACGAGATCGTGCGTCTCTACAACGACGAAGGCACAGTGCGGGCCGCTGCGCAGGCGGCGGTGGAACGCGCGCTGGCCGCAGGCAGCTATTGGCAAGCGGCTGCCGAACGACACTTTACCCAGCCGGTGCGGTTCAAAGACTGGCCGGAATTCGCGCAACGCATGCTCTATCCCAGTTTTGCAGACCACGCCGTCACGCCGGCACTGGAAGCGCGTGTGCGTGCCGCGTTCGAGCCGCATGTAGGCGCCGAGGGGGTGCAATTCGTGCGGCCCATGCATGTGCGGTTGCTGCGCCGCACGACTTGACCCCTGGGGAACCTACGCCTTAACGGCACGGCCCGTCATCAGACCGTCGTCGGTCAGAATGCCGAATCTCTGATAGCCACATTGACGCGCATTTTTCCAAGCAATCGAAGTCCATATGCCTCCAGAAATTCTTACCGAAATTGTCATCTTAGGCGCCGGCACTGCCGGTATGTATGCCCTCAGAGAAGTGCGCCGCGCTGGCCGCCGTTTCGTGATGATCGATCCTGGCCCTCTGGGCACTACCTGCGCTCGGGTGGGCTGTATGCCCTCCAAGGTGGCTTTGCACGCAGGCGCCGAGTGGGCGACCCGCAAAGCTTTGGCTGACTTGGGTGCGCAGGGCGTACAAGGGCTGTCCATTGACTTGTCCGTCACGTGGGCGAAGCTGCGAGAACAACGAGATTTTTTCAGCAACAACGCAGCGAGCAAAGCCCGTGCGGGGGCCAAGGAGCGCCTGCTGGAGGGGAAAGCTCGCTTCCTTGAGCCCACTTTGCTTGAGGTGGAAACTCCCGACGGTGTGAAACGTATCCGTGCCGAAGCGGTGGTGATTGCCACCGGTTCCCATCCAGTAGTGCCGGGCTGGCTGGCCCAAGTGCAAGACCGCACCGTCACTACCGACGGTTTATTCGAGTTGCCCAGCTTGCCTGCACGGGTGGGCATCTTGGGCCTGGGCGCGATTGGCCTTGAGATGGGCCTAGCCCTGTCCCGCCTGGGCGTGCAGGTGGTGGGTGCAGACCTTGCACCTCACGTGGCTGGCATCAGCGACCCCATTCTGGCCGAGCGCGCTCGCGCCCGCTTTGGACGTGAAATGGACCTATGGCTAGGCGTAGAAACTCGCGTGGAACGCACTGAGGACGGCGTGCGCCTGCGTGCTGGTGAGCGTGAGGTCGAGGTGGATCTGCTGCTCGCCGCTCTGGGCCGTCGCCCCAACACCGATGGCTTGAACCTGAAGGCCGCAGGCTTTCCGTTGGACTCGCGCAGCAACCCGCAGTTTGACCCGGCCACGATGCAGATCGGTGACCTCCCAGTGTTCATTGCGGGCGACGCTAACGCGGACCGCCCGTTGATGCACGAGGCCGCTGATGAGGGAGCCATAGCTGGCTACAACGCCGTACGCGCTACGCCAACCCGCTTTGCGCGCAAGGTCTCATTGGGCATTGCGTTCTCCAATCCTGATATTGCCAGCGTGGGAGCCCGCTTCGATGCACTGCCGCCGGAGGGCGTGGTGATTGGCACCGCCGGGGGCGACAAAAACGGCCGCGCCCGTATTTTGGGTGCCACCGACAGCTTGCTGCGCGTGTACGCAGATGCCCGCGACGGCCGTTTGTTGGGTGCTGCCATGGTGGCAACCGGTGGCGAGCATTTAGCTCACCTGCTGGCCTGGGCGATCCAGCGTGGCGAAACCGCCTCTAGCCTGTTGCAGTTGCCCTTCTATCACCCCGTGATAGAGGAAATGCTTCAGAGCGCGCTGCAAGACATCGCAGCCCAACTGCCCGAGAGAGGTTCTTATCCATTGGGCCTTGCCCTGGAGGAGCGTACATGAACGGGACCGTCAACAATCCCCTCGCGTGCGGCACATATAACTTTCCGCCAAACCACACTGACACACTCCAGCCATGTTCCTGAAGCGCCTCCAGCGGCGTTTTACCATCTGGGTCGCCCTTTTGTCTCTGGTGTTGGGCGCGCTGTTGCCCACGGCGACGCAGGCCATGTTGCTCGGCACCGACCGCACCGAATGGCTGGAGGTGTGCAGCGTCAGCGGCATGGCTTGGGTCAAGGCCGACACAGGCGAGGCGCGCGATCAACGGCCCGACGGCAGCGTACCCACCAGCGACGCCAACCAGCACTGCATGTGGTGCTCGCTGCACGGCGGTGCCGCTGACCTGCCGGTGGTGCAGATCGATGTGGGTCTGCCGCCGCGCCTTACCGATCGTCCCCCTGCTTTTTACCGCGCCCTGTTGACCGCGACCATCTGGGCGCCGGCGCAGTCGTGCGCGCCCCCATTCGCCGCCTGAAAAACCTTGCGGTGGTGCGTCCGTCTGGCGCGCCTTGTGTTCTGCGTTTTCAGGAGGCGCCATGCCTTCCATCTCCACATTCATTTCATCTCGCCGCCAGGCGCTGGTTTGGCTGGTCGCCAGCGGCACGTTGCTGCTATCTGGCTGTGACCCGCACACCTCGGGCCTTTACGGTGGCAACTCACCCTTCAAAGGCATCGACGTCACGGGTGCAGACTACGCGAGCGGCTTCCAACTGACCGATTTCAACGGGCAGACGCGCAGCCTTAGCGACTTCAAGGGCAAGGTCGTGATGCTGTACTTCGGTTTCGTACAGTGCCCCGACGTCTGCCCCACCGCGCTGACCCGCGCCGCCGCGGTGATGCAGCAGCTGGGTCCGCAGGCTGCTGAGCTGCAGGTGATCTTCGTCACCGTGGATCCCGAGCGCGACACGCCCGAGCTGCTGCGCGAGTACATGGCTGCGTTTCACCCGTCCTTCCTGGCGCTCACCGGCAGTGCAGAGGCCACCCAAAAAACGGCCGACGAGTTTCGGGTGCACTACAAAAAGGTGCCCACTGGCAGCAGCTACACCATGGACCACACGGCCTTGAGTTACCTGATCGACCGCCAGGGCCGCATCCGTGTGGTGCTGCGCCACGAACAGACCGTCAGCGACTACACCGCCGACGTGCGCACGCTGCTGGCCCAGCCCGCGTAAGCGATTCAACGTTTTCACATTCCCAACGAGGAGTCACCAGCATGAAGCAACTCATCATCACCGGCCTGCTGGCCATCACAGTCACTGCCTGGGCGCAGACCACCGTCAAGGTGGAAGACGCCTGGGTGCGTGGCACCGTCGCCACGCAAAAGGCCACCGGCGCCTTCATGCGTCTGACGCCCTCGGCCAACGCGCGGCTTGTCGAGGCCAAATCACCCGTGGCCGGTGTGGTCGAGATCCATGAAATGACCCTGGAGAAGGACATCATGAAGATGCGCCAGATCCCAGGCCTGGATTTGGCCGCCGACCGCACCATGGAGCTCAAGCCCGGCGGCTACCACGTGATGTTGATGGACCTGAAGCAACCGCTCAAGGGTGGTGAACAGGTGCCCATCACCCTGGTGTTTGAGGACGATGCCAAAAAACGCTTCACCCAGGACATCAAGGCGTCGGTGACGGTATTGGGCGGTGGCAACTCGCCCATGCCCATGAAGCCTGGCATGGACCACAAACACTGAGCTTTAACCCTTTTTTCATCCCTACGGAGTTTTTTATGAAGTCTTCCCTGAACACCCTGCGCCAAGGCGCCATCGTCCTCGCCCTGGTGGCCACCGCTGGCTTCGCCGCCGCCAAAGGCGTTCCCGGCGACGGAGCCATTCCCGTGGTCGAGCTGATGCCGCTGACCATGCGCTACGAAGCCGACCTCAAGCTCACGCCCGAGCAGATCAAGTAGCTCGACGACTACCGCAAGCAGGCCATGCCTGGCCGTGTGGCAGTGCAGAAGAAGATCATTGAGCTTCGCGGCCAACTGCGCATGGCCCTGCTGGACAACAAGCCGCAGGCAGACCGCGACGCGCTGATGAAGCAGGTCGCCGAAGCCGAGGTCCAGCATTTCCAAGGACGCGAGCGCTGTGTGGCGCACTTGCGCCAGATGCTGAGCGCCGAGCAGTTCGCGCAACTGCGCCAGCTCTACCTCGACGGCTTGCGCTGACATCGGAGCCACAAGTCTGCTTCAAAGCCTGACTGCAACGGTTCCAACCTGTGTGTGGGCCAGGCACCGTCCCGCAGTGTCACCAGAGCCATTGGGGCCGCAGCAGCATGGTCAGACCTAAAGCCTCCATCAGCGCTCCGTTGAGCAGTTTGAGCCAGCGTCCATGGCTTTCGTCCAGTTTCTGGCTTTGCAGCGCCCAAGCGGCAGAGCCAACCATCAGCGCGTCGTCTGCGAGGTAGCCCAGGATGTACAAGCCCAGGTAGCTGTAATGGGCCGCCGGGGGCAGGGCCTGCTGGGTCAGCACGGCGGTGTAGAGCGCGGGCAGCCCGGCGGTGCACAGCAACTCTACAAAGTTGACCACCACCGCCAAACTGACCACGCCCAGCAGGGCCAGAGGCAGGGAGTGGGCCTGCATCACGTTGCGCATGCGTGCGTAGAGCCCCGGTTTGGCCGAGGCCGGAATCGACAGGCTAGGCCCCCGGAATCCTTTGACGAAATCTTTCAGATGAAACGCCGCCATGCCCAGCGCCAGCAAAGCCAATCCTACGCGCAATGCAGTGGATAGACCCACCGCAAGAAACAAGTTGAGCCAAGCCGCCATGAAAGCGTAGTACTCCGCACCACTCACCAGAACAAATGTACCGACGATCAGTGCCATGCGGCGACGGTCTCGCAAATGCACCAGCCGCGACAACAAAAACAGCAGCACCCACATGGCGCATAGGTTGAAGCCGTCCACCAATCCCAGCGATAGGGTGAACAGCGGCAGGCCCAGGCGTTCTACGGTCAGGTCACCCCAGTGGGTCTCAACCGCATGCACTGGCCCAGGCGCAGGAGAGGCGGAATCTGCGCCACGCACCTGCGGCGGTGCCACCAAGGCGTCGAGTTCAGGGCCCGAGGTCGCCGCGTCGGCAAAGCCTGCCAGCAACCTGCCCTGGTACACGAACGTGGGTACACCGGGTGGCCAGACACCCCCCTGCTCAGACAACCGCAGCAAGTCGTCCCGCGCAGCGGTGTCGGTGTCCACGGGTCGCAGCCACACCCGCACATCGGGGTGACGGGTCGCCCACTGCGGCAAAAAGGCTTTGGCGTCGGCGCAGTGGGCGCAGCCATCGCGCACGAACACCTGCAACGCATGGTGTGGCGCGTGCGCGCGCGTGGGCTGCCGTCTGCCAGCCCAGTGCGGTACCGACACCCAAGCCACTCATCGCGCGCAGCCAATCGCGCCTTGAGTTATCGAGGCCTTCGTCCATGGCCCTGTGGGGGGAGGGTGGTTTTGGAGCCAAGTTTTTCTCCTTTGGGTTCAACGCCGCAGCCCGATAGGCGCAACTGCCAAACTGCTCAGCGGGTCAGTTATCCCAGAAAGCATTATTTGTAATAAATTAACAAACGTTGGCTGACGCATGCTTGACTTGCTTCTTGGCACTCAACGGACCGTTTTTTGCCAGGCTCGTAAACATCCTACCCATCCCACCTCCCAAGGTAATAAGACTTAATACTCGGGGAGGTTTTTCCCTTGATTTCAAAAAATGACTGACGGCTTCACGCTCACATGATGATTCCCATCAAAACCGAATCCGCCTGGCGCGGCACATCCGATTGCCGCACCTGCGCCATACGTGAAATGGCGCTGTTTGGCAGCCTGACCGAAGGTGATTTCGCGCACATCCATGCCCCCATCGATGACCTGGCCTACCGCAGCGGCGACACCCTGCACGCCGAAGGGCAGGCGGCGCATGGCGTGTATACCTTGCGCTCGGGCATGCTCAAACTCTCACGCGTCACGGCCGACGGACGACAGCGCATCCTGCGCCTGTTGCGTCCGGGTGATGTGGTGGGGCTGGAGGCCTTGGCCACCGAGTGCTACGACAGCAACGTCACCGCGCTCACCGATGTGACGGTGTGCCGCATCCCCACCGAGGTGATCCATCACCTGAGCCAGCGGTCGCCGCGCATGCACGCCGGTCTGCTCAACAAATGGCAAAAAACGCTGCGCGAGGCCGACGACTGGTTGGCCGCGATCAACTTCGGCACCGCGCGCCAGCGGGTGGGGCAGTTCGTGCTCAAGATGCGGCACAGCACCGATCCGTCGCTATCGACGCTGTTCTCGCGTGAGGACATGGGTGCGATGATGGACCTGAAGCTGGAGACCGTGAGCCGCGAGGTCTCGCATCTGGTCAAGATCGGCGCCATCAAGGCGGTGGACAAGCAGGGGCGCCTCTACCGCATCGTGGACGAGTCACTGCTGTTGGCGGCCAAGGGCTGATCACAATGGCGTGCCCGCCAGGCTATGGCGGCCATAGCCAATCCCAATTGTTACATTGATTTTTGTCATGGGTGGGCAGAAGTTGATAGCTCAAACTTCATCCATCAACACAGGGTAATGCTCATTTGATTGATGATCGACCTTCCCACTTTTCAACAGGAGCTTCTTATGACCACGCCTTCCGGTTTGCCCCGTATCAACGAACCCGCCCCCGATTTCAAAGTCAACACCACCCACGGCGAACGCAGCCTGGCCGACTACAAGGGTAAGTGGCTGGTGCTGTTTTCGCACCCCGCCGACTTCACACCGGTGTGCACCACCGAATTCATCGGTTTTGCCAAGCACGCTGAACAGTTCAAGTCCATGAACTGCGAATTGCTGGGTCTGTCCATCGACAGCATATATTCGCACTTGGCCTGGATGCAGAGCATCAAGAACAACTTTGGTGTGGAGATTCCGTTCCCCATCATTGATGATATCAAGATGGAAGTTGCCCAGGCCTACGGGATGATCCACCCCGGCGCTGCCGACACCCAGGCTGTGCGTGCCACCTTTTTCATCGACCCCGAAGGCAAGCTGCGCGCCATGGTGTATTACCCCATGAGCAACGGCCGTTCCATCGATGAGTTTGTGCGCCTGCTGCAAGCCATGCAGACCAGCGACGCCAATAAGATCGCCACGCCGGAAGGCTGGACGCCGGGTTGTGACGTGATCGTGCCCCCGCCCAAAACACCCGCCGCCATCGAAGCCCGCAAAGGCGAAGGCTACGCGATGAAGGACTGGTACTTCTCCACCAAGTCCCTCTGAGCGGCCACCGCTGCACCCCGGCGCGGAGTGTTTGCCCCGCGCCGTTTCAGAACTTCTTGCAGGAGTTGCCGTGACAGCCCCCACACGCATGCAAATCGAATCCTTCTTCGACCCGGCCACCTCGACCTTCAGCCACCTGCTGTGGGACAGTGCCACGCAACAGTGCGCCATCATCGACAGCGTGCTGGACTACGACCCGAAATCGGGCCGCACCGACACCGCCAGCGCCGATCGCGTGATTGAGCGGGTGCGCGTCCTGGGCCTGAACGTGCAGTGGCTGCTGGAAACCCATGTGCATGCCGACCACCTGTCGGCCGCCCCTTACCTGCAACGGCAGGTGGGTGGTCAACTGGCGATCGGCAGCCATATCACCACGGTGCAAAACGTGTTCGGCAAGCTGTTCAACGCCGGCACCGAATTCGCCCGCGATGGCAGCCAATTCGACCGGCTCTTAGCCGAGGGCGACCGCTTCCAGATCGGTGGCTTGCACGCACAAGCCTTGCACACGCCAGGCCATACCCCCGCCTGCATGACTTACGTGATCACCGACCACAGCATCGACTCCGTACGCACGGTCGCCTTCGTGGGTGACACGCTTTTCATGCCTGACTATGGCACGGCTCGTTGTGATTTTCCTGGTGGCGATGCGCATACGTTATACCGGTCTATCCAAAAAGTGCTAGCTCTGCCTGATAGTACCGAGCTCTATCTTTGTCACGACTATCCGGCCGCTGGCAGCCGTGCCCCTGAGTGCAGGACCACGGTAGCCGTACAAAAATCTGCCAACGTGCACATACATCAAGGCGTGGACGAGGAAAGCTTTGTGTCAATGCGCGAGGCTCGCGATGCAACCCTGGCTATGCCAGTGCTGATCTTGCCCTCAGTGCAGGTAAACATGCGCGGTGGGCAGTTACCTCCACCTGAAGACAACGGCGTCCGTTATCTCAAGATCCCGGTGGACTCGTTATGAGTACGTCGGTGCGCAGGTTGCGCCTAGCTTCGTATGCGGAGGGTGTGACCTTATTGTTACTCTTATTATTGGCGGTGCCACTTAAGCGACTGGCTGGTATACCCGAGGTTGTGAGCGTGATGGGACCGGTACACGGTGTAGCTTTTGTGTTGTATAGCCTGCTGGTCTTGCAGCAAGCAAGGGTAGGGCTGCTTACCTTACGCGAAACTCTGATGTTGCTGGGCGCTGCCGTTGTGCCGCTGGGATTTTTGCTGATTGGAAAAATATTTAATCGGCGCCGGAGCTACACCTCCTGAGCAAGCTTGCTGCCGTATGTCATGCATATTTTTTCGTACCGTCTAGGGTCTGTGGAGATTTAAGAGGCTGCTCTGCAGACCAGGCAAAATCTTGATGTGACTCGATACGTTTTGACAGATCAACAATGGGCTCGTATGAGCCCATTTTGCTTAGGCAAGGTCGGAGACCGTGGCCGAAGCGGGACAGATAACCGATTGTTTGTAGAGGCAGTTTTGTGGATTGTTCGCACGGGCAGTCCATGGCGAGACTTGCCAGAACACTTCGGTAAATGGAACACCGTATTCAAACGCTTTCGCGATTGGGTGAAGGCCGATGTTTTTGTACGCCTGTTCGAAGCAGTCAGTGGCGAGCCTGACATGGAATACGCCATGGTGGATGCAACCATCGTACGTGTGCATCGACACGGCCAAGGTGCAAAAGGGGGACTTCGAGCCAGGCCATAGGTCGAAGTCGAGGCGGATTGACGACCAAAATCCTTGCGCTAACAGATGCCTTGGGCAATTTGGTGCGCTTTGTTTTACTGCCAGGCCAGCGTCATGATCTCAAAGGTGTTGACGAACTTTTGCAAGACATTGATTTAAAAGCGTTACTTGCCGATAAAGCGTTTGATGCCACATGGCTGGTTCAGCGATTGCAGGCTACGAACTGCCAAGTTGTGATTGCTCAGAAGGCCAATCGAAGAGCGCCCTTGCTTATCGATAGGGAGATGTATAAGTGGCGGCACTTGATAGAAAACTACTTTTGCAAGCTCAAAGAATTCAAGCGTATTGCTCTGCGTAGCGACAAAACTGACAGCAGCTTCGCTGCTGTCATCACCTTGGCATCTGCGGTGATCAATTCCCGCTAATTCTCAACAGGCCCTAGTTTTTCTCTTGACGTGATCTTGGCACTTCGCCTGTCGCATGTAGTGGGTTATGTCGTGGTGGCACCTGTGGATCCAGCATTGCTATACCCCATTCATGACATCGGAACCAACTCATTGTAAGAAGTGCGGGCGTTCGCTTGTGGGGTGGGGTCTGAACTTCCCGCCACGCCATGCCGAACTGTTCGGCTCTAAGCAGGCTCGAACGCAGCGAGCTTAGGGCCGCCGCACTGAACTGGTGTCTTTTGCTAGGTTCTAGGAGTCGCTTCTATAAGCGGTGAGATAACCCCTTGCATTGACTGGGATTGTCATTTGTCAAGGGTCTCGGGATTGGCATCCGAACAATGTCAAGAAGTGGCCTGCAAGCTTTGGGCCACGGCACTTAACTCAAGGAAAACTCCGTGAAAAAAACTTTGCTTATCGCAGTAACGGCGCTCGGCTTTGCTTCTGCAGCTTCCGCTCAACAACACCTGTTCGTCAATATCCACAGCGGCCAGGCTATGGCTCAGGGCGCAGGTCTTGTGCTGGCTGCGCAAGCTTTGGAGCAAAAAGCCAATGTGCGTATCTTGCTGTGTGACGCTGCAGCAGACATCGCTGTCACAGGTAAAGAAATGCCTACTCTTAAGCCCCGTAACGTGACACCTCAGCAGATGCTGCAAGGCCTGATCAAGGCCGGAGCACAGGTAGAAGTGTGCGCACTGTACTTGCCAAATAGCGGACGGCAGGTGACAGATCTGATTCAAGGCGTCACGCCAGCGAAGCCAGCAGATGTCGCGACCCATTTGCTCAAGCCCGGAGTTCATACTCTCGCTTTCTAGCTCACCTCTGACTGCCCCAGCTTGGCTTTAAGCGAACGGCTAGGCCAGCAGAATGGGTTTGTAAGGATTGTTGTGCGTAATTATTGACCAATCTCCCGGGTCATAAAAACGTGATTCCTTGGCCTGCCGTGTTGGCACGAGCAGGGGCGGTCTCAAATCTGAAGTGCAGTGGCCCGTTTGGCGGCCTCATCGATAGCTGTACGCCCCTTCTCCAACTCAGCGCTGAAATGCTGCCGACTCTTGGATTGTTCCAGCTTCAGCTCATCCATCTGTCGGTGATATTTTCTTTACACCCTACCCACGCTCTTGGCCCGCATTGGCTTTGGCAGAACGGGCCAATTGCTCATTACTGCCAGGCTGTCCTGTAGGAGTACTTCGGATCAACCCAGTGCCTTGAGCTTGCGATAAAGCGAACGTTCGCTCATGCCGAGCTGGGCAGCAAGTTCTGCACGGCTACCGGTGTGGGCAGCAGCAAGGGCGCGCAAGGTATCTCGTTCTAAGGACTTAAGCGAGCTGCCCGAAGCGACTGCGGCGACAGAAGAAGACGCTGCAGGCTGTAGCACCAAGGGCGTAGGCGAGTGTCGGGCTGGTCGCGCCCAAATACCCGTGTCCACCGCCTTTTGAATGTGAACACCTTCTACGGTATCGCCGTCGCACAACAAGGTTGCTCGCTCCAAGAGGTTGCGCAACTCACGCACGTTACCAGGATAGTCCAGCGAACTAAGCTGAATCAACGCGTCTCTGGACAAACGCAGGTGACGAGGCGATGCAACACGCTCCAGCAGAGCTGCCGCCAGCAAGGCGATATCTTCGGTACGTTCGCGCAATGCCGGCAAGCGGATTGGGAAAGTGCACAGCCGATAGTACAAGTCTTCGCGGAAACGACCCTCGGCTACCATGGCTGGCAGGTCACGATGCGTGGCGGATACAACACGGATGTCGGCATGCCGAAGGTCTGTACTGCCAACGCGGCGGTAGGTGCCAGTTTCCAACAGGCGTAGGAGTTTCACCTGCATCGGCAGCGGAATATCCCCCACCTCGTCCAAGAATAATGTACCGCCGCTAGCAGCCTCTACCAAGCCTCCGCGCTGCCCAGCGGCACCGGTAAATGCACCCCGTTCGTGGCCAAACAACTCCGACTCGAACAAAGCCTCGGGCAAACTGGAGCAATCAACCGCTACCAGTGATTTCCCTGCGCGTGGGCTGGCATCGTGCAGAGCATGAGCTACCAGCTCCTTGCCGGTGCCCGATTCACCCAATAGCAACACCGCGGCTCGTGATGGCGCCACGCGCGCCACAAGCTCCAACATTTGGCGAAAGGCAGGAGCGCGCCCAACCAACCCTTGGACATTAGGCCGACTTTCTGCCACCCTCAGTGGCTCCATCTTTTCAACGAAAAAAACCGGTGTACCGTCCTCACCCGGCAAAGGTGCCAGTTCGATATTGACGTATGCCTCCCCATGAGGAGTGTGGTGCAGGTGCAGCACTCGCTCACGCTGTCCTGATTCGCGCGAAAGCGCCATCGGGCAGCTTTCACCCGCTTGATCGCACGGAACCGAGAAATTGTGCGATACCTCGTAGCAAGTACGCCCAATCACACTGCGCTGCGGGCTGAACTGCTGACGATAGGCAGTGTTGGCCGCAAGGATGCGGTACTGCAAGTCAAAGACGATGTGAGGTTCGGGTAACCCGTCTAGAAAAGCGATAAGTTCGGGCAGTGGCTTCATGGCAAAGAAAAGATGAGTGTCCAGTGTAGGGGATCAGCTTCAGACTGCCAATAATGGCTGCCATTTGGCAGCAGTCACTCGGTACGCGTGACGCACTCGGACTCTCTCGATCTCAAAACGCTTGAATCACAATCAATTTACAGATCAAAAAGGGTGGCACGATTTTTGAAGCAGTAAGGCACCACAACCGCTTGGAGTCTCTTATGAACTCAACACTAAATCTGCCAACAGCCGGCACACCCGAAGATGCGGAGCGCCGAACATGGATGCGCGCTACAGTCGGCATGGGATGCGCAGGCGCTACCGCCACACTCTGGCCATTTGTGTCTAGTTTTGCCCCCAGTGAGCGGGCGAAAGCGCTTGGAGCAAGCGTGCAGGTGAATGTTGGAGATTTAGCCCCAGGCGAAATGCGTACAGTGGAATGGCGCGGCCAACCTGTCTGGCTCTTACGCCGTACCCCCGAGATGCTGGCCAGTCTATCGAACACCGCCGACTTGGCCGACCCTAACTCGAGTACCCCACAACAGCCTGAATATGCAAAAAATATACATCGGTCCATCAAGCCCGATTTGTTAGTGACCGTGGGCATTTGCACCCACTTGGGCTGCTCCCCGGTAACTTTGCCCGAAGGCACCGCCAACACCAGTGTACCGGCTGACTGGAAGGGTGGCTTCTTCTGCCCTTGTCATGGTTCTACCTTTGATCTAGCCGGTCGCGTTTTCAAGAATAAGCCCGCCCCCACCAACTTGGTGGTGCCACCCCATAGCTATCTCGATGACACTACGCTGTTAATCGGTGAAGACGAAAAACAAAATACTTAAGCACCGTGGACTTTCGCATTTTGCACAGCACAAACAGTAGTGAGTTGAGTTACTTGCTAGCCGACAGAGGCTGCGGTGAGGCCGTGCTGATTGACCCCCACTCGCGCGACCTACCTGTGATTCGTGCGTTGCTACAAGAACATCAACTCCGCCTTCGTTGGGTATTGCGCACCCACCAGCACGACCATCTGCGCCCAATGGAGTTCGAGCGACTACGACAACTTGGCGCTCCACTAGTGCAAGGTGAGCCGCGCGAGGGAGCCACCTTAGTTAACGACGGTCAAAACCTGGATTTTGGAAGTGAGAAAATCAAAATTTGGCGCACGCCCGGCCACACACCATATTGCCTGAGCTACATTTGCCGCGATCGGGTCTTTTGCGGAGGTCTCATGGCGGTGGATGCCTGTGACCTACAACCCTATCCGGCATATCCCGAAGCCCTGTGGGACAGTGTCGTTCAACGCCTATTCACGCTGCCAGATGAAACCTTACTTTTTGCAGGACACGAAATTCCTTTACATGCCGTCAGCACAGTTTGGGGACAGCGCCAATCCCACACTTGGTTTAAAAAGCTTGATAGAGACGCTTTTATTACACACTGGACAAATTTTCTAATTTTGAATAACTAAAAAATTTTGCAGATTTATGTTGGATGGTTGAGGCAGTGGAAAAAACCCAGTGTTTGCAGAAATCGTTGTGGATACTCAGCATCAGATTAAGATTCAGCTGTCTCAAGTGATATTTTCGCAATCTTTGCTTGCGTTCGAGAGCTCAAGTTAGCTGTTGCCGAACCCTTGAAAAGAGCGCTTGTAATTAGGAAGCACGTGCTTGAGTTCACTAAAACGATTTTTTTGCCACGCCACACGACTCACGGTTCAGGCAAGTGAATCGCCCAAGGTTTGAACTGACCCTAAAAGTTGGACGTTTGCCTCCTTGCCTACCAGGCGGTGTTTTTCAGTCGGCATTCCAACAGGCTGAGTCCGCTCAATCTGAGCTTGATACGCTCATGGTTGTAGTAGTGAACGTAATCATTCACGCACGCTTCGTGCGCATCAATGCTGTTGGGCGCAGCAAGCCGGAAGTGCTCGGCCTTGATGGTGCCGAAGAAACTCTCAATTGTCGCGTCGTCAAAGCACTTGCCCTTGCGGCTCATGCTTTGTTTGACTCCACGTCGCTCGATACGGCTGCATCTGCCATCAATGAAAGCCGTTGAGTTCGCAGCGCTCGAATGGGTATCGTGGTTCGTTCAACCACCATCGCCAGCTTGAACCCATCGGGTACATCCCGCCTGCAAACGCTGAGGCAAACTACTATCGGCTACTCGCCAGTCAAGCGGTAATCCCCCCTTAAACCATTGCTCTGAGAAGTAGAGCTATGCGGCCATGGCAAGCCGCTGTTTAGGGGTGATGCCGCCCAATGAATCGCACCGGGTTTGGTGGAGGCTAGTTTGTTGAAGTGCAGGCGCTAGCCTTCACGGTATTGGCAACTTGCCGCCAGTAGTTTGCCTCAGCTTCCGCTGGCGGTATATGCCCTATGGACTCCAGCAATCTGCCGTGGTTGAACCAGTGCACCCATTGCAGTGTTGCCAGCTCCAGTGATTCCCGTGTTGGTAGATTCAACCGGTCGTCGCAACACCTTTAATCAGGAGGTGTTTATGGGACGTCCCGCAGGATGGATGAAGCAATTTACTGGCAGAGATGCCATGCGATCTCCTGGTGCTCCGTCACATCGACGTGAGATCGAGCGTCAGTTCTGGCTTCAGATTGCCAAGGGCATCACCAGCGAGAAAGCAGCCGAAGCTGTTGGCGCATCACAGGCGGTTGGGGCTCGTTGGTTACCGACGCATCAGTCGATGGGAGCACGAAGACGTAGTGGAACGTGCACAGCAGCGTTTAGATCAAATGCCAGACGCCATGATGGTGAGAAGGCGAACGGTAGAGCATGTGTTCGGCACGCTTAAGCATTGGATGGGTTACACGCACTTCTTGACCAAGCGGCTGCCCAATGTCGGCACTGAGATGAGCTTGAATGTGCTGGCCTACAACTTCAAGCGAGTGCTTTGCATTCTTGGGTTTGAGAGAACGATGGCGGCGATGCGTCTGGTGGGCGGATGAGCCCTTTTTATGCGGTGAAATTAGGTCTCAAAGGGCCTTGAAAGGCCGTTTTGGAGGGGGAGATCGTTCTTGGCGGGGAAAATCTTCGACGCCAGGAAATGCAGGAAATCTATCGATTCGTTGGCCAAGATGCTGATGAAGTTTTTGTGTTTCCACACAGCCTCGGTCGTTCTGAGACTGTCGCCTACCGGCCAGAATGGGAAGTTAGGCGTCTCGACCCCAACGCCCACTTCAGACTGGCTTCAGTCGTTCACATATGCCAATCGCTGCTGTTGTCAATACCGGGCGTTGACCTTGAATCGACCAGCCTTTCCTATCGCTTGGTCTCAATGCGATTTGTAATGGCTTGAATATTTAAACTGTTTGGTCTATATTCTTTAAATGCCAACAGATGTACCTCTCAAGCCCCGGCGGGGCAGGCCCCCAAAGTCGCGCGTCGACGAGGCCGACACGCGCGAGATGCTGATTCGGGCGGGGCTGGAGGTGCTGACCGAAAAAGGCTTTGCCACGGCCGCCATCGATGAGATCCTGGCTCGGGTGCGGGTGCCCAAGGGGTCGTTCTATCACTACTTCGCCAGCAAGGAAGCCTTTGGCATGGAGCTCATAGAGCGCTATGCCAGCTACTTTGCGTACAAGCTCGACAGCCACTTTGGCAACCAAACACTGGCGCCGCTGGCCAGGCTGGAGGCCTTTGTGGCGGATGCCGTGTCGGGGATGGAGCGCTACGACTTCAAGCGCGGCTGCCTGATCGGCAATCTGGGACAGGAAATGAACGGCCTGCCCGAGTCCTTTCGCAACCGGTTGGTGGAGGTCTTCAAGGACTGGGAAACGCGCACGGCAGCATGCCTAGACGCCGCCAAGGCACAGGGACAGGTGGCCCCCGCGGCCGATACGGCCGAGCTGGCCTGCGTGTTCTGGATCGGATGGGAAGGTGCGGTGCTGCGTGCCAAGCTGGAGCGCAGCGCCCGGCCGCTGCAGGCCTTTGCCCAATTTTTTGCTGCAGGCCTGCCTAGGGCCTGATTTTTTTATCTTTTACTAGACGATTAGTCTAAATACCAAGGAGTGCCGATGTTCAGTGGAATCTTGATCACCAAAGACGATGGCGGCTATCAGGCGCGGGGGCAGGGCATCGACGAGTCGCTGCTGCCCCCGGGGGATGTGCTGGTGCGCGTCTCGCACTCCACGGTCAACTACAAGGATGCGCTTGCTATCACCGGCAAGGGGCCGGTGGTGCGCAAGTTCCCGATGGTGCCGGGTGTCGATCTGGTCGGCCAGGTCGAACAGTCGTCCCACGCCGCTTTCAAGGAGGGAGACTGGGTCCTCCTCAACGGTTGGGGCGTGGGCGAAGTCCATTGGGGCGGTCTGGCGCAACGGGCCCGCCTGAGCGGGGATTGGCTGATTCCGCTGCCAGCCGGCTTCTCGCCCCGGCAGGCCATGTCCATAGGCACCGCAGGCTATACCGCCATGCTCTGCGTCCTGGCGCTGGAGCGCCATGGCATCCAGCCAGGCGATGGCGAGATCGTGATTACAGGCGCTGCGGGCGGTGTGGGCAGCGTGGCCATTGCCATCCTGTCCAGGCTTGGCTACTCCGTGGTGGCGGTGACCGGGCGCACCGATGAGGCCGACTACCTGCTTGGCCTGGGGGCCAAAGAGGTGCTGCCCCGCGCGCAGTTCGCAGAGCCCGGCAAGCCACTGGGCAAGGAGCGCTGGGCCGGCGCGGTGGACGTGGTAGGCAGCCATACCCTCGCCAACCTGTGCGCCACCACGCGCTACGGCGGCGTGGTGACGGCCTGCGGGCTGGCTGCGGGCATGGATTTCCCGTCCACGGTGGCGCCCTTCATCTTGCGGGGCGTGACGCTCGTCGGCATCGACAGCGTCATGCGGCCCAAGGCGGACCGGATCGAAGCCTGGTCGCGGCTGGCGACCGATCTGGATCTGCAAAAACTGGGTGCCATCTGCCACGAGGTGGCTTTGACCGATGTGATTCCGTTGGCGACGGAACTCTTGAACGGGCGGGTCAAGGGACGCATCGTCGTCGATGTGAACCGCTGAACCGCTTTCCCCTTATCGCCTGACAACCACTGGAGACATGCCATGACCCAAACCAACACCAACGTACACACCCACACTGGCGCCATCAGCCGCTTTCCGATTCCACGGCTGGAGGACATGCCCGAAGACATCCGCAGCCGGCTGGTGGCGGTGCAGGAAAAATCGGGCTTCATTCCCAATGTCTTTCTCACCTTGGCTTACCGCCCCGACGAGTTCCGTGCCTTCTTTGCCTACCACGATGCATTGATGGAACGCCCCAGCAACCTCACCAAGGCCGAGCGCGAGATGATTGTGGTGGCCACCAGTGCCATGAACCAGTGCCAATATTGCGTTATCGCCCACGGTGCCATCTTGCGCATTCGCGCCAAGAACCCGCTGATCGCCGACCAGGTGGCCACCAACTACCGCAAGGCCGACATCACGGACCGCCAGAAGGCCATGCTGGATTTCGCCATGAAGGTGTCGGCGACCGCGCAACTAGTGGGGGAGGCGGATATGGAGGCCTTGAAAAAGCACGGTTTCACCGAGGACGACATCTGGGACATTGCCGCTGTCTCTGCGTTCTTCGGCATGTCGAACCGGTTGGCCAACGTCACCAACATGCGGCCCAACGCCGAGTTCTATGCCATGGGGCGCGGCTGAAGGAGAGCCTGCATGTTTGCAAACTGGAAAGAGTATCTGCAGACCGGCCGCAAGATGGGGGCAGCCTTGCTCAAGGCCAACCCCAAGATGGTGACTGGCTTCCAGGCACTTAGCGCCGGGCAGAACGGCAATGGAGCGCTTGACGCCAGGACCAAGGAGTTGATCGCACTGGCCGTGGCCGTCACCACGCGGTGCGACAGCTGCATCGCCGCCCACGCACAAGCCGCCCGGCGCGCAGGCGTGACCGAGGCCGAACTGGCCGACGCGATGGGGACTGCGATTGCCCTCAACGCCGGGGCTGCCTACAGCTATGCCATGCGCACGCTGGAGGCCTACCAGCAGTTCGCGGAGCCTGCTTAGGTATTGTTGTTGCGGATGCCGCAGCTACTGACAATCGAAAGCGGCCAAATGGCCGCTTTTCCTTGCACAGCGGACATCGGTTGAGCGGGTACTGACGACAGCAACGGGTCGATAGCGCCAGCTCAGCACACGCCAAAGCAGTCACTTGGTGATCGTGAGATTCCACTGGCAGCTTTAAGGTGTAGAGCTGACCTTCTCTAAAGTCTTGGTGCAATGACTGCTTTCGGTAGCAGCAGTCATTGGTACTTCTGAAGCGAACGCCAGCAACCAGCCTAATACAGCCATTTGGAAATACCACACTGCATGCGATAACGACGTGACTGCCTAGTTGCTATCGTGGCAGTGTCGTTGTTTTACCCTTGTGCATAGGCTTCAGCAGTGATGTCACCAAGCTGCTCTTGAGATGGTTCTTTTCCAAATTTTTTCTCCAAGTTTTTTAGCAGCTTGATCTTGCTCGACACATCTTTGGTGTCAACAAGCCACTGGTCGATAAGCTTACCTTGCTCGTATTTGTCCAAGCCGCCTTCTTCCTTAAAAAAGCTTGGAGGCCCAGCTCGCCAAACACCTGTTTCGTCAGGATTTCTGATGCTCTTGATGTAGCCTTTGACTTCCCGTTTCTTGCCGCTCATCTTGGGCTCGGTGGCCTCTACAGCCTTTGCTGTAGGTGTGACACCAAGGGCTTTGGCGGCTGTCCGAATTTCGCTTTCGGAGTACAGATCAGTAATCGGCGGCACCCTTAAGCCGGCTTTAGTTAGCTCAGCAAACGAGATATCTTGTTCTTTGATGTCTTTGATCAATTGCGCAATGCACTGCTCTCGTTTAATTCGCGCGGAAATCTTTTTTTGGCGCAACTCTTGGAACTCAGCTTCTTGAGCTGCATCGGCCTTGCCATCGATGTAGAGCGCTGTTAGTTGCTGATATCTTTGCTCGTCAGTTTTGCTGAAAATCTTGCTGCTTGCTTGCGATGCTGGCTGTTCCATAGCTTCCTTCTAGGATCTCGTACGTACAGGGAGGTGGCTTTTGATTACTTGTCGGTCCCACCGATGTTACATGTGCGTGGTAGCTCAAAATCCAAACTCCATTCAGGTAAGCTCGCTTAACGTGCACCGTTGATGTCAGGGCATTCTGAGATATGGATTTGTTAAAAACCATCGAGCGAATGGAGCGCGATGTTGGGCTTGTTTTCAAACGATCGAACGTGCATCGGGATCTTTCTGCAGCAGGAGAGCTACGGCGTCCGCAGCGAGGAAAGCTCTTCCTGACAAAGGACTGGCATAACTCCTATCCTTGGCAGGTCCTTCGCATAGCGGTGCACACTTATCTCTCGATTGCAGCCAATGTATCAGGCCGTCACTTCAGCTGGAGTGATTCGAAAGATCGGATGGAATACAGCCCACTTGGGGAACGCCTTCTACTTTGCGTTGATCTGTACCGCTATGAGCAGGAAATGTTGATTCGAGACATCCGGGACTCATTACGTTCAGCAGCTTTCGTTGAGAGCGCACACTTCCTCTTGTTTCAGGAGCTCCTTGTTCAACAGGCTGACGCCATAAAGGGAGTAAAAGAATACCTGTATTTGGAACGCCATCGCTTCACTCGGGAAGATGCGGATGCTTTGCAGGAGCGCCTGGAAGAGGCTGTGAGGGCGCTTCGTGGAGCATCAGCGCAAAAACATAACAAAGCTCTTTACGATGAGGCTTACCATGCAGCCGAATCTATTGAGGACTACCTGAAGGGTTTGAGGGGTGCTCATCCTCAGCTTGAGGCTTTTGCATTTGAAATTTGCTTAGACACGCCAGAAGGAAATGAGCTTGCTGCTAGCCCGCTAGTCAAGCGTGCTCGTTATCAATTGTCCAGCGAGTTCCCAGAGAACTTTTTGGAAGCTTTGAAGCAAGCTGCAGCATTCGTTGGATACCTTAAAAAATTTGGCTCTGCTGAAATCAAAGGCCATCTGATCAAACTTTCAGCCACAGCCTGGGGGGAGCCGCGCTGTACGCTGCTCTTGTTGGGACCTGAAGTTAAGCAATTGTTGGCCAGTGGCACAACTCAGGCCTCCCAGCTTTCGCTGATATGGGCAGACTTCATGCTGGGTCCTCTTGGTGCACTGGAGGGGCGCTTAGGCCGCACCATGCAAGCTCCAGGTATCCGGCTTTTGTCAAACGGCGAATGGTGGCTATCGCAAAAGAACTCCAGCGCGTGGAAAGCTTTACAAGACTTTGTAGATCATGTTTTTGTGAAGGAATTGCCCTTCATGCGCTTGCGATTGCCCAGAGGAAGACGGGCATGGTCTAAAGGTAGGCGTCCTGATCGCTAGGCGTCGCAACCTGCGCCCAAGATATCCATGTTCATGCTGGCATACTTCAAAGAATAGTGGCCCTTTTTTTTGCCAAAGTCATTTATCGAGATATCCATGCCTGCCTCACGCCCCATTGATTTTTCCGCTGTAGTCGCTGCACTGAAGGACATGGTCCCTAGTCTGTCTGCTGTCTATGCCTTTGGCAGTCAGGTGAGTGGTGATGCGGGGCCTGAGAGTGATCTGGATGTTGCTTTGATGGCTGACGAGACTCTTGGTGCTGAGGCGCTTTGGGACCTCGCTAGTCGTTTAGCGGGGATTGTTGGCTGTCCTGTCGACTTGCTGAATCTACGCTCTGCCTCGACGGTTATGCAGTACCGGATTGTGACGACGGGCCAACGTCTGTGGGCCAGAGATGAGCAGGCAGCGCTCTATGAAACCTTCATCCTTAGCCAAAAGACAGCATTGGACGAGGCGCGCGCAGGCTTGCTGCAAGACATTCAAAAAACAGGGACCGTTTATGGTTGATGACGTACTCATTAACAAAGCAGCAACGATTGAGCGTTGCGTCCTGCGGGCTAAAGAGGAGTACGAAAAATCTCCATCTACATTTGCAGCCGACCACACCCGCCAAGATGCAGCGATTTTGAATGTGCAGCGTGCTTGTGAAGCCGCGCTGGACATGGGGCAGCACTTGATCCGACGCGAACGCCTAGGCATTCCTCAAAGTTCAAGGGATGTATTCACTCTGCTGGCTCAGGCCGGTTGGATTGAATCGGCACTTGCAGAGCGTTTGCAGAAGATGGTTGGCTTTAGAAATATTGCCGTGCACGACTACCAAGCGCTACAGCTACCCATCGTAGAAGCAGTGATCACTAAGCATTTGGGTGACTTCACGGCCTACAGCAAGGCACTTTTGCTGAAAGATGCAAGTTGAAATTACGAACCGTGCGCCCTGGGCCTTACTTTAGCCAAGCTAAAAAAACTTGAAAACCGCTGAGTAAGCAGTTTTTTTTTTGGTGATGCTCATGCAACAGGCTGCTTATTGTTAACAAGGAAGCTGAAACCTTCGGACATCGAGTATTTTTTGCTTCCCTTGCCTACGCTACCATTCAAGAAGAATGAGCAACACAGAAAAACAACGATGAATGCGGTCGAAATCGAATCAGCTGTATCGGATCTAGCAGCCCAACCCTTTGACGCTGCTGAGTTTCCCTACGCCTTCTTAGCGGCCTTTGGAAACAAGGAAACTACGCTCAAGCGTCTTCGCACAGGAAACAACAACGCCTCGGATGTGCCTAGCGGTGTTCTCCTGCGCAACAACATACACATTGCGGTGTGCGATGCAGGCACTGTGGGCAGCATGCTCCACACTCTGCGAGACAGCACAGCCACAACCAAGGCAAAAGCCAAGTTCATCCTGGCCACTGACGGTCAGACACTAGAAGCCGAAGAGCTGATCAGCGGCGAGACCATTGCCTGTGCCTTTCAGGACTTGCCCAACCACTTCGGGTTCCTGCTGCCGTTAGCAGGTATTTCCACGATCAAGGAGATCAAGGACAACCCCATCGACGTTCGAGCCACGGGGCGTCTGAACAAGCTCTACGTCGAATTGCTGCGTGAGAACCCTGACTGGGCCAAGGAAGAACGACGCAGCGACATGAATCACTTCATGGCACGGCTGGTGTTCTGTTTGTTTGCCGAAGACACGGACATCTTCAACGGCAAGGGCCTGTTCACCCAGACGGTGGACCAGATGAGCGCGAACGACGGAAGCAACACCCATGAGGTGCTTTCTCAAATCTTTCGTGCCATGAACATCAAGGTGGCCGAGCGTGCCAACGCTGATCCGCGCCTACCCAATTGGGCCAACGGCTTTCCGTATGTCAACGGGGGCCTGTTTTCCGGCAGCACAGAAGTGCCACGATTCACACGCATGGCCCGTACGTACCTGATGCACGCAGGGGCACTGAGCTGGCGCGAGATCAACCCCGACATCTTCGGCAGCATGATCCAAGCAGTTGCTGATGACGATGAGCGCGGCGCTTTGGGTATGCACTACACCAGCGTGCCCAACATCTTGAAGGTGCTGAACCCGCTGTTCTTGGACGACCTGCGCGCAGCTCTGGCTGATGCGGGCGACAACGAACGCAAACTGCTGAACCTGCGCAAGCGCATGGCCCGCATCCGGGTGTTTGACCCAGCCTGTGGGTCGGGAAACTTCTTGGTCATCGCGTACAAGCAAATGCGCGAGATCGAGGCGGAGATCAACCGGCGCAGGGATGAGCGGCACTTGCGCAGCGAGATTCCGCTGACCAATTTTCGCGGGATCGAGCTGCGGGACTTCCCTGCGCAGATTGCACGCCTGGCGCTCATCATTGCGGAGTTCCAGTGTGATGTGCTCTATCGAGGCCAGAAAGATGCGCTGGCCGAGTTCCTGCCGCTGGATGCTCAGAACTGGATCGTGTGCGGAAATGCGCTGCGATTGGACTGGCTATCCATTTGTCCACCCACAGGCACAGGGGTAAAGGTGGTGGGCGATGACCTCTTCAACACGCCTCTGGATCAAGCTGAAATCGATTTTGAGAACGAGGGCGGAGAGACATACATCTGCGGAAACCCTCCGTACCTAGGCCAGTCAGAAATGACTGAACAGGAAAAGGACGATCTTTCCGTGGTTTTCGCGGGCACGGACATCCAGTGGAAAGTGCTTGACTACGTCTTGGGTTGGTTCTGGAAGGCCGCAGAGATGTGCTTGCTGCACTCGACTCGTTGTGCCTTTGTGTCCACCAACTCGATCTGCCAAGGTCAGCAGGTGTCAGCATTCTGGGAATCAGCACTTGGCAAAGGTTTGCGCATAGATTTTGCGAGGACTTCCTTCAAGTGGAAAAACCTTGCAAAGAACAACGCCGGGGTGACGGTGGTTGTGATCGGCTTATCTACCCAACCCGGTGAATGCAAACTTTATGAGGAAGATGCTGAGGGAGGGCTGTTGGAGAGGCGAGTTGGTGTCATTGGCCCGTACCTCGTTCCAAACACGACCACTATTGTGCAGAAGGTCAGTGCGCCGCTGAACGGCCTCTTGCCAATGGACTATGGAAGCAAGCCTGCGGACGGTGGCGGGCTCGTCATCAAACTCTCGGATTACCTTGCGATTTCTGATAAGGGTGTGAATCGCTTTATCAAGAAATACCTGGGAAGCGATGAATACATTGATGGCAAAAGCCGATACTGTCTGTGGATATCTACCGAGCAACTATCCGAGGCTATGGAGTTTGCTTTTATCAAGGATCGAGTCGAGCTTGTGCGGAGCTTCCGGTCGCAGAGCAAAAAAGAGAAAACAAAACAGCAAGCCTCGACTGCTCACGCCTTTGCAGAGATCAGGCATGGCAGAGACTCGGGTTCGCGGATACCCCTGATAATTCCGATACATACAAGTGAAAACAGAGACTATCTACCCGTTGGTGCCCTAGAACAAGGCGCGGTGGTTTCTAACGCCGCTTTTGGTTTGTACGATGCGCCGCTTTGGAATATGGCGATCATTGCCTCCCACTTGCACCTTGTCTGGATTGGAACGGTTTGTGGGAAGATTAAGACTGACTTCCGCTACTCCAACACGCTTGGCTGGAACACCTTCCCCGTTCCATTGCTCACCGAGCAAAACAAGGCTGATCTCATACGTTGCGCCGAGGACATCCTACTGGCCCGTGAAGCCCACTTCCCAGCCACCATCGCCGATCTGTACGACCCGGAAACCATGCCGGACAACCTGCGTCACGCTCATGAGCGCAATGACGAAGTGTTGGAACGCATCTACATCGGTCGTCGATTCAAGAACGACACCGAACGACTGGAAAAACTGTTCGAGCTGTACACCAAGATGACTGCCGCAGACAAGGCCAAGCCTGCCGCCAAGGCAACCCGAGGGAGGAAGAAAAACGTATGAGCGATCAAGCAAGCAACCCGACCAATGCGTACACCGTGCCATCGGTGTCCATCACCACGGCACGCACTGGCGCATCGAGCAAGGCCAATGAGTTGGGCATGCGTGCCATGCAAGAGCGTGCCTATGCCAAACGTGGTGAGCAATACCTGCTGATCAAGTCTCCCCCGGCATCCGGCAAGTCCCGTGCCCTGATGTTCATTGCGCTGGACAAGCTGAACAACCAGGGCTTGCAACAAGCAATCGTGGTCGTACCTGAGCGCTCCATTGGTGGCAGCTTTGCCGACGAGCGGCTGACCCAGTTCGGCTTTTACTGGGACTGGAAGGTGGCCCCACAGTGGAATCTGTGCAATGCACCAGGCGGGGATGAGCCACGCACGGCGAAATCCAAAGTGGAAGCGGTGCGCCAGTTTTTAGCCAGTGATGACAAGGTGCTGGTCTGCACCCATGCAACCTTCCGCTTTGCCGTGGAGGAACTGGGCATCAATGCTTTCGACAACCGCCTGATCGCGATTGACGAGTTTCACCACGTATCCAGCAACCCAGACAACAAGCTGGGCAGCCAGCTGGGCGCCTTCATTGCCCGTGACAAGGTTCATTTGGTGGCGATGACGGGTTCTTACTTCCGTGGAGACAGTGAGGCGGTGTTGGGTCCGCAGGACGAATCCCGGTTTGAGACGGTGACCTACACCTACTACGAGCAGCTCAATGGCTACCAGTGGCTCAAATCGCTGGACATCGGCTACTTCTTCTATACCGGGGCCTACGTTGATGCGGTGAACAAGGTACTCGACCCGGCGCTCAAAACCATCGTCCACATCCCCAACGTGAATGCGCGTGAGAGCTTGAAAGACAAGCAGCGCGAGGTGGACGAGATCATGCACGGCCTGGGTACGTGGAAGGGTGTGGACCCCAACACTGGCTTTCACTTGGTCGAATCATCACAAGGCCGAATCTTGAAGGTGGCGGACCTCGTTGACGACAGTGATCAGGCGAAGCGCTCTCGCGTACTGTCAGCGCTGAAAGACCCAGCCCACAAAAATGACCGTGACCATGTGGACGTGATCATCGCGCTGGGCATGGCCAAAGAAGGCTTTGACTGGATTTGGTGCGAGCATGCATTGACCATTGGCTACCGCAGCAGCCTGACGGAAATCGTGCAGATCATTGGCCGCGCAACCCGCGATGCAAAGGGCAAAGAGCGGTCAAGGTTTACCAACCTGATTGCAGAGCCCACCGCAGAGCAATCAGCCGTGGCTGAGGCTGTAAACGACATGCTCAAAGCCATCTCAGCCAGCCTGTTGATGGAGCAGGTGCTTGCACCCCGCTACGAATTCACGCCAAAGAACGCTGGCCCTCAGGAAGGCTTTGACTATGGTGAAGAGGGCTACAAAGAAGGCGGGCACAACATCGGGGTGAACACGGAGACGGGCCAGATTCACTTGGAAATTACCGGTCTAACCAAACCTGAAACACCCGAGGCAACGCGAATTTGCAAGGAAGACTTGAACGAAGTCGTCACCAGCTTTCTGCAAGACAAGACAGCACTTGAGCGCGGACTGTTCGACAAAGAGAACACGCTGCCCGAGGAGCTGACGCAACTGCGCATGGGAAAGATCGTCCGCGAGCGTTATCCCGACCTGAGCGATGCCGATCAAGAGGCCATCCGCCAGCACGCCATTGCCGCAATGAACATTACTCAGCAAGCGAAGTTGGCTTTGGCTCAGGCAGATGCCAACGGTAGTGGCACTGGGCAAGGAAGCACCGCCCTGATCGATGGTGTGCGCAAGTTTGTCAACGTGAAGGACTTGGACATCGACCTCATCGACCGTATCAACCCATTTGATGCTGCTTACGTAGTGCTTGCTAAGGCTATGGATGAGAAGTCGCTGCGTCAGGTGCAAGCCGCGATTGCAGCCAAGAAGGTAAGCCTAACTGAGGAGGAGGCGCGTGACCTTTCCAAGCGTGCTTTGCAGTTCAAGAATGAGCGTGGCCGCTTGCCGGACATCAACTCTGCCGATGCTTGGGAAAAGCGTATGGCTGAGGGCGTGGCGGCTTTTGCCCGCTATCGCTCACTGGCTAAATCCGCTCAGGCGCAAGGAGCTGTGAGTAATGGCTGATATGAATGATGACGACCTGCTGGATGCGCTGGGTGTAGAGGTTGCCCCGCTCAAAACCTCTAGTCGTACCCCGCGCGAAGAGCGCATCGTTGCAGGTTTTGAAGACATTCTGCGTTTTCATCAAACCCATGGTCGAGCACCTCAGCACGGTGAAGGGCGTGACATCTTTGAACGGCTTTACGCGGTTCGCTTAGATCAACTGCGCAAGCTGCCAGAGGCCCACGCATTGCTGGCAGAGCTCGATACACCCAAGTTGCTCGAAGTTAATCAGGTTCCGGCCGTGGATATTGATGCGCTTGACGAGGACGCGTTGCTCGCTAAGTTGGGTATTGGCGAGGAGGTGGCAGAGGTTGGTGATATCACTGTGCTACGGCATGTTCGGTCCAGTGTGGAAAAACGTGCTGCAGAGGAAGTGGCTGAGCGTAATATCTGTGAGGACTTTGAGCGATTCCGCCCGTTGTTTGAACAGGTTGAACAGGATCTGAAGTCGGGTGTGCGTAAAACGCTTCGTTTCGGGCGTGATGCCAGTGTGGCCGAGGGCAACTACTTTATTTTGGGTGGACAACTTGCTTATGTTGCAGAGGTCGGTGAGACGATCAAAGCACCCAATGGCGACAATGATGCGCGTCTGAGAGTCATTTATGCCAACGGTACTGAAAGCAACTTGCTGCTCCGTTCTTTGCAGCGTGCGCTCTATAAAGACGATACAGGTAGGCGACTGACCGACCCCGATATGGGCCCGTTGTTTAGTGGCGAAGTAGAGCCAGAAGACATTGAGACTGGCACCATTTACGTTCTGCGCAGCAAGTCAGAGCATCCGTTTGTGGCTCAACATCGCGAGCTGATTCACAAAATCGGAGTGACAGGGGGCAAGGTCGAGACTCGGATTGCGGGTTCCGAAAACCAAGCAACATACTTATTGGCTGGCGTGGAAATTGTCGCAACCTACAAGCTTCACAACGTCAACAGAGTGAAGCTGGAAGCACTGTTTCACCGCGTGTTTGGTGCTGCGCAACTAGACCTCACCCTGGAAGACCGTTTTGGCAAGCCGGTGAAGCCGCGTGAATGGTTTCTTGTGCCTTTGCATGTGATTGATGAGGTGGTTCAGAAGGTTGTGGGTGGATCTATTACTGATTTTGTATATGACCCACAGTCGGCCAGCCTGATTCGATCACCGGTTCATGGATAGCTTTCGACTTCGCGTAACCGCGTCTTCACTTGTATTGAACTGCTGCTGTTTGGCACAGATCAGCTATCCATGCCATGTACCCGATGGGCAGCAATTGCTACAAAGCCAATCTAGGAGAAGACGGTTTTAGGCGGACTGCAGTCGTCCCGTTTTCGTGGATTGATGATCGCTAAAAGCGGTAGTCGTCATTGGGCTAGTCGCATCCTCTGCTCCGTCATAAAGTCCGAGCATTGGGCAGAACTTTTCATGGTGACCAAGTTCCGTGGTTCCACGCAGGTCGAAGGCCCCTCTCATGGGGTGAGAACTGTCGGTGCCGACCCACTGCTGCCGTTCGAGCCTCGTGGCCGGGTCGTTAGTCATGCCTTGATCTATGGTGCTGTGGGTAGCGTAGCTGATCAATTCAATCTACGCTTTAGCAACTTATAAAGCAGTTAGTTTGTATTTTTTATTGAATGATCCCTATGCGTATCTCAAGGACGTTTTGGCTCGCTTGCCGACGCAACGGGTTAGCCTGGTTCACGAGTTGCTACCGCATCGTTGGTTCGCACCGAGCTGAATGTCGTTATTTGAGGCTCCGCTCAGCGAACGGTTGGCCAGCTTGCCCCAGTGGCGCTGCGCAGCGATTCAAGTGCACCGCAATCGCCAACGCATACCCCTCCCGCACAGGTACTGCGGATGGCACGCAGTTGCTTGCGCAGCGCCTGCAACTCGGCGATTCGCTGCTCTACCAAGCGCATTTGATCGTCTAGCAAGGCATTGACCTCGTCGCAGGACATGGCGGGGTCGTCCTGCAACTGCAGCAGAGCCCGGATATCGTCGTGCGACATGTCCAGCGAGCGGCACCGAACGATGAAGGCCAACCTGTCGACATGCTGTTGGCCATATTGCCGATAGTTGTTGGCGGCCCGCAGGGGCGTCTGCAGAAGGCCCTCTGCTTCATAAAAGCGCACCGCGGGAACGGAGCACCCTGCCAATGACGATAGTTCACCGATTTTCATATTTGCCTACCTACCGCTTGACTCTACAGCTACTTGAGGGTTTCTAATACGGGACATGAGTACATGTCAAAGCAGTAGCTGCTCGAGCAGTTGCAATTCGCAGACGGTCGACGAGGCGCCAAGCGCCATTGCTTCCGTGGAGAGCACATTTTCAGTTCCGGGAATGGACTGCCCCTCCGAGGAGAACCTCATTCGCATGGCGCTGGGTGGTCTGACCGGGGTTGGGCCGATGACCTTCGATCTGGCCCATCGGCAGCTCCGGGTGGTGCACTCGGGCGAGCCCGCCAGGATCGCCCAGAAGCTGACGCCCCTGAACTTGGGTGCGGTTCTGCTGACAAGCGAGAGGCGCACCGAAGGCGGGCAGTGGAAGACGCGTTTCTCCGTGCCGAAGATGGATTGCCCGTCGGAGGAGAATCTCATTCGGATGGCGCTGGCCGATGCGTCGGCTGTTGCGGCACTGGACTTCGATCTGAAGGACCGTGTACTCACCGTGCAGCATGGGGGAAGTACGCAAGAGCTGCTGGGCCGTCTCATCCCTCTCAACCTCGGCGCGCAAGTGTTGGACAGCGTGCAAAGCGACGAGTCTACGGCCCCAGACGCAGAGGGGAATGCCTCTGAGGCTCGGACCTTAAAGCTGCTGCTCGCTATCAACGGTGCGATGTTTGTCTTTGAGTTGATCGTTGGCCTGATCGCCCAGTCCACAGGTCTCATAGCGGACTCGCTTGACATGTTCGCCGATGCGGCGGTCTACGGACTGGCGCTCTATGCGGTGGGCCGCGCCGCCGCCTTGAAGATGAAGGCAGCGCACATCGCTGGTTGGTTGCAAGTCGTGCTTGCGCTTGGCGCGCTTTTGGAGGTCGTTCGGCGGGCAGTTGTGGGAAGTGAGCCGGCGTCCATGCTCATGATGAGTATCGGGCTGGTCGCATTGATCGCCAACGTCACCTGCCTGGTGCTGATCGCCAAGAAGCGGGATCGGGGCGCCCACATGACGGCAAGCTACATTTTTTCTGCGAATGATGTGATCGCAAACGCGGGGGTGATAGTCGCTGGTGTTTTGGTCGCTTGGACGGGCTCCTCGTACCCTGACCTCGTGATTGGCGCAGTCATTGCGCTGATAGTGCTCAGCGGTGCCCGGCGCATCCTGAACCTCCGATAGCCAATCTAGCGGCATCCCACACCGATGCCTAGCCAAGGTGGGATGGCCGGCCGCTTACCGATGGCTGGAGCAGCAAGCATCATCTGTATGCCATACATCGCATAGTCAGCAAGGGCCCCAGAGCGTGGGCCTCCTTTGGACGCTCCAATGATGAGAGTACAGATCCGTAAACCGATGTAGTACACCCCAATAGCCACCACGTCGATAAGTAGCAGCAATTTGAAAAATTTCGGTGCACAACCCCAAAAAATTAAAAAAACGATGATCGCTAGGAAGATGTGCATCTGTCTTTGAGCCTTTCAGTCCGCTTTGTATTGACGAATGAGGACTCAGGGAAAAGCGCTTGGCTAGTCATCATCCAAGCTAAAAAACAAAGCTGATGTTCCACATGCCCAACGCACAAGGCGTTGAGCAGTAGATCAGTTTTTACCCCGCATTGAGTGCCCGCCAGCCGTTATCGGTTTTGCGCATGGTGACGATGCCTTGCATTTGGATCTCGTACTCCTTGAACCAGTACGTCGGGTCTTGATGGCTCTGCGCGGCCTGACGTGGTGCATTAAAAATTCCTCGCATGAACTTCAGGTAAGTACCGCTTGGGCAACCTTTGAGGTAGAGGGATTCCACCGCTGTATCAGCATGCGGGTAGATCTTGCCGTGAGGTTGTTGTTGTCGCAATGTGGAGCGGTCGGCGTACAGCTGTTCTAGCTCGTCCTTCTTCTGTTGCCAGATTGCGGGCGGTGGATTGAGCTGTTTCCATTGTTTGACTGCCATCTCATACTCTTGCAGGCGGCTGCCGTATGGGTAATCCGATCCATCATTGGAAAATTGATTGGGTCGAGGGCCTTGAGCTTCGTATTCCTTGTAAAGACGACCAACCTCCTCATGCAGCGGCCCTTCTTGCTTGTTGTAAGCAGCCATGGCAGCTAGCCAGGTCAGCTTACTTTCCTTCTCTTGCTCGTAAGTTTTCAAGAGCGCTTTGAGCATGCTGGGATCTTTGAGCTCAATGTTGTAGGTGAACTCGACCTTGTAGTAGCCATCCTCCTCATAGCCATTGGTTTTTTTGATGTCAACGATCTCGATGTTTTGGCAACTGGCGAAGTTGGGCTCCAGAAACTTTTCTACATCTGCTGTGTCAGGTGCTGAGCTGCAGCCAGCCAATGCCAAGGCTGAGCAAATAAGTAGTTGTTTTTTCATATATCCCTCTCTTGGGTGTTATCTTCAATCGGAAACTTGCATCAGCCCATCCTCTAACCAGGGAGGCGAAGCAGGGTGATGGGCTTTATGAGGACTTGCGTGGAATGCCTTGCAAGTAGTGCGGAGCAAACCCGTTCAACTGCACAGTTTTGAGTTGCACGTTGATGTCTCGAAACTGTGCATCGAGAGCCAGGAAAAACTCCGAGGGCTTCATGTGCAGGGCGGCGATGATGCGTTCGATATTGGCCAGCGTCACATTGCGCTCGCCACGCTCCACACCACCCATGTAGCTGCGATCCAAGCCGCAGTAATGCGCAAAACCCTCTTGAGAAAATCCCTGTGCTTTGCGGCACTCACGCACGGCATTCCCGAAAGCCTTGAGCAAGGGGGAGCGGTCTGCATCGGTCATTGGTTTGCTTGCCATGGGGCGCAATGGTTACGATTCGTAGCAGTCTTGACCACAGTGCATCTGCACACGTGACAAAGCATCACGGTGTGCAAATACACGGTGTTAAACACTACGGTCTATGCGATCACGGTCTTTAAGATGACGGACTATGCGTACCATGGCGCAGCCGGTTTGGGGTGCCATCATCGGCGACCTCAATGCCAGAGCCAGTGAGCGTTGGACTGCCATCGGGATAAAACTCCTCCACAATCTCAGCGACTTCATCCGGTGCATCTTCGAAGCAGCCATTGGCAAAGCCGTGGCGTGCAGCACTGTCCAATCCCATCTGATCAAAGCCTGCAGCCAAGCGCTCTGCAGCCAAGTCCTTGGCTTGCCCAATGGCAGCATTGAGCGATAGCCCTGAGCGCACGACCAAGTCTGCGTAATAAATGGCTGCGCGGTGTGACTGCGTAGTCGATTTGCCCCGCAGCTTGAGCTCCAACGGCATACAGGCCAGGTGCCCACCAGAGACAGCAGCGAAGTACTGCAGGCGTGCAGCCAAGGTACGAATGCTGTTAAAGCCCGTGGTGCGAAACACAAAGCTGCCCAATTCATCGCTGTCACCGATGCTGACGTTCAGCCGCCCATAAGGCTTGCAGTTACCCAGCCCAAAACGACAGCTATCAGGACCGGGACATTCCATCGTCTCCAGCCCTTGATCCGTGACGCGCTTGCAGCTCTCCCCGTCACCCACGCAGACAGGACGCGCTGTGCTGCGGTCAAACATGCAGTAGTTGGCTCGCAGGTTCAGATCAGGGTCATTGAACAAGACGCGCACGGGAATGCTGCGCAGCTTCCGTCGTGGAGAGCTAGCTTCTGCAGGCGCTTGACCTGCAACCCCCATCTTGTCTTTGAGCGTGCGCTTGGCACTGCGTGCGGGAATACTTTCACTTTGACTGTCGGAAGGCTCAGCGCCTTCCTTTATGCCGCCAACGGTGAAGGCATCTGGTTGGCTTTGGCGCAAAGCCTCATCCAACGGGTGTAGCACCCATTGTCCGCGCTGCTGGACTTGGGTGGTGATGGTGAATTCATCGTCTTTCTCTGGCAGGCGCTTGCCATTCTTTTCCACGACTTTGCCAATAGAAATTCGGCCAATGACGGGCGGGGTAATCATCAAACCTTTGATCATGTTTTGCTCCAAAAAAAGAAAGCTCCCGGTGGCATGGGCCACAGGGAGCGAGAGGGGGATGGATGTGGGAAGGATGGTCAGCTCAAGCTGGATACACGCAAAACCGCCGAGATCCAGGCCGTGTGGTGAGGTAGGCTTTGGACAGCTCGGGATGGTCTTTGACGAACTGCGCTGTGTCGAAGGCTTGCCCGTCTTTGCTGCGCCTCCAGGTCACGCTACCACCACAGGCAAACGTGGCTTTGCCTGCTTCGCCCATGTGGATCTGAATGGCCTGGCGCAGGCGTACTTCTTGCTTTTGAGCGGCATCAAGCTGCTCCCGTGCAATCAGCAAGGCGTCGAACGTGGCATTGAGCTCTGGGTTGTCACTCATGTCCACTTCTTCACCGCCACTGTTGGGATAGAGGCAGCGCAGCGCTTTCTCAGCACTGTCAGAGCCATCTCCAGCTGGTGGCGTGTTGCCCTCCACCATCTCCCAGAAGGTGTGTTCCATCTCTATCAAGCGGGCAATCAATGCCTCATCCCGCTCAATGCGGAAGATGCGCAGCTCTTGTCCCCCAATGAGTACAGCCACATCCGCTGCCTTGTAGCCTGTGACGGCCAGCTGGTGCATGACCTGCAACTGCACGTACTCAGGCACGCCATCCTTCCAAAGGCGTGCACCGTGGATGCCTGCAGTCTTGCACTCCAGAATTTGCACCTCGGATGAACCAACCACCTCACGATCCACATTGGCCAGCATCCAAGGATGCTTTGGATGCTGCAGCACGGCATTCACACGGCGTACCTTGTTCCCTGTACGCTTGGTGTAGTGGGCAGCCACTATGGGCTCTAGCAACGTACCCCAGAACATGGGGCTGGTGTCATCGTTGGGGTCTACAGCAGGCAGCAAGTCAGCCTTGCCCGTCTTATGCATCCACAGCTCCAGCTGGGACTGATAAGGGTTAAGGCCCACTGCTGTAGCGGCATCGGAGCTACCAATGCCTGTGCGGCGAACTTCCAGCCAATCGTCTCTGGCTAAATCCTTGGTCGAGACCAGGCGCAAAGCAGCCCCTTTGCGGGTGGCAGGTGCACGTGCGGTAGACAGACTTTGCAGATCTAGATTGGCATTGCTGAGCAAGTGAACAGACATACAAATCTCCTTGGCCCGCAGAAATTGCGGGCATAAAAAACCGCCTTAGAAGGCGGTTCGTGGTGGTGGAAAGTAGATGGGAAAGCCCAGAGGAGAAGGCCAGTAGGGCCATGTAAGCCAGCGTCTGAGCATGATCAAGACACCAGCTGCAAAGCGTGGTCCAAAGCACGCTGCTTGATCACAGCACCTTGGCCAAACCAAGCGCTGTCGAGACGGTTGTCTTGGCTGCGGGCTTGTTTTTCATGGTCGATGAACTCGGTTACAGAGCACAGTAGGCCCCAGGCAGTGTCCTTGGCTGCGTGCATCTCGGCTCCCCGCCCATGGCCTTCGTAGAGCATCTGCACTTTCTTGAGTGCCCGCTCATTGGTCAGACCCACAGACAAGTCAGAGTGGGCATCTGTGTTGCAGATCACCTTGAGGAAGTAGTTCATCGCCTCGTGGGTTTTGACCTTGCGTTCAGCCAGTGTCTTCATGCGGTACATAAAGCTGTCCCACTGGCCAACTGCAACCCCCAACTGGCGTTTAACGGCCTGGGGATCAAACGAGGTGCTATGTGGCACCTTGACTGCACCCACGCCATCACGCAACGCAATAGTGAGTGTGTTGTTGCACACCACCCTCACCGTAGTAGGCATGGCCACCGTTGCCAGGGACCCATCACAAGACGTAGCCAGCAGCAAATAGCCATTGACCACATCGTTGCCCTTCAAAGCTACAGACTTGCCAGTACGAGCCAAGGCCCAGAACTTGCGGCCAGCTTTGAGCACTCCTGCCGTTTCCAGCTCATAGCCAGCCACCTCTGTCAGGTCGCGGTAGAACTCAAGCACCTCACGGGGCTGCACCACGTTATAGCGACTGCCAACGACGGAGAGTGGTGCTTTGGTATCGCTGCGGTACAGGACTTTCTGTTCAGGGAACTCTTTCGGTTCTGCGTAGAGTCCGCCAAGACCTGAATCGCTGTCTGAAGCCAGGTATCGCACTGGCGTTTCTTGAATGCGCCAATTCATACCTGCAGCTTGTGCCCAGACATCGATGCTTTGTTTGGCAGGCAAAGCGTTGCCAAGTTCATGCCAAGGGGTTTGGCCAGCATAGGCCATGGTTTCAATAAGGTGTGCCATCATGAGTTCCTTTGTTTTATAAATGAGACGTATTCAATAAAAAGACTATGAAAGTTGGTATTTCTGGGTACCTAGGTCTTAAAAGTTCTTTGGCAGTTACTGCACCGAAAGTTATCAAAGAGCATGAGGTCAATTTTTGCCCCCGCTTTAGCTCCAAATTCACAACCCACAGCGGCGGCACTCAGTGCCGCGACCACGGCACCGGCTACCCCTGTAAAGGCAAATCCTGACGCTATAAGAGCAGGGGTAGCGAGCTTTGCAATGGGTAGCCCTTTGACCGATGCGTGAAAGCCTCCTGCAGCACCTACAAGACACCCAATCATGGCGCAGGTATACGTTGCTGGTGCTCTAGGTAGAGCTTCTGGGTGCTTGCAATAGGGGCAGGCAGACTGTGGCGGGATTGATAATTCCAAATTGATCTCCTTCAAGCAGCAGCAAAAAAGCCCCTGTGCAGAGACACAGGGGCTTATGAGATAGGGTTGATGAGGATCTGTAGAAGATGTCCTCAGATCAGTGATATGTGGCTGACTTTTTTTTCATTCAAATTGTCAGTGACAGATATAGGCGTGGGGCTCGTGTCATAGAGCTACACTTGCGGACCTCGTTGAGGTTCTTGCGGACCGAATGCAGATAGCTCCTCTCAAGAGGACGTTTCAGATCACTGATGAAGATGGCTTACGAAAAAATTAGTGCATCAGCTTATACAAGCATTGACCGGGGAACACACCGGGGCACTTTGATCAAAAAGTGTAGCTGTTTTGCGTTGATTTATAAGGATAATTTCTTTGAGTTCAATTGACGCCAGCCCACCATACACCACAAGGCCACACAGTGAGAAATCACCGTGTGGCCTTTGTTTTTGCCCGTTTTCTTGTGCTTCGTGGTGCTGAATTCACACCGATTTCACACCAGATTCACACCGGGATTCGCACGGAAATCGCACGGAAATCGCACCGATCACTTGGCGAGTTGAGCTGCTGGCTTTGGCTTTTGGAAGTCTTCACGGATGAACTTGCCATAGGTTCTGAAGACCATCTCCACGTCCTCATGGCCCAGCTGGCTCGCTATGTACCAAGGGTTGGAACCAGCGGTCAGCATGGTTGAGGCATAGGTGTGCCGGATTTGATAGGGATTCCGGTACTTGATCCCGGCACGCTCCATGATGGGTAGCCATGCAGTTTTACGGATTTGTGCATCCGTGGACCAGGGTGCCAAGGTGCGTGGGTTGAGAAAAACACGCTGACCACGTTTGATGCTGATGGGCTTTTGTGCGATCAGCGCCGCTACAGCATCGGCATTTAGATCCACGACACGCAGTCCTGCAGCCGTTTTGGGGCTCTTGATCACACCTGCAACCTGGTTCAGCTCAATGCGAGCTGTCGCATTCTCAAGGTCGATGTGCTGCCACTCCAGAGCTTGAAGCTCTCCTGGACGCAGTCCGGTGTTGAACCAGAACTGAAAAGTGGGGCGTTCATCATCCCGGCAGGCGGCCAAAATAGCCTCTCGCTCTGACTGCGAGAATGGCTCAATGACGTAATCGCTCGACTTGCTGTTCTGTCGAATCAACTTGGCTAGGGCGATTTGGTCGAATGGGTTACTCACGACCAGCCCATCATTGAGCGCATCTTCGAACACGGAGCGCAATGGCGTGAGCATGTTTCGTATGGCCTTGGCGGTGCAGTCCATGTTGCCGATCCAGTCTCGCAGCAGGGCGGGAGTGACCTCGTGCAACTCCATGCCGTGCCAGCGCTGCATACGCTCGCCAGTCAGGCTTTTTTTGTAACCTGCAAAAGTCGCTGGTGACATCTTGCCGTTCTCCACCTGCTTTTGATAGAGCTGCAGCTGCTTATCAAGCAGCTCCTCCATAAGGCTAGAGTTGACGGTTTTCTTTTTCGCTTTGGTGCTTTCGGGGAAATACTCCTTGTAGACGAACTTTCCATCTGCAATCCGCCGAAGTATTTCGCCGCGCAGGTTAGCGGCGTACTGTACAGACGCTTTGTTGATCGGGCAGGGAGGCAGCAGCTCTCGACACTGTTTGCCCTCCCAGGTAAAGGCCACTTGGATACGTGGCCCTGATGCCATCTGCCGAATTAATACGCCCGTTGGCGTTGAGAGACTTGGTTTCTTATCCATTTGTCTGCTTCCTTCACATTGACATAAAGACGCCGCGCAATCACTGCGCAGTGAGTCCCGTCGAGCCACACGCCTTCTTTACGGCGCTGATGTACCGCATTCGGCGTGGTACCTGTGAGCTCTTGGTATTTGGAAGCCAGGACCCACTCAGGCTCAATGGAGACTCGTGTTTCAGGCGTGGCATTTTTGGTTGCTGTGTCGTGGTGCTTCATAGTTCACCCAATAAAAAAGCCCCGGCTTAGCGGGGCTGTGGTTCATCAAAGTCAGGCCAGGGTGTGCGCTTGTCGCGGCGCTGACGGGCTCTGCGGCTCATGGTGTTGTCCCCTTTTAGTGCCCACAAGGCAGGCCTTCGCCTTCCTGAGGTTCGTGGTGGACAGTTGCGCCGCAGCTGGCGCAGCGCTTGGGCGGGTGTAGGGGCTGAGGGGTGGGCAGGGTACTCATGTTGTGCTCCAGAAAAAAAGCCCGCCTGGCATGTGCCGTGCGGGCTTAGGTGAAGTGAGGTGGTTTTAGGCAACAATAGGGACTGATTCAAATATGGAAATTTTGTGAACCAACCTATTGCACACGCCGAACTCATCGCAAGTTATAAAAAAGTTGCTGCTGAAGCTGCCCAAAAAGCGGCTCTTGTACTGACCTTGTCTTCCAAAGGCCCTGCCACACTGAAAACGGCGGCTGAGACAGCATCTAAAGCCGCTCGTCGTCGCGATGTGATTGCATCTAAGCTGGCAAAGCTTGGGGTTGCGCTTCCTGTTTAAGTGCAGTGCCAACACATGGGTGCACTGCTGACCAGTCAGTTGTGAGCCCTTAATAACAAAACCCGCTTGTGCGGGTTTTTTGTTTAGCCTCCCCATGTTTCGGGTGCTGCGTTGTATAGAAAATTGGTGGAAAGTTTTTGCGGCTTAGACTGCAGGAATGTCTAGCCTCTACGAATCAATGACCGGTGCCCTGCGTGAGCACTGGAAAGCACATAACAACGCATACCCCCAGCGCTTTGAGCTGACAGTCAGTGCACATGCGGCCCTGGTGGAAAACCGTGAGCTGGTGGTCACGACCATGAACTACAGCAACCGCAGTGCGTTGGGCGATGACTTCTTGGGCGTGCCCATTGTTGTGTCTGACGCTGGCAATGTGATGGTGGCCGCTGATGGCACACGCGTGTCGCTTAGCATCTGATAAGCGGCTTCGGTCTCCGTGTGCAGGGGAATCAGGACAGCACCCAGGCGGGCGCTGCGCTCATGCCTCTGGAACAAAGATAGCCCGCACTTAGCGGGCATTTGCTTTGATAGCGTGGCTGATTAGCCTTCAGCTTCTTCCAGCGCTTGCTGAGAAACGACCTCAAAACTGGCCTTGTCCGTGTCTTCGTCAACGGCCGTGATGCGGATCACGACCAATAGGCCAGACTCGGTTTCAATGTCCAGTTCTTCGCCGACTTCAAGCGCTTCTTCAGAGTGAGTGGCTGCCAGCAGGGCGTCAATGCAGTCGTACTTCTCTTCATCGCAGCCGCGCGACCAGACTTTGCCCATGGCTGCAAGGGCAAACGCATCCTCAGGCGACTGCTGCCCATCCTCCAAATCCAGCTGGTCGGGATTCTTTTCCGGCGAAGCCTGGGTATCAGGCTTGCCAGCGCGGTAGCCTTTCTTTGCCACCTGGGCAGTAGCAGGTGCCAGCAGCTTGATATAGATGGGCTCTTCCGATGCCAGGCCGGACAGCTCACCGTAGAGGATGTTGTCCTGTAGCTCTTCGCCGTTGTACTGAATCGTGCCTTTGACCTCGACCGAGCCGCCTTCAAAGATTTCATACTGCAGGTTGGCCAGCACTACGTCTTGGAAGTCCACGCGGGCATCATCAAGGCCATAGTCCCAGATGAAACGATAGCCGCGCAGCTTCACACCCTTTTGGTAGTGGTACACCGTGGGCAGGTTGGGGTGTCGGATGTTGGGCAGGTGCGCCAACTCTTGGGGTAGCAGGCTCTCTTGCTGGGCATCTGCTGCGCGGTTGCAGTAGTGATGCACGCGCAGACCGTCCTGGATCAGGTCAAGCAGCTTGTTGTCACCGGTGAGGGTGAATGCCAGATCAATGGCGCGCACCTTCTCTTCCCCGTGCAGTTCGCGGCGAGGGTTGGCGTTGGTGATGTTGACTTCGGTGGGCTCTACGAGTTGGAACATCGTTACTGTCCTTTGTTGAGGTCTTGGATTGCGAAATAAACGCGCATGCAGGCCAGCGCATCACCGCGGGCGGTGTGCTGCCCGGGAAAGTCCTGCCCGAAAAAGTGCTGGTAAGCCTCCAGCAGCGTCGGCGTTTTGTTGCCACCGCGCATCTTGGCCGTGGGTGGCAGCTTGCAGATTGGTGTTGCCAGGCGCGCGGTGCACTCTGCGGCACCAGACTTCCACTCATCGGACATTGGCAGGTCTTCGTCTGGCTCGCGAGGGTCAATGAAACGCTTAGCGCCAATGCGCACCACACGGGCATCAAACGGCTCGTTGTGGCCAATACGAACCGTTGCATTGCTGTGCAGTGCCAGCAGCATGTCAACGGCTTGGGCTTCAGGGATGCCGAAATCCAGTGCCTTCTGGGTGCTGATACCGTGGATGGCGGTCATGTCATCCGGGATGGACCAGCCTTGGGGGCGCACGATCACGTCCATGGAGGAGAGGGTCGCGCGGGTGTCCAAGTCGACCAAGAACGCGGCCAGCTGCACGATGTGTGGCTGATCTGGGTGGCTGCTGGGTTCTTTGAACAGTGGCATGCCGGTCGTCTCGGCATCGTAAAAGAGTGCGGTGCGCATGATTTCCTTATGGTTCAGGCAATAAAAAAGCCCGCTTGGTTAGAGCGGGCTTGCGGTAGTAGCTATTGTTTTGTTCAGTTCAGCGCATCCTTGAGTGCTTTGCCTGCGGTGAACTTGGGCACCTTGGCGGCCTTGATTTCGACTGCTTCGCCAGTGCGAGGGTTGCGCCCAGTGCGCGCAGCACGCTTGTTCACGGAGAAGGTGCCAAATCCCACCAGTGAGATAGTGCCTCCTTTTTTGAGGGTGGACTTCACGGCTGCAATGGTGGCATCCAGCGTGCGTGCTGCGGCTGCCTTGGAAATATCGGCGTTGTGGGCAATGTGTTCTATCAGGTCTGTCTTGTTCATGGATGGCTCCTTTTAGACGGTAAAAAATTAGTCTAGCGCTTATCTGTAAAAGCGCTAGTGCTATGTTTTATGCATTGACTGCTTGCAGGTCATCGGCTAGCTTGCGATAGCCCAAGGAAAGCAGCAGCATCAGGCGGCGGGCATTGGCTTCGGTAATTTGCACGGCAGAGCGCTCTTTGCTGAACGCAATACCGTGGTGCTCCAACGTGGCAGCGCTAATCTTGCCAAGGCCCAAACCTTCCATGCGCGTGTTCAACTGGCCCAGAGTCAAGAGTGGGCCATTGTCGGCTGCAGCACTGGCCTGCGCCGCCGTGATTGCTTCTTGTGCATCCACGCCAGCCAGATCCTCTGCCGCCTTATGGGCTACCAGCCCCTTTAAGTCCTGGGCAACTGGCTGGGCCAGCTCGCCAGACTGCTGGGCCTGAGCGATGGCTGCTTGCTCTTGCTGGGCCTGCGCCTGAATGCGTTTGCGCTCAGCTTCTGCAGCCTCTCGCTCCAGGCGAGCAGCTTCTTCCTTGCGGATCTGCTCTCGCTGGACTTCCAAGCGTTGTGCTTCGGCCTGCTTGTGGTTGCCGATGCGCAGTGAGGCCAGAGCTTGGAAGTCTTCTGCAGCCTTGGTGCCCACGGTCGCAAAGTCAGCAAACAGGGCAATCCAGTCCCCATCGTCTTGTACCAGGTGCTGGCGGTTGGCCTCCAGCCGGCAGGCCTGCTGGTTGGCTTCGTGCTTCGCATTGGTCAGGGCTACGGCTACCTTGTCACGCATGCTGTCCAGCGACTTCAGGCCCTTGATCGTTTCCGCAAATCCACCCGCAATACGAGGCAGCCAATTGGTGCCCAGGCGCTTGTTCAGCGCGGCCACATGGGCGTCCAGATCCTGCTGGGCACCTGTCACAAGGCCAGTGCGCAGCCGATCTTTTTCTGCAGTCACCAGCTTCTCAGTAGCCAAGCGGGCGGTGCGCGCCATACCCGCATAGTCATCCATGAGACGAAAGGCCTCTTCGACTGGCACAAACTTACTTAAAGCATCAGCCTTTCTTGTGCGAATACCTTCTTCGATTTTCTTTAACGCTTTTGCAGCCGCCTCTGCATTTGCAAAATCTTGATCGTTGCTTGGCTGTTTTGGAATTCGCTCAATGAAGTTCCGCAGCGCATTCCCAAAGGCAGGCAGATTTCCGCCGACAGTCAAATCGCCACTGATCTCGACTACCACAGCAGGCAGGCTTTCCACCGGCTCGGCTACCACGGGCGCAGGGCGCTCAGCTGCTGGGTCATAGGCGGCTACATCCTTTTCCAGCTGCTCCCAGCCAGCAATGATCTGGGCGCGCAGCTCGGCGTCTGGCTCGTACCAGCAGTGGCGTTCTTCGATCAGCTGGCCGTCACCCGTCCACTCGCTGGCCATGAACAAGATGCGCTCGCAGCCGGACACCATGGCTTGGTGCTCCATCTGTACTTGGTACTGCAGAGGTAGATCTGTGCCCGTGCAGCCTTCGTGCATGGCTTCGCGCAAGCTCTTGTTGAGAGTCTTATGCTCCAGAGCCTGGTCGTTCATGAAGGTCAGACCGTCAAAGCTGGCGCTGTATTTGCCCTTAACGCCCACGCAAGGCGACAAGTCCTCGCCAATGATTTCTTCCCCCAGAGGCCGGGCCAAGGCTTCAAAGCGGTGGCCGTCATCAAAACGACGCTGCGTGGCGGCATCCACTTCACCGCTCAAGCCGGTAGCCAGTTCTTTGACCAGCTCCGAGCGGGTTTTGTAGCTGCTGCAGCCCATCATGGCTGGGGCATCGCTGGCGTTGAAGTGCTTGGCGCGGTGGGCATGCCATTCGGCACTACCTTGAACGAGGGATACGATTTGCATGCTCATGCTTGCTCCAGCTCCGCTTGCTTGGCGGTAAAGATTTCGTTGAGACGCAGCGCGGCCGCTTCGTCGGTGATGGCTTCGATCAGGCCGGCCAGCTCGTAGAGCTTGTCCAGGTCGTTGCAGGCTTGCATGTCTGCTGCCAGCTTGTCGGCGTCTACTTGAGGTGCGTCGGTGGCAGTGGTTGAGGCGGGCTGCTGCAGCTTGGCGACTTCGGCGCGCAGTTGCTTTTCTTGGGCGGGCGTGACTGTTGCCTTGGACTTGAGCCACGCCAGCACGTCATCAATTGTCTTTTGGCCATCGACCACCGACTTGGCCCACGTGCTCACGTTGTTGTCAAACTTGGTCTGGTCGTAATCTGGCAAGACGACCTCAGCGGCGCCCATACTCTTTGGCACTGCCTGGGCGCCTGCGTGCACCAACGTGCCATCAGGCTCTTGCACAAAAACGTCCTGCACCTCCTCGGCGGTCGGCAGGCCCATCAGCAGCTCGGGCGCGTAGATACGGCCAAAGAAGGCTGCAGACCGGTAGCGCAGCATCAGGTCGGGCATGGAGCGCCACTTGCTGCCGTTCTTGCCGTACCAGCCTTCGTTGACTGCCATTTCCATGGTCACGGGGGCCGATTCCACGCGCTGGCCCGTCGCCTTTTCAAGGGCCCAGGCAACGCACCGGGCGTTTTTGACGCGGATCTTTTGCTTCTTCTCCACCTTCTGGTTGTTGACCCATTCAAATGTGGAGTAGGTTGCGTCAATCTCGTCCAGCCATTCCAGATCGAAGCGCAGCGGAGAAAAGCGGCCGCAGTTGTTGATGGCCGCGATGATGAACTGGCTCGACCAACTGGGCTTGCCCTCGATGGGGTACAAGTTCTGCATGATCATCAGCGGGTTCGCGTTCATACGCTGCGCCATGTCCAGCGCGATCATGCAGTTGGACAGGGCGGCTGGGTTTTCCTCCCAGCGCGCGCGCTCTCCGTAGCCTTTTTGGACGCGCGCCTGATATGCCGCGGGCACCATGGTGCTGTTGGCAAAGGCCTTGGCGCTGCGTTGCAGGAATTCAAAGCTGGCCAGATCGCCAAAGCCCATGGTGACGGGAAGGGCCGATGTTTCGGCCTGGCTTGTTACTGCATTCATTCAAACCTCACAGTGGAAAAACGGGGTTGGGGGTGCACTTGGCTATGACGCCAGCGCAGAAGATGGCGAAACAGGGGATGGCAATCACCCAAAACAAAGCCCGCACAGTGGCGGGCTTGAATCGGCGGCGCTTGGGGATGCGCTGGAGTTGCAGGGGGGGGCTCATGTAACGCGCTCCATGCAGAGAACCGTCACAGAGCGGGCCATGGGCCAGCACACTTGGGCCCATGCGTGGGCAGCAAGCGCAGAGGGGAAAGGGTGCTCAAACTCACCAGCACCGCTGACTTTGATTTTGAAAAGCATGGCTTGCTCCTTAAAGCGCATCCGCGCTGTGCTCGGAATCCGTAGGCCCCAGCAACTCGAGCACTTGCTCGGGCGGCAGCGGCTCTGGGTAGGTGGGCGGTGGGGTGTAGTCAAACTGCATCTGGATACCCTGCAATTGACGGCCAAAAGTGCTTGGCCATGTATGAAGCCAAAGCCTCGCGCAGCTTTTGAGCGGCTGGAGCGGGGTCGGTCATCAGTGCGTCAAACGCATCGGTGACATCGTCGTCATTGCCAATTGCGTCGACCATCACCTCATCGGGAGTCAGCATCGTGTCGCCGACATGGTGGGCCTTGTACCAACTGGCCTGCTTGGAACTCAGGGCTTCGAGGGCAATGCCATATGCCTTGATTTCCAATGCTTCAGCCTGTGCTGCGCGCAGGTCTTGTTCGTTTTCCCAGCGCTCAGCATCTGCACAGGGGTTAGCAGTCATTAACATAGTGAGCCTTCAGAAACAAAAAAGCCCGCGTATTGCGGGCTTGGGGGAATAAAGAGCCGGTGCCTTTCGGCATGTCATGGGAATGCATGAGAGGGAGGGAGGAGATACCCACGACCCGGCTGGAAAAACGATCAGGTCAACTGTCAAGTGTTGGCTGACAGTTCACCAAATCGCCCTGCATATCGCTGCAGGCGGCGGTGTTTATTGCCCACGGGGCGCTATCACTTACACGATGCTCTCCAATCTCATAGATTGCCATTCTGGTTTGGCCTAGCCGGATCAATATCCGACACCGTGCGCTGTCGGCGTGGGCAGCTGTACCTTGGAATTCCCGACACTTACCCCTGTCGGGCCGCGCGCCTATCGCGGTTGTTCTGGGGGTACAAAATCAAACCGCAGCCCTCTGTCACAAGGCTCTGGTTTGTCTCCCCTGGTTGTGACCCCAGGGGCGCGGCTTGCATCTCCTGACTGCTGTCAGCTCAAGTCGCCTTGCGTATGGCCTCGGTTCCGGTAATTCAACGGGCTTGGCCAACCACTTTTGCTTCTGCCGTGGTGCTCAGGGGCAGGGCCTTGCGGCCTGTTCATCCTTCGGGGAGCCTTAAGAGCAGATTGAATGGGGCAATCGTCTGAGATACTTGCTCTGGGTGCTGATAACACCCGCTGCGGCCATCAACCGCTTAAGGTGAAAAGAAACCAGCTAGGGTCAGCGCTGTCATCGTGTCGAGCCACGTTTAAAAGCGCAAACAAAGACAGCCTTATCTAAACCTGTCAATTGAGCCGATGCCAACCTCACATTCGCGGCAAGAGGCTGGCCGCGCTAGCAACGGCGCGTAATAAGTCGTAGCGGGATTAACGTCCCGTGGCCACGGGGCATTCCAAAGGGCAACCAATGAAATGCCGAGTGAAGGTGAGCTTCAACATTGACCTGGCCAAGTGCATCACTGCAATTGGCTTTGTCATCCTCGTGTTGAAGCTGTGACCATGTGGGGCAGGGCGGGCAACCGTCCTGCTTCCCGCTGAACTTCTTGCGCTCACTCAGCGACCACCCCAATCAATCTGTTCTTTGGCTCGGTTTTTAAAGACCCGAGGTGCTGGCTCGATCACTTGGCACCCATCGCCTTGGTGCACCGCCTGCATCGCCCCTTTTGGAGCTAACCCCGCCTTTGCTTCTTGTCGGCTTCGGCCCCGGATCGCTGGGCCTTGGGTGTTTCGCGGTTTGGTGCTGCGATGGGTGAACTTTAGCGCTAGGCTAATATCTGTGTCAATAGCCATTGGCTAATATTTTTCATCTACCACTAAACTGCTCCCCATGACCACACACCACAGAGGCGAAAAAAAACCCGCTCGGGGCGGGCTTTGGATGTGTTGTAGGTTTAATAGCAGCCGTACTGGTTGCAAGACTTGTAGTAGCCGTTGCCTCTGCTGTCCGTGCCTTGGTGCACCGTCGTACCTCCAAACGTGCTCGTTGTTCCATTCCAACTGTTGCCGTCTTTGGCCGTACCGTTGTGATAGGTCGTATTCCCATAGGTTTGAGATTGTTGCGACCAGGACTCCCCCTGTGCGTTCATGCCTTGCACGTAGGTCGAGTTTCCGTACTTCTGCACGGAGTAAGAGTTGCCAGAGTTATCAGTACAGGTCTTGTAAGTGTCACCGCCAAAGCAGCTGGCGTGGACGCTGCTTGCGGCTGTGAATAGAGCGATGCCAGACAACGCAGTTACTAAAATTCCTCGCATGTAGTCCCTCTTTGAAGTGTTGAATTCGGGAGAGTCTGTATCAAGCGTTCTTGGATGAGACGACCGTTTGTCGGGGCGAAAAAAAGCCCGCTAGGGGCGGGCCTTTTGAAGCAACTAGGTATCGAACAGTTACGGTTGTTTTTTTAGCTGATTTGCATGACGAGAGGCAATAGCATTGCGCAAACGCTCTTTGTACTCTGATATTTGTTCTGGCGTAGCAGCTGGTGGAGGGCTAACTTGACTTGGAGAGCGCATGCGCATGGAATTTAAGCGTAAAGCAATCGAGATCATGCTTGGCTCTTCGCGCTTGACTTCGTTGTACAGGTAGTTCATGAATTTGCTCCAGCGGATGATTGTATGCGACTCATGTACCTATGGTTAAGGCTAGCATCAAAGTAGAGCTTGCGCTTCAGCCAGACCAAGCCTTCAGCTTTTGTAATGACAGCAACGTCAATTGGTCCGCCTACAGATTGGGTACCACGCGTCACCTTTTCCTTTAGAGATTCAAGCATCACTAAAGTTTCGGCTAGCTCCCCAAGCTCTGGCAATGGTAACCCACCTACGATCTCAAGCAAAGGGTCAAGATGAGCGCTTATAGCATTGCTTATCCATTGATTGGAGAATGGGCGTAAATTACTCTGAATAATCTTAGAAACAATATTAGGATCTGCAACTAAATTATGAGCATTTAGTACTTCATAGCATGTTTTCTCTACGCTTTTAAGATAGCTATTTTCAACAAAAACTGTTACATCATCGCTAGCTCCAAGCATAAAAGTTTCAACCATGTTGCTAGTGGCAAATGGTTTTATGAAGCTTCCGTTGCCGAAATGGCTTATTTCGTTGGTATCACCAAGCGTATGCAAAAGCTTTTTTCCAATGAATCCATAAATTTTAATTTCTCTACAAACGGGTAGATATTCATTCTCGCCATATCCTGCAATAACTATCCCTGTGTAAGAGCTTCTCAAAATTACTAATGCTTCTTTTAAGAGTGAGTCGCTAATGAATTTAGTTATGTCATAATCAGATATTAACGATTGAATGTCCTTATATTTTTTCCAATCATTTGATTCATTCAAATATTTTGATATTACGTTTTGATGTTCAGCATGGAATCCATCAGGATCGATATCGCTTAAAGCGTTGTCGTAAGGTATCGAATCAAGATATTTTTTTGCAATTAAGAACGAGGATTCTATGGATTCTTGTAACGGTGTCCCAGATGAAACCGAGTTATCGATAGTGTTGGAAAGGCGTGAAACTACGTTATAAACGGCTGCATAAATAGATTGATAGTTTCCAAATTCTAATACTTCATCTGTGAGAAGTCCGGAAGATTGATTGCTATCTATATGTTTTAAAAACTCTTCTTGATATTGCTTGATTGTTTCAAATGACCCTTTTGATTTCTTTCGAAAATCTTTGATGATCAGTTCCCAAGGCACAGATGCAATACTTGCATTGTTGTAAATCAAACATGCAACAGGATCATGTTCAGTTAATTGAAAAATTTTATTTACACCAGAAGCATAAGTTCTGTCACCGTTTTTTGTTCTGGTGACTGCACTATCTGCAGCTAATGCAATCCCTAGCTTGTTTGCTACAGCAACTTCACAAGTCAATTTTTATCTCCTTCATTCTTTTAATTTTCCCCGGAACATTTCGCGTGCTACCAATTAGTGTGCAACTATCCATCTTTTAGCTGCCCAGACCAAGCCTCCAACCAGCCAAAAGGCGAAAGCAAAGGGAGAGGCACGGCTGAAGGTGCATCAGCGTCTCCAAAACTTTCGGCAGTGGTCAATCATGGTTGTCATTAACGGTAGAGCCGCCGATGCTCAACCATGGTTCCAATTATTTCAATGGCTTGCTCGCTTGATCGCATCGTCGGGTAGTCCTCATTGAGGGGGATCAACTCAAAAATATCGTTACCCAGTACATCAACTGAACGAGGACGGTATTTCTTAAAGGTGGCTTCCTCGCGCCCATTCTTTGCAACCACAAAGGAGCCAGGGCGTGGGCGAACAGAGGGATCAATCACAATCAGATCACCATCCTTAAAGTCTGGCTCCATGGAATTGCCACGAACTACCAGAACAAAGGTGTTAGGTGAGTGTGTATCACTGGTTACCAGCCATTCGTTTGCATCCCCAGGCTGAAAGCTGTTAACAATTTCAGTCCACATACCAGCCTGAACATAAGAAATTACAGGAACTCGGCGCACGCCTGATGGCATGACGAATTCCGCATTAGATCCACCTGGCGTCTTTAACTCATCCTTGTTAGCCGGGGCATCCATCCAGCCACCGGGTTTCCCTGTCTTTAGTTCAATTTCGCGGGCAATCGCATTGCTCATCACGCGAGGCTTGCCTGTTTTTGAGTTCACAGACGCGTTTAGCCATTGGCTGATTTGAGCCGGTGCTTTGCCAATGATTTCGGAGAGCGCAGCTTGACTGCCTGCTTCTTTAATCAGCAGGCCAAGCTTTTCACGTCGCGTTACATCTATCGGTTGCATATCTTGAGTATTTAGCGGCTGGCTAATATTGGCAATGAGCCATAGGCTATTGACATTGTTTAGCCTCAGGCTAACAATGCACGTATGAAGCTATCGGAATACCTCAATCAGCAAGAGCGCGGTGGAAAAGCTGCGCTTGCGAGAAAGATCGGCGCCCACACTCCGGACTTGTCGGACTGGATTGCCGGAAACCGGCCTATCCCAGTTAAGTACTGCCTCCTTATTGAGCGAGAGACTGGCGGTGCAGTAACCAGAGCAGATTGCCGTCCTAACGATTGGCAAGCTTATTGGCCGGACTTCAACCCTCTCACCACCCAAGAGGTGAGCCATGGCTGAGCTGCAAACCTTCACGCTCCCCGTCGGAACTGCTCTTTCTGGAGAAAACATAGGTGCCACGCTACGCGCTGATGCGGTGGTGGTGTGCCACCCAAAAGATGAGTACCTCATCCGGGCGGCACTGAAGCTGCCAGCTGACGATCAGCGCTTGAGCACATCTACCAGCCACTCGCTGCCTTTGGCATCGATGCCTTGCCAGGCAGCTTCTTGCCCGGTTATGTCGACCACAAACAGCTCGTCGTTGGCGTCCAAGAACGTGGAAACCCAGTCTCGCACTTGTGCTGCTGACGAGTGCGTTTCCACGATCCACGTCGTTGTCAGCCTTGACCAGCGAGTTGGGAATGTGGAGACGATTGCTTCGCGAAGTTGAGCTCTTTTGCTCTACGAACCCTCTTTGTTCAAGTCGTAAGTGAACAAGATCTTTTTCATGTCCGCCCTCCGTGAGGCTGTTGATGGTTGTGTAAGCAGCGCCATCGTAGCCCAGGGTGCGGCGGGCACCTTTTCCTTGGAGGCCTGACCTATGGCACCCCATGAATCCCCCATGTTTTCCCGTCGCCCAGCTGGTGCTGGCGAGGTCGGCGAGCTGCGCGGCAACTGCCCCAAGTCGTTGCTGTCTGCGCTGGATGCCTTGGCCATGGCGCGCAACCTTGATCGCACGGCGTACGTGAATCAAGTGCTGGATGCGCATGTGGCTGATGAAGTGCATAAGGCCAGTGTCCTTGTGCGGACGCTGCGCGGCAATCCATTCCTTCCGGACGATCTCGGAGGGACATCGGAGTGATTACTTCACCTACACGTGTGGCCGGGGCAAGGCTTACAGATAACGCTTTTTCTCCGCGTACTGGCTCAGCCCTGGCCCAGCAACTGCAGCGTGGCCGCATCAGCGCTCACCCACCTGCAGCCAACAGCTATTTCAACATTCCACAGCCTGGCAGCCACCATCGCAGCCAGCGCATTGCTAAGGCGGCGATATGAGTATTGCGCTGATGACTATGGCTTGGCAGACGGTTTTGCCGCTGAACCAGAAGGCAGCGTTGCTGGCTTTGTCTGACTGGGCCAATGATGAAGGCTCAAGCCTGCACCCATCGATTTATGCACTGTCTGAGCGACTGACCTGCAGTGAGCGCACTGCACAGCGTTTGATGCGTGATCTTGAAGATGGCCAATGGATTGCTGTGGTGGGCAACCACAACGGCGGCCGCCCTGGAGCTACGCGCAATTACCGGATCAACGTGCGCAAGCTGCGTGAAGAGGCTTTCCGAGAGGAAGAGCGCCGCGCTGAATACCGCCGCCAGTATCGCCACACCAACATGGATAACACCCCAGATCCATTTGCCCAGACGGGTGACAAATTGAGCATGACGGGTGACACCGGTGTCACGGGTGACAAATTGACAGGGGTGACAAATCAGGTAGAGACGGGTGACAAAACGGGTAGTAGACGGGTGACAAATCAGGCAGAGACGGGTGACACCGGTGTCACCCTAACCACCATAGAACCGTCAATAGAACCACCAAAGAACCACCAATACACCAAACCTGCGAAATCGACGGTTCCTGCCAAACCGGTTGAGGTGACGGATCAAACCTGGTCGGACTGGCTGCAACTGCGCAAAACGCTGAAGGCTGCGGTGACGCAAACCGCTGTGGACGCAATCAACCGCGAAGCGCGCCGAGCTGGCTACACGCTGGAGCAGGCTTTGGTGACCTGTTGTGCCAACGGCTGGCGAGGTTTCAAGGCCGAGTGGATGCAGCAGCGCGGCCAACAGCAACAAGCTCCCCGTGAGACGGCCTACCAGCAGCAGATGCGCGAGCGCGTGGCAGTGCTGACGCCGCGTTTTGCAGCCCAGCCGCCCAAGCAGCATGCCGGGGACTTTTTCCGTGAGCAAGCGATTGAGGTGCAGGCCCAGGAGGTTGGCGGCGCCCGAATGATCGGAGGCCAACGATGAACGAGCAGCAAAGCAGCAAATCGCCGCGCGCCTTGCCCATGCCGTGGGTGGAAAAGATTTTCGAGAAGCTGAGCATGACCTATGGCCGCGAATTCCTCGCCCGGTGGGACGGTTTCAAGGAAGAGGCGATGTTGGAAGTGAAGCAGGACTGGGGCATGGAGCTGGGTGGTTTTTTCGATCAGCCAGATGCGATCAGCCATGCCTTGGCGCACTTGCCCGCCAAGGCTCCGAACGTGATCGAGTTCCGCCAGCTGTGCCGCAGCGCACCCAAGCCGCAGTTCAAGCATCTGCCACGCCCAGCCCAAGACCCGCAGAAGGTGGCCGAAGTGATGGGCGTCGTGAAGTCCAAGCTGACCAAGTTGCCAGCACTTGACCCCAAGGACTGGGCACGAAAGCTCAAGGCCCGACACGAAAAAGGCGAAAAGCTCGCCCCCCACCAGATCACCGCATACCGCCAAGCCCTGGGGTTTGAAGGCCGCCAGTCGTGGCAATAAAACAGGAGCAAAGAACAATGATCGTTATTGGAATTGATCCCGGTTTGACGGGTGCTTGCGCGGTGATGGACCACAACGGCGTTCGCGCAGTGTTTGACCTGCCCATCATGAAGGCGCCGGACGTGGGGCCCGATGCCATGGTGCAAAACAAGATCGACGGCCGCGCGCTCTGCCAGTTGCTGCTCAAGCACTGCCCAGCCTCCGAGGGCAAGCCTCACGTCATCCTGGAGAAGGTCGGCACCATGGGCGGAAAGAACAACGCCGTCCAGACGCAAGGTGCGTTGCTGCGCACGCTGGGCGCTGTGGAGACAGTGCTGGAGTGCTTGAACTACAAGATCCAGTACGTGGCCCCCCAGTCCTGGAAAAAGCGCTTCGGCCTGAAGTCGGAAAAGTCGAAGTCTCTGGAGACTGCCCGCCGCTTGCACCCCGAAGTGCTGGCTGAACTCAAGCGCGTGAAGGACCACAACCGCGCCGAAGCCGTGCTGCTCGCTCACTTTGGACGCATGGAGGTGGCCTGATGGACCGCGTCACCCTCAGCCTGTGGGAGCCAGTCCAGGCGCATAAGGCCATCATGCACGCCTGGTCTCATGCCAAGAACGCAGTGATGGCCGGTCACCGCCTGACCCTGGAGATTCGCCCGGAGAAGCGCAGCGATGCGCAAAACCGACGCCTGTGGTCCATGTTGAGCGACATCAGCGAGCAGGTGGACTGGCATGGCCACCGCCTGACGCCTGCAGAGTGGAAGGATGTGTTCACGGCGGCGATCAAGCGCACCAAGGTCGTTCCCGGCCTAGATGGCGGTTTTGTGGTCTGCGGCCAGTCCACCAGCCAGATGACAAAACGCGAGATGTCCGAGCTGCAGCAGCTGATGGAGGCCTTTGGTGCGGAGCATGAAGTCGCATTCAGGGCCTACGGGGAGGGCGATCAATGACCACCTGCATCGACTGCCAGCATTGGAACCCCAAGGCCACGGACACCAACATGCTGCATTTCGGCTTTGCGCGCTGTGACAAAAAACCGTTGCCAGGGCACACCTTAAGCGCCAAGGCAGAGGCCTGTGAGCAGTTCGCCCAGCTGGAGGCTGACAAGGTGCAGGCGCGTGTGGCCTGGCTCAAAGATAGAAAGGCCATCGTGTGAATCGAGCGCCTTTTCTTTTGAAACGCTGAAAAGCAAAAGGCCCACCGAAGTGAGCCTCCCGCTGAGCTGTAACGCCCTAGACACGCAGCAGTTTAACGGAAGGACACCACCGAATGACAAAACCAGCCGAAACACGCACAAGTCGCCAGATCATTTGGGATGCCATCCAAGAGATGGCTGCCCTTGGGCACACCATCACACGCAAAACTCTGCAGGAGGTAACAGGGCTGACTTATCACATCGTGGACGACCACGTTTCACGCTTCGTGGACGAGGACGGCACGCTGCGCCGGGTGCTGGATGGGGTGTTTGAGCTGGTCAAGGGCTATGACGCGCCGCGCCCAGTGAGCATTACTGATTTGGATGATGGGCAGACGATCATTGAGGTGGGCGACCAGGAGATACGCTTGTGGCCACGCGAGGTGCGTAAGCTGGCCCAGCGCCTGGCAGGCGATGCCCAGCAACTGGCTACCTTGCAGCTTCAACATGATGTGGCGTTGGCCACGCAGGGACTGCAACTGGAATTTCGTGGTGTGCAGCGCGAAATGTCGGCTCGGATCAAGGAGCTGGAGGAGGCTAACCAGAGACTTCGTAAAGAGGTGTCGGAGCGGCCGCTGCAGGGTGCTTTGCTCTGATCAATTACCAGCGTGTATGCCGATGCAGCTCCGCATCAATGCGCCATGCTTGGTACATGGTGTCTTTGTAAAACAGCCAAGCGCCGTAAAGCATCGTCACTAGGGCAACAGCTTCAATAGCCAGAACAATCCAGATTGTTGTTGCCCCAAGGGGCGCTTGAGTCCGGCCGAATGAGGACACGAACATAAAAAGATTAACGACGAAATAGCCAAAAAGACCTACACCAAACCCCACTGCCATGTGCACAGGGCCTCTCCATCCTTGGAACTTATATGCAATCCGTTCGGGTTCTAGTACAAGATTCAAAAGCATGTCAGATCCTCCTTGGATGCATTCTGGAGTACATGCAGTGAAACATGTGTTGTGTCAGCCAAACATGCCGCCCTTAAGCCTCCCCCACTAGGGTTAGCTCCCCAAATGCTTACTCGGAACACTCTGGGGCATGGCAAAGAGCACCGGGATAAAACCTCAAAACGATAAGCCCCAGATTGACTGGGAGCGCATAGAGCTGGACTACAGGGCTGGCGTTAAAAGTCTGCGCGAAATTGCAGAGGGCTCTGGCACCAGCCACGTCAACATCGCCAAGCGTGCCAAAGCCCAAGGTTGGGTGCGCGACCTCACAAAGAAGATCGAAGCCAAGGCCAATGAGCTGGTTAACAAGGCTTCGGTTAACACGCCTGTTAACAAAGCCAGCCCCGCAGCGGAAAAGGCGACGGTCGAGGCGGTCGCCAACACGCAGGCAACGATCCGGCTTGCCCACCGCGCCGACATCGAGCGTGCCCGCCGCCTGTGCATGGGCATGCTTACTGAGCTGGAGCAGCAAAGCGCTGACCCGGCGCTCATCACAGAGGCAGCTGACATTCTGCGCAGCACGCCACCCGAAGAAATGACCAAGGAAAAGCGCGCCAAGCTGGCTGAAATGGCGGCTAAAGCTGGCTCGTTGCAGTCGCGCTCGAGCACCATGCGGTCGCTGGCCGAGTCTTTGAAGGGGTTGATTGCGCTGGAGCGCCAAGCGTTTGGCATTCGTGAAGAGATGCCAGAGCCTCCACCGCCTGGCTTGGAGGCGTTCAGCACCAAGGAACTGCTGGCGGTGGCCTCTGCCCTGAAGGGCGGTGCAGTATGAATCTGTCTTCTGAGTACCTGTCTCCGGACAAGAAAGCCGCGGTGCTTGCGATGGTGGAGCGCGAACTGCAAGGCAGGCAGCTGGATCAATACGGTGCGTACGCCAAGCAGCGCGAATTCCATGCGGCTGGTGCGCAGTACAACGAACGCTTGTTCATGGCTGGCAACCAGCTGGGCAAGACCAAAGCTGGTGGGGCGGAATGGGCCATGCACCTGACTGGCCGTTACCCGGACTGGTGGAATGGTGCGGTGTTCGATAAGCCGGTGGTTTTTTGGGCCGGTTCGGTGACCAGCGAAGCCACGCGCGACAACCCCCAGCGCATGCTGCTGGGCCCACCAGCGATTCAGGACTTGTGGGGCACGGGTATGGTGCCGCGTGATGCCATCAAGGATTTCACCCGGGCGATGGGCGTGGCCAACTTGTTGGACAGCGCGGTGATTCGCCACGGCGGTGGGGGTGATGTGCAGGCCGGCGAGAGCCTGATTGCCTTCAAGTCCTACGAAAAAGGCCGCGAGAAGTGGCAGGGGCCCACAGTCGATGGCGTCTGGTTTGACGAAGAGCCGCCGCTGCCTATCTATGGCGAAGGCTTGACCCGTACCAACAACGGCCAGCGCGGGCAGTTCGCCCTGACTACGTTCACCCCGCTGCTGGGCATGTCGGATGTGGTCAAGCGCTTCTTGATGCCCGAGGCCAATGACTTGGGCGCCAAGACCCGCAAGGTCATCAGCATGACGATCTGGGATGTGGATCACTACACCCCCGAGCAAAAAGAAACCATCGTGGCCAGCTATCCGGCGCACGAACGCGAAGCACGCTCCAAGGGCATCCCCACGCTGGGCAGCGGCCGCATCTTCCCGGTACAGGAAGAGCTGATCAAGTGCACACCGTTTGCTGTGCCTGCACACTGGCCACGCATCAATGGTGTGGACTTCGGCTGGGATCACCCCAGCGCTGCGGTGCAGTTGGCCTGGGATCGAGACAACGACTGCATCTATGTCATCCAAGGCCACCGACAAAGCGAAACGCTACCCGTGGTGCATGCCGCCACCATCAAGGCTTGGGGCGACTGGGTGCCAACTGCCTGGCCGCATGACGGTTTGCAGCACGATAAAGGCTCTGGTGAGCAGCTGGCCATGCAGTACGCCAAGGCGGGCGTGTTGATGCTCAAAGATCGCTCCACCTTTGAAGATGGCAGCAACGGCGTGGAAGCAGGGCTGATGGACATGCTCGAGCGCATGCAGACCGGACGCTGGAAGGTGTTTAGCCACCTGGAAGACTGGTTCCAAGAGTTCCGCCTGTACCACCGCAAGGAAGGCAAGGTGGTCAAGAAGGTCGATGACTTGCTCTCAGCCAGTCGCTACGCCTTGATGATGAAGCGCAAGGCCATCACCAAACCCAAGCCACAGCGCCCAATTACGGGGAACTGGGCACCACTGGATCAAGAAATGGGGTACTGAAATGCAAGCAACCGCTAATAACGGGGGCGTGCAGCCCCAAGGTGCCGATGCGCCACCGATCGATGACCGCCAGACGCTGCTGCAGAATCTGCTGGCCAAGCGTCGCGAGGCGATTGCAGGCCGTGCGGGATCGGGTATCGAGGAAGAATGGACGGAAGATGAGGAGCATTACCAGGGCATTGACGACGCCAACCGTGCGTTCCAGTCGGCCAACATGCTCTATCGCAGCCGCAGCAAGGCGCTGCTGTCGGGCCAGCAGCAGGGCCAGCAGCCCACGCGCTCCGTGGTGTTCCTGAACATCACTCGCCCATATGTAGATGCAGCCAGCGCCCGGGTGGCAGATATGCTGCTGCCCACCGATGACCGTGCCTGGGAGATCAAGGCCACACCGCTGCCGACACTCAGCCAGCTGCAGCTGACCAAGCTGGCTGAGGCGATGCGCATGCCCAGCACGGAGGCCGTGCAGGAGGCGATGGAGCAGCAGGCACAGCTGGCCCAGGAGGCGGCCACCAAGATGCAAAAGGCCATCGAGGATCCGCTGGTGGAGTCCAACTGGCACGGAGAAGTGCGCCAAGTGATTGAGGATGCGGCCCGCTGTGGCTCAGGTGTGCTCAAAGGGCCGTTTCCCGTGATGCGGACGGTGCGCATGACCCGCCAGGATCCGGTAACCCAGCTCAAGACGCAGTTCAAGGTGGACGAAATCAAGCCTGGCAGCAAGCGCATCGACTTCTGGAACTTCTTCCCCGATCCTGCCTGTGGCGAGAACATCCACGCTGGGAGCTTTACTTTCGAGCGCGAGTACATCGGCAAGCGCCAGATCATGGACTTGCTCAAGGATGAGAGCTACGACCGTGCCGAGCTGCTGGCCGTGCTGCGCGAAGGCCCGGCCAAGACGCGCGAGGGCACAGAGTCGGTGTACCGCCACGGTGATGATGAGTTTGAAATGTGGATCTTCCACGGTCACTGCATGCGCCAACAGCTGGCAGCCATGGGCGTAGAGCTGGATGAGGGGGCCGAGGAGCAGTTGCCCGCCATGGCGGTGATGATCAATGACCGCTTGGTTAAGGCCGTGCTCAGCCCCTTGGAAAGCGGCGAGTTTCCCTATGACGTGTTGGCCTGGCAGCGCCGCCCTGGTATGCCCTGGGGGATTGGCGTCAGCCGCCAGATCCGCACCGTGCAGCGCATGCTCGTTGCCAGCACACGCGCCATGATGGACAACAGCGGTCTGTCTGCAGCACCGCAGGTCGTGATCAGCAATGGAATCACGCCCGTGGATGGGGTTTACACGCTTCGCCCCGGCAAGCTGTGGCGCGCTGAAGCGGGCAGCGATGTGCCGGATGTGACCAAAGCCTTTGCCAGCTTTTCGGTGACCAGCGTGCAAAACGAGCTGATGAACATCATCAACTTTGCTTTGAAGATGGCCGAGGACACCACCGGCATGCCTGCCATGCTGCAGGGTATCCGTGGTGATGCGCCCCAGACCCTGGGGGGCATGCAGATGCAAAACAACAATGCCACCAGCGTGCTGCGCCGCCTGGCCAAGCGCTTTGACGACTACATGACGAGGCCGCACATCCAGCGCTATTTCGACTGGATGATGAGCTACAGCGACGACGACAACATCAAAGGGGACTTCGAAATTGAAGTGCGGGCATCGTCGGCCTTGGTAGAGCGGGACGCCCAGCAGCAGTTCCTGATGTCGCTGCTGGAGGCTTCGGCCAACCCCGTGTACGACTTGGATCCGGCCAAGCTGGCGGCCGAGTTGTGCCGTGGCCAGCGTCTGGATCCGAAGAACTTCCAGCTGACAGAGGAGCAAAAGGCCCAGCGGGCACAGCAAAGTCAAGACCCGACGCTGCAGGCCAAGGCACAGTTGCTGGGTGCACAGGCCATCAAAGCGCAGGCCGACGCCGAGCGCGCCCAGGCGCTGACCGTGGGCGCCCGGGTGGAGGCTCAGTACAGCGCTGTGCAAACGGCTCAGGTGATCGAGCAGATTCCCGGCACCGCCACCACAGCCGATGCGCTGCTGCGCTCTGCAGGGTCCATAGACATGGATGCCGCTCCCATCGTGCCGCAGGCCAGCGGTGCAGGGGAGGTGCCACCGGTTGAAGTGCCTACTAACACCAACCCACTGACGCCAGCCAATCCGGCAAGCCCAGCTGTTGGGATGCAGGCTGGCATCGAGACCCAGGCGGACGACGGCGTGCGGTCCTGATCGATAAGCACAGCCCTTTACAGCCCTCCCGGTGCACAACCTGGAGGGCTTGTTTTTTTGTGATCGCGGCATGCCCACCCGGCTAGGGATTCGTCTTTGTGGCGCTAAGCCAGAAACTGTCCCCCATGACGAATTCGGCCATCGACTTCCACTCGCCAACCTGGCGTGCCATCGCAGACAAAGCGCAAGCACAGCTGGCTACGTTGCGGGAGAAGAACGACAGCCCAACGCTGGATGCAACCCGGACTGCGGAAGTCCGTGGGCGTATTGCAGCGTGGAAAGAGTTACTGGCGATGGCGGATGACAAGCCAGCCCCAGTGCAGGAGACCCCCGCCTATTGAGGCTGCGGTTATTCAAAACACAGGAGTGCATGACGCATGAACGTAGAAGACCAGCAAGCAGAGCGCGCAGCGTTCGAACAGGGATTTGCACAAGCTTCCGGGCAGCCTGCACCAGCCCCCGCCGTACCAACGGCCGCGGCGACTGCATCCAGCCAGACTGAGCAAGACCCTGCAATGCAGCCTAACGAGCAGCCTGGTGATGCATCGCAGGCAGCTGCCACCACAGGTGATGAGGGTGCATCCGCACCTGGCACCGGTGAAGCGCAGCTGCCGGATGGTGACGATCCAGAGGTGTTTGGTGGCTTCAAACGCAGCGAAATTGAACGCTTGGTGGAACAGGCCGGGAAAGTCCCCGATTTGGCGCAACAGCTGCGCAAGGCCCAGGGAACGATTGGCGAGCTCAAACGCACGCTGCAGTCCCAGGTGCCAGCGCACCAAACAGCTCCGCCGCAGCCTCACGCTGCGCCCGAGTTGCCGCCAGAACTCAAGCAGTTCGAGCAGGACTTTCCAGAAATTGCCGCCTACGCCAAAGCGTTGATCCCCCAGCAGCAACAGGCCCAGCAGGCAGCCCCGCCCGCCCTAGTGCAGCAGACCGTGGCCACGGATGCAGCACCGGCGACCGCCGCGCTTGACCCTGTGGACATTGAGCTGGCTGTCATGGATCGCATGCACGCAGGGTGGCGCGAGAAGGTGCAAGGGCAAGAGTTCAACACTTGGTTGTCAGCCCAAAGCGAGGAGGTGCAGGCCGCGTTTGGCACGGCAGACACCGCGGACTCGCTGGCGGCCGTCATTGGTCAGTTCGATCAGTGGTCGAGCGCCAAGCAGGCTCAGGCGCAGAAGGCTCAAAAAGGCCAGCAGCGCCTGGCAGCCGCGGTGACCCCCCAAGGTAACGCGCCCAAGCCCCAAGCCGCCCCCACCGAAACCGACGATTTTCATGCTGGCTTTCAGTCAGTGATGGGCCGACGCTAGGCCCGAGGAGAAAACCATGGCTCAATTTACCTCTGGCGCTCCGGCGCCCCGTATCGGCAAGATCAAGGGTGAAATCCTCGCCCATGCGATTGCCACCGAAGTGCTGGGCATTTGCGGCCAGCAGCGCCCACTGCCCAAGAACCAGGGCAAAACCGTGGTGTTCCGCCGCTACCTGCCCTACGGTGCTGCAAATACCAACTGGGACACGCGCAACCGTCCTGCGGTTGATGCCGCAGCGCATGAGCTGGTGGAGGGCGTTACGCCTACGGCCGATAGCTTGACACCGCAGGACATTACGGCGGTGATCAAGCAGTACGGCTGCCTGTACCAGCTGACCGACCAGGTGGCGGACACCTACGAAGACGACGTACCTGCGGAGATGAAAAAGCAGTGCGGCGAGCGCGTGGGTCTGCTGCGCGAGATGATCCGCTACGGTGGCATCAAGGCCTGCACGAATGTGTTCTTTGCAGGTGGCTCCAGCCGTGCCACGGTGGCCAGTAAGATCACGCTGAACCTGCTGCGCAAGATCAGCCGCAATCTGCAGGCCAACCACGCCAAGCGCATCACCGGCATCCTGGCACCTTCCGCAGAGATTGCCACGCAACCCGTGGAAGCGTCGTATCTGGTGTTTGTGCACACCGACGCGGAAGCCGACGTGCGCGATCTGGCCAACTTCGTACACGTGAGCGAGTACGGCAGCCGCAAGCCCGTGCATGCCCAGGAGCTGGGCTCTTGCGAGAACTTCCGCTTTGTGACCTCGCCCGAGTTGGCACCTTACCTGGCCGCCGGTGCGGATGTAGCCGCCACCGCTCTGATGGGCACCGGCAAGGTGGACGTGTATCCGTTCATCGTGGCTGGTGAAGACGCTTGGGGCCAACTGGCACTACGCGGTGTGGACTCCATCGATCCGACCTACATCCCTGTGGGCCAGAAAGACAAGTCCGACCCATTGGGCCAGCGTGGCTACGTGGGCGCCAAGTTCTACATGAACATGACGCTGCTCAATGAGGGCTGGATGGCCATCGCTGAAGCAGGCGTCTCCTCCCTGTAACCCAAGTCCCAGCGCACCCCACACGGGTGTGCTGGGCAGCTATTCCTCTCAAGCAGGGCCAGGCCCTGCGACAACTTCACAGGACGAAAGACATGGCAACTCGCAACCCCCGTACATCCAGCCAGGTCGATGCTGGTGCTGAATACCTTGGCCACGAGCAACAGGGCGCCATCGGCGAAATCCGCACGACAGCAGGCATCGACGTGGTGGACAAGCCTATGCCCAAGGATGCCTTGGATCTGGAAGCATTCATGAATGAACCTGTGACCATCATCGTCAACCCTGCGACGGACCCGGATGAGCCGCGCCTGGTGCAAGTGGGTGTGAACGGCGTCAACCAGTTTCTGGCGCGTGGTGAGCCCATTACGGTCAAGCGCAAGTATGTGGAGGTTCTGGCCCGTGCCAAACGTACCAACTTCACGCAGACTCTGGATGAGCGTCTGGGCGAGGGAATGAACCACCTCAAGGCCATGCACCTGCTGCGATTCCCGTTTTCGGTGATTGAGGATCGCAACCCCAATGGTGGCCCGTGGCTGCGCGGCGTCTTGGCTGAAGCGCGCTAAACAGAAAGCTGACTGCGATGAACCTCAAAGAGCTGATTGCTTTGTATAGGGCACAGGCCTTCGACAAGGTTGAAGACTACTTCTGCAGCGATGAGGAGCTGACCATTTACGCCAATGAGGCGCAAGTGGAAGCCTGCCGGCGCGGTCAGCTCTTGGTAACCACCTCAATCGTGGTGCTTGAGGCCAGCAAAGAACTGCTGAAGCTCGATTCCAGAGCCATCAAAATCACGCGGGCCTTTGTAAACCGACAACCAGTTTCGGTGTTGAGCGTGCAGGAAATGGACGCACTGCATCCGGGCTGGCAGTTCGATAGCCCGCAGTCTCAAACCACGCACCTTGTATCTGGCGTGACAACTGGGACCCTACACCTGTGGCCATGCCCGAGCGCACAGGCCGAACTGTTGATGACTGTGCAGTCGTTGCCGAGCAAGCAGCTGTGCCAAGAGCGAGATACGCCAGAGATTCGGCCCGAGGCGCATGCTGCTTTGGTGGACTGGATGCTGTACCGGGCTTACAGCCGCGAGGACAACGATCTGTACAACGATGCAAAAGCTATCTTGGCACTGCGTCGCTTTGAGGCTGAGTTCGGCACAAAGGCGTCTGCACGGAATGAGGAATTGGTGCGCAGCGGGGCGGCAATGATGCCGGGGCCAATTGCTTGACCCCGGCTAAGGTTCGCGGATAAGGCGACATTCCCATGAAATCAAGGCTCCCAATACGGAGCCTTTTTCATTTACAGGAGTACCTATGACCCGCACCACCAAAGCAACCAGCAAAGCCAAGGCCAGCACGACTGCCAAAGCAGGTCAGCCAACCAGCACAGCACCTGCAGCAAACGCCCTAGAAAGCGTTCAGGCCCAGAAGCAAGCTGTTGAAGTGCCAGCCGGCCGCGAGTTCGAAAGCTCTGACGCGCTGGCGCATTTCATCCAGCACAACCCGGACTTTGGCACGCTGAGCCTGGAGGAGCAGGACACGCTGCGTGGGCAACTGGTGAGTGCCAAGCGCGCGGAGGCCGAGAAGGATGGCTATTGGCCTGATGGCCGCAAGCGTTTGACGCTTTCTGAAGGTGATGCTCTGGCTGACCTCAACGGGAAACGTAGGCCGGACAATCACATCACAAATCTAGGATTGGAGCTCATTGTTATTCAATAAAGCACAACCTCCACCGTCAATGCCTGCCTAATGCTCTATATGTCGTATGCTGTTCCATATATTATATTGAGGAGATGAAGGTGCAGCTGACACTAAAAGACTTAACTTCTGCAGATGCTGTTATCAAAGCTATTCAAGAATGCGATGTTCTTGGACGGGAGCAGTTTCTTAAGAAGTATGGATACAAATACTCCAGGCTGTATTTATTGCATTACAACGGTAAATACTACGACTCTAAGGCAATTGCCGGGGTTAGTGTTGGAAAGCAGCATGGTATACCGCTCAAGTCCAAAGAATTTTCGGGGGGCCTTACTACCGTAGTACCAGCGCTCCGAAAACTCGGATTTAATATTACTGAGCCCGAGCATCCTGCAATCGCCTTGGCCCAAGGTACTACTTACATGCGTAAGGATTTGGTAGAGTGCTACGGAGGTCAACTCCAAGCTGGGATTTGGACCCCAAAAGAGTTTCCCGCCGTCTTCATATTCTCCGGTGATAGTGGAAAAACCTACGGCTATACAGACGGTTGGACCGATGATGGAATTTTTAGATACACCGGCGAGGGTCAAGTAGGTGACATGACATTTACAGGTGGAAATCGAGCAATCTGCAACCATAAGAAAGATGGCAAAGAATTGCTTCTTTTCAAGGATCTTGGTAAAGGTAGGGGAGTTCGCTATCAAGGGTGCTTCGAGTGTGCTTCATGGGAAGATGCAATTGACAAAGACAAAAATGGCGATCTCCGAAAAACCATTGTTTTTCACTTACTGCCACTGACTCCTGGAGTCCAAGCTTCTGAAACCTTTAGCCATTCAATCTCAATAAAGCAAAAGACCATCAGATCCTTAGCCGACCTGCGTAAGGCAGCCTATGAGGCTGCAAAACCAGAAAAAACTAATAAAAGTAGCAGTGAGGTGAAGCGCTCATGGTATGAGCGTAGTGAACAAGTCAAAGAATATGTCCTAGCACGCTCAAAAGGAATCTGCGAGGCATGTGATAGTCCCGCTCCATTCATGAAAAAAGACGGCACACCTTACCTTGAACCCCACCATACCACCCGCCTTTCAGATGATGGTCCCGATCATCCCGAATGGGTTGCAGCTATCTGTCCGACCTGTCATCGTCGAATACATTCCGGAAAGGATGGTGAATGCTGGAATGCAACACTGCAGAAAAGGCTGAAGGCTAAAGAAGCTGCCATGAGAGACGTTAATAATTAGTTTGAAGTCTCGTTGTTTATAAGAAATTATTGTCTAGGGTGATAGTCTTAGATATAGAAATATCCTCAGTCAAATGAATAAAAATCTTCCTTAAATTCTATTAATCGATAAAGGAAGTTTTTTATTCAAAAAATCCCTAATGAAGGGAAAAGGATCATGCTCTCTAAAGAGGGCACGATCCTTTTTTTACTTGATAAAGCGGAAGAAATTTTTGATGAAAAAGCCTTCAGGACTCTTTACAACTTAATCAAGCTTGATCTGTAAACTGTTAATCAATTTTTCCATCTTTTTTGTCTCACTGCGAATAAAATCGTCAAACTGTTCCGCAGAACCAGACACTACTTCTGATCCTATTTCTAGCCATTTTTCACGGAACTGAGGATCAGTAAAAACTTCCTGTATTGTGCTATTTAGCTTGGTTATTATGGGCTTGGGAGTACCAGCCGTTGTAGAGATGCCATGCCATGCGTAATATTCGAAATCTGGGTAGCCTAGCTCACTGATGGATGGTACATCTGGAAGTAATGGAGATCGACTCTTCGTGGAGACTGCCAAGGGACGTAGCTTTCCTGCCTTGATGTGCGGCATAGAGCTTCCCATGATGTCAAACATGCTCGTAATTTGTCCTCCCATAAGATCCACTAGAGCAGGACCGGCACCTTTGTATGGAACATGGGAAATGTCGACCTTAGCATAAGACTTAAACAATTCAGCTCCAAGGTGCTGTGGTGAACCATTGCTGGCTGAACCAAAAGTCACGCGATTCTCAGAGTTTTTAGAGAACTCTACATATTCTTTGAAGGTCTTGATGGGGCTGTTAGAGGAGACTTCTACCACTAGCGGGAACTTAGAAATCTGAATCACCGGAGCCAAGTCCTTAAGCGGATCGAAACCAAGTTTTGAGTACAAAAACTGGTTGGCTGACAAATTTCCACTGGCAGCAAGCAAAATTGTATGACCATCGGGTTTTGCTTTAACAACATGGGCTGAGCCAATATTGCCACTTGCACCGGCACGATTCTCAACGATTACTGGTACGTTGAGTTTTTGAGATAGCGGTGTTGCAATTAAGCGGGCCATCAAATCGGTAGGGCCACCCGGAGGGTATGGAACAATGAAATTTATCGGTTTGTTAGGCCATGCTTCTTGAGCTAATACTGTAAAAGGAAGCAATATTGCAGCTAAGATTATTTTCTTTTTCATGGTTGTCTCTTTTCTTTTAACTATGCCACTATATTTTTTCGATCTTCTAAAATTTTGCGATTTATCGTTCGTCGTGCGAATGGATTTGCAGAGCCTCTAAAAATCGCGAAACCATGTTGTAGGCTGCAATCGTTGCTGTGATCTCCACAATTTCTTCATTGCTGTAAATATTGGCAACCTCGTTAAAAATACTCTCCGGTACCTGTATTTCACGAGTCATCGAGTCCGTATAGGACAAGATGGCACGTTCATTTTTGTCGAAGACATTGCTTGTTGGCCAATTTTTTAGTGCATCTAGCTTGTCTTGTGTTACGCCTTCCTGCAAAGCTATGGGGGCGTGCTGTTCTGCTTCATAGGGGGCGTTATTTAGCAATGCTACTCGCATGATGATTAACTCACGCATTGCACCACTAATACTCGTTTTTTGACGAATAGCGGTGAGATATTTAAGCCAACCTTCTGCGATAGGACCGCTATGCATCAGCATTTGGTAAAGATGCAATATGCTACCGCGCTCTGCAATTATTCGATCTGAGAGCTCTTTGACTGACGGGTGGTTGTAATCTGCATATGGGATTCGTGCCATGAATGAAATACTTTCTTAATTTATAAAGCTAATCAGTTGGCATCAACGATCTTTTGTTTAACCAGTTCTGCCATAACATCGGAATCTTTGCGAACTCGTTGAGCCATCATTTCTGGTGTGCCATTCACTATGTCAAAGGCGTTTTCGTTGAAGCGTTTTACGATCTGGGGGTCCTGCATCACATCAGAGAAAGCGGTGGTAATCTTTTTATGCACATCCAAAGGAAGTCCTTTCGGTGCGAGATAGCCAATCCATGTGGGGTATTCAAACCCAGGTATGAATTCGTTCATAGCAGGCACATCAGGCAACTTGGAGGAGCGTTTTGGTGAACTAACCGCAATGGCGCGAACCTTCTCAGCCTTCACATGCGGCAGCAACACCGATAGACCACCAAACGCATAGTCAATGTGCCCACCCATGAGGTCAGCCATCATTGGAGCTGCACCCTTGTATGGCGCATGTTCTGTCTTGAGCCCCTTGTTGATTCCCAACTGAGCGCTGTTTACGTGGCCAGCAGACGCTGTGCCTGCTGATCCATATGTTGCTTTCGGGTTTGCCTTCAGGTATGCAACAAGTTCATCTAGGTTCTTGACCGGAATCTCATTGCGCACAACCAGAATTTGAGGAGTTGTCACTAAGATGCCGAGGTAGTCAAAGCTGTTAAAGGTGTCAAAAGGTAAGCTCTTAACTATGTGATGGTTTACTGCCTGCGAGTCCAAAGCCAGCATGATCGTGTAGCCATCTGGCTTTGCACGAGCTACTTCACTTGCTGCTAAAGAACCACTTGCACCCGGTTTGTTCTCAACAATGATCTGTTGGCCAAGTCGATCACCAAGAGCTCCACTGATAATCCGGGCGGTTTGATCCACAGCTCCACCAGGAGCAAAAGGAACGACCAGACGGATAGGCTGATTTGGGTATCCTTGTGCCCAGCTAACGCTGCTCACGGTCATTCCCAAACTCACGCAAGTGGCTGCAAGCCAGTGACGGCGATTCATCATTTTTGTCTCCTTGGTTTTTGTGAGTTGTAGGCACTTGAAAATGCCTCTTGATTCGCGAGTCAACTCGATCGTTAACGAGTTGCCGCTATGAGCCCACCGTCCACCACGATCTCAGTTCCTGTGATGTACCGGCTCTCATCGGCAGCCAGGAAGAGCACTGCATACGCGGTGTCCCATCCTGAGCCCATGTGCTTCATAGGCACTTGGTTGTTTCTGTGCTCTATAAATCCTTGCGTGTCTCCTTTGGCGTATTTCGCTGCGAGACCTTCGATAAGTGGCGTATGCATCAAACCCGGAACGACTGTGTTGACGCGAATGCCCTCAGCTGCATGAATTACTGCTGTTGTATGACCAAGATGCATAAGCCCTGCCTTGGCCGCTGCATATCCAACTTGAGGTTTTCCCACGTACCGCAAGCCTGCAACCGATGCGACATTCACGATAGAGCCACCACCTTGCTTGCTCATGTAGGGAATGACGTACTTCATCGCCAAGAACGCACCCTTGAGATTGACCTGAAGCTGCGCGTCCCAAACTTCTTCAGTCATATCAACAGGGCCACCGGGTTGGGATAGGCCAACGTTGTTGATCAATATGTCGATTCGGCCATAGCGCTTGATGCAATCCTCGACCTTAGCTGCGACTTGATCAGATTTGGTTACATCACATGAGGCCACATAGCACTCGCCGCCCTCTTGGGTGATCACATCTTGTGTTTCATTCGCCTGATCCAACGAAATGTCAGTGCCATAAACCTTTGCACCTTGGCGCGCCAGTAGAACTGCAGTAGCTCGTCCATTCCCCCATCCCTTGGCTACTGCACCGCAGCCCATTACCAACGCTACCTTGTTGTTCAAATCGAGCATCTTGTCTCCGTTCTTCAAATTGCCTCATGCGTGACATGTAATTTGAGACAGATGCTATGCAGATCAAATATATTTAAAAAATTCTTTATTGGTATCGATTTATAGCTTCAAGGAATAAATGAATATTTCCCCTAAGCAACTTCGCATCTTTTTGGTGTTAGCCGATTCGCTTAATTTCAGTAAAACTGCTGAAAAAATGTTCATGACACAGCCGTCGTTGAGCAAGGCAATACGCGAACTGGAAGAAAACTTGGGATTACCCCTATTCGAACGATCCACACGCCACGTTCGAATTACTGAGGGCGGAAAACGGCTGGTATCAATAGCACAAACCATCATCGGTGAGTACGACAGTGGTATGACGAGACTGATGTCCTCCGCGGAGCATGAGTCTCTGCAGCTAACAGTATCTGCATGGCCATCTCTTGCTAACGTGCTTGTCCCAGAAATGTGCGCGATATTGGAGCAACGTTTCACTGCTCCTCACATCACCATATTGGACGCCCCAAACAGCCGATGCATTGATCACGTTATTCACTACCAAGCCGACCTGGCTTTCGCGTCCATAGCCCCTTCTCACCCTGATCTGCACTATCGCGAGTTGATGCGAGATCGGTTTGTAGTACTTTCCGGTGAAAGTTGGCGCAGCAAAATTCCACCGCACGTTAAGCTCAATGACCTCATAGGAATGCCAATCATCACTCTGACCGATTCGAGTACAGCCTGGCGTTACATGAGTGCTGCCTACCTCAGTCGTGGCATCGAGTATCAGCCTAAGATGCAGCTTGAGCAGATTAGCTCTGTCATCGGTCTTGTTCAGGCCGGTGTAGGACTTGCAGTGCTACCGTATCTTGGTGTGTTTCATGCCGTAGGCATGCATGGTGTACAGATCTCTGAAATCATAGATGGACCACTGCGCTCTATCGGAATCATCAATAGACGCACTGGTAAGCCTACGGTGCTAGCAGACGCTGCGATGGAGGTGGCTGCTTTAGTGAGCAAGCAGTTGATTGCTAACAATCCCCGATGGATACTTCCAGCAATTTCAAAAAGAAGCTCTAAGCGTTCCTAATTCTTGACGTTTGGTACATCTCCGCTTTACTGTGGATTGCGAGAAACGTTGGGGCGCCCCGACTTACAGGTAGTCGATGAGTGACTAACCTTGGGATGTCATTGGGTTGGCGGGGTTGCGACAACACCCGGCTAAGGCTTGGGACAGTGGTTACTCTCGCGCGAGACTTGGCTCAAGTAACCAATGAGGTATTCCCATGGCCACGTCCGCCCCAATGCGCCGCAGTCTGGTTGACCAGATCCCCACAGAAGAAGACCGCCAAGCGCCGGCGGCACGTCCTCAATCTGGCATTCATGCCTCTGAGTTTGGCCGCCAAGCCTATAACACTGCCATGGCCCTGCCAGGCATCGGCGGCGTTGGCAAAGTGGCCCAGACGGGTGGCTTGGTCAGCCGTGCGCTGAACTCTACCGCCGGTGTGGTCAACAAGGTTGCCACGGGCACTGCGGCGCTGGCTGTACTGCCTGCAGGTGCTGAGTCGCCTGAATCGACTCCTGCCATCCCGCGCACCAGTGCAGCCGGTGCTGCCCGTGGCACGGTCAATCCGCCCACGGCAGGGGCATCCAATCCTCTGGTGGACGCGTCCCGACAGGTTGCCCCAGGCATTTACCGCACAGGCAATAGCTATGCAGGCACCGGTGAAGCAGCTGTGAGCTTGAACAGTGAGCCTAAAGGCATGCTGTCTGCGCAGAACATGGCGGCAGCTGAACAACTGTCAGCGAACCAGCAGATGGACAGCATCAGTCGGGTGGCCACCAGCGACAACGTGCCCCAGTCACCGCCCCAAGGGCTGATTGGCCGCGTCACAGCCACGCACAGTGGCAACGACTGGACAGCGCGCGAGATGCTGCGGCGCCAGAAGATGGATGCCAACAGCTTGATTCATCAAAGCCATTGGGCCAAAAAAGGCTCGGGTCAAGCTGCGCAGAAGGCTTATGGGGAAGCGCTGCAAGCCGACTTTGCCGCCATGACCGGTGGGCAGACAGGCGCTGATGTTGAGGTCATGAGACAAAACGCGGGCTTGCAACGCGAGGGGATTCAGCAGGCTGGTGCGGATCGCCGCGAAGGTCGACGCAGCTTGATTGATGCCGCACGCCTGGGCATGGAGCAAGAAACACAGGGCTTTGCCAACCGTGCCGCAGGCCAGCAAGAGCAGCTGCGCAACACCTTGCTTGATCCGAAGGCTACGCCTGAGCAGCGCGCGATGGCCCAGCGGTCGCTTGCGGCATTAGCTGGCAAGACGGCTGCTGACCGCATGCAGACGGTGACGCTGCCCGATACGACCAACGATATGGGGCAGGTAGTACGCGGTGGGCAGGCTTTGGTGCGACTCATGGAGGATGGCTCGGTGCAGCAAGTGCCGGTGTCGGCTTCACAGCCAACGGGAGCATCATCCTCAGTGCAGCGTGAGGTTGGCACTGTCTCGCGTGTGGGGAACAAAGAGGCGGTGTGGGATGGCAGCAAGTGGGTGCCTAGATAGTAAGCTGTGAGCTAGGTTTGATGCACAACCCGAGTCGCTACATCGTTGGTAACCCCGGTATCTTGTCCATGATGCATGGTGGCACTTTGCTACCATCCCGCAAGATGGAGGCGTCTTTATGTTCGACTGGATTCGCAAGCTAGTTCTTAATGCCAAGGCGCGGGGGGCTCTGCTAGAAAAATTAGAGCAGCAAGCGCATGCAGCAAAGGAGCAGCTGAACGAATCTCTTAGCTTGGCTTGCAGCTCCGCTAGACCTGAAGTGAAAGTTTCGTACCTGAAATGTGCGAAATCAAAATTCGCCGAGTTGCAAGCTATTGCCGCAGAGCATCCAAGGATGCGCCTGACAAACGAGGAAGAAGTCGATGCTGCCATCAAGCAGTTGGAGCAAGATTTTTCTCGAGCTGGTTATTACGCTATTCGTAATCAGTCTGCATCAGCGCATGTAAGTCTCAGCCCAAAGGCTAAAGAGCTGTTGCGATAGCGTGTTTGTGGAGTGCTGGAGAGTAGGTTTGCGCCCATCACTCCATCGATATACGCAGGCGTGATGCCTCACTTGACACTGCCTTTGGCAGAGGGCTTTGCTCAGAGACCGCTTTGGCGGTTTTTTTGTACCCCGGCCAAGGTTCGACCGTTTGTGACTGGGTGGGCAAAGTGCCTTCATGGCACAAAACACCGACTGGGATAAAGGCGTTCTATCCCCACCAGCGAGCGCCGCTACTGCAGCAGAAACAGATTGGGATGGCGGGGCGCTGACGCTTCCGGCCCCCCGGCGCTCGATCGTCGGGGCCATCAACGATGCGGTGATTGAGACCGCTAACGCCGCAGCAGGCACTGCATCAGCGGTCGCTAACTTTGTGCGCCCTGGCAATGCTGCCTCACAGTGGATCGATAAAAACATCATTGAAGCTGGCGATGCCAAGCAGTCCGATGTGGTCAAGGCGGAGAAGGCGCGGTACAGCCATGAGATGCAAGATGCCCAGGGCATGGGCGACGAGGTGGGAGCAACTCTTGGGTATGTGGCGCGCAATCCTTTGCTGGCTGCAGCGCAGGCTGCTGGTTCGTTTGCTGCCCCAGGCCTTGCCATCAAGGGTGCAGCGGTGGGGGCGCGTGCCTTGGGCTTGGGAGCCAAGGGCACCACCCGCGCTGGATTGGCCGCTGGTGCTGGTGTGGGTGCCGCAGGCGCTGGGGGCGATGCTGCGGGCACAGCCTATGACATGTCCCGTGAAGGTGGAGCCACGGACGAGCAAGCCGTAGCGGCTGCCCGTGGTGCCAGCGTGCTACCCGCCGCCATTGGTGCTGCTGGCGGCTTGGTGGGCGCTGAGCGACTGGTGGCAGGCGCCAAGGGCTTTGGCGGCGGTTTGGTGGCCCGTGCCTTGAAGACTGGCGCCGTAGAGGGCGCACAGGAAGCCCTGGAAGAAGGCGTGACCCAGTACGAGGGCCAACGCGCAGCGGTACCGTTCAATCCAGACTTGGACCCCATGAAGGGCGTGGCCGGTGCCGCCACCATGGGCGGCGTGCTGGGCACCGCCACGGGTGCAGGCACTTCGCTGCTGACTGGCAATCCACATGCGCAAGCACGCAAGCCCAGCGAAGATTTAGGGTTGGACCCGAGCAATGGCCCGTTGTCCAAGGTGGCGGCCGCTGCGGTAGATGCCGCTGCCAGTGGGCAGCCGCAGCAAGAAGTTGCACCAGACAATGGCCTGAGCCTGCAGCCTGTAGAGCAACCCCAGGCACCCATGGTCCCCAGCATGGCTGAGCGCCTGGAGTCTTTGCCACAGCAGGCCCGCGACCAAGCCGATCAATTGCTACGTGAGATTGCGGATGAGCGCACGCCAGAGGGTGTGAAGCGCTTTCGTGCCAATGAGCTGCAGCAGTTGCTGGATGCCAACCCCATGCCGCAGGCGCCCAGCATGGACATTCCAGAAGAAGATCGCATCGCCATGCGCCCCATAGTGCGCGGGTTTGATCCGGCCACAGGGCAGGCGCCAGCGCAGCCGTTGGAAATGGCAGACGCACAGTACCAATACGAGGGTGGTGTCGAATTTGAAGCTGGTGATCCAGTTCAGTCTGATAGTGCCTACCAAGAGGCGATCAACCGAATCGCCCTAGACAGCTACCAAACACCCGGCCAGCCTATGGCCATGGAGCAGGCCAGCCGCTTGCGTGATGCTGCCCAGCAGCAGGGTATTGCCGCCACCATCGTGCCGCACCCATCTGGCTCTGGCTTTGATGTGCAGGCAACAGCCGCTTTGCCCGAGTCGGCCCGCAGTCAAGTCGCCCAGGATCCAGTTGCGGCTGCGCTGCCCTATGACAACCGCGTCACTGGCCGCATGGTGGCCGACACACAAGGCAATGCCCGCCCTGAGTTGCGCCCCGAGGCAGTGGAGCGCGATGTGCGCTGGAACCAAGAGCGTGCACAAGCCGCAGCTGAATTTCAGCGCCGTGAAGAACTAGGACTGAGTAATACCGCTCAGGTCACCCGACGCGGCCAGTCGACACAAGTGGTGCCCAGCATTACCGGTAAGCAGATCGATGGTGAATGGCATGCCTTTGCCCCCGAGTCTGGCACTTTGGGCGTCCCACGCGCGGAAATGCCCCAAGTTTTCGCTGAGCACCGCGGTGCCCTGATTGGCTACCTCAAGGGACAAGGCGTGGAAAGCCAGTCCGCCGAAGTGAATGCCACAGACCTCAAGCCCACGCAGGCCGAGTTCTCCGTGGAAAAAGTGCGTAAAGCCATGGATCGCAAAGGCGGTGATCGCTCGATCCTTGTGTCTGCCGATGGTTATGTGGTGGATGGCCATCACCAGTGGCTGGCTAAGCGCCAGGCCGATCAGCCCGTGAAGGTGCTGCAACTCCAAGCTCCGAATGCTCAGCTGCTGCCGATGGTGCGCAGCTTCCCCAGCGCACGCACAGCCGAAGGCGCTCAAACAGATCCCACAACCCGAGGACAGCCGAATGCTTCTCCCACGCTTATCGACAATGCGCCGCAAGCAGCTGCGCCGAGCCCAACGCAAAGCCAAGCGCCTGCGCCTGCCTTACCCCAGCCAACAGGGGTAGCCAATGTCACTGAAGCCACTCAAACCCAGCAGGCAGGCGCGCAGCCTCAAGCGCAAGCTGATGCGACAACTGAAAGCGAGGGACAAGCTGCTCCAGCGACAGCAACCCAGAAGGGCGCAGCACCCCCTGTAGCAACCCAAGGAATCCGTGACTTAGCCCAGCGTTTCCGTGATCGTCATGCCAAGTCCGGTGCGGATACAGACCGCACCTTTGCGGCAGTGCTGGATGGGTTTGCACGGGATGTGGATGCGGGTAAGCGCACGATGGAAAGCGTGCAGCCTGCGCTGGAACGCTACCAAGAACTTGCCGAAAAACCGTTAAAAACTAAACAAGCACAGTCAGAGCAAGAGCCAGATGCTATCGAATCTGATGATGCGGCCGATGCGACTGAGGCAATACAAGCGCCTAAGAACACGCCTGCAGCCAAGCAAGAGGCCGCGCCCGCTCCAATGCAGCGCATCGATGACGTTGGCGAAAAGATTGGTGGGGCCCGCAAGGATGTTTGGTCTGGCTTCCGCGATGACATGGGCGCCGTGCCGGACGAGGCCATCGCAGCGCAGCCGCTGTCCAAGGTCTGGCCACAGCCGGATTATCAGAAACTGATTGATGCTGGCCACGATGCAAGCACGGTAGCCATGGTGCGCTCACTGCGCGATGCCATCCCTACCAAGCCCCGCCAGAGCTACAAGGTCAAACGCTGGGCTGAGCAGGTCAAAGAGCTGCGCGCCTTTGCGCTGGAGATGATGGACGGCCAGCTGCCGCACCAGAAGCTGCGCACGGAACTACTGAAGGCGGGAAGCAGAGATCTGCGCGGCATCGTAGGCCGGGCTGAGCTGTATGAGGCAGTAGGCCACAGCCAGAGCCTTGAGGGCATCAGCTTTGCCGAGCACTTCTACACGCTCTACAAAGGCAAGCCCAACGTCACGCTGTGGGCTGTGGAGCAGGATGCCAGGAGCAACACCTTTGGCAGCTGGCCCCGCGAGCTGGCCACTGGCGACACCAAAGAGCAGGCGCTGGAGGCGTTCAAGAAGTTGCATGCCAACCAGGCCAAGCAAGAAGCTAAAGCCAATGTGCCCAGCTTTGATCTTTGGTCTATTCGCCGCACGGGTGAGATCTATGTGGGCAAGAAGATCGGCCGCAACTACGCCAAGCTGGCAGGTCCATTCAAGACCGTGCGTGAAGCCCGAGAGTACCGCGACCAGCACTTGGATGAGCTGGCCACCAAGCTGGAGAAGTACAAAGAAACTCCATTGGAGCGCTCCGATACCAACCGCCCGCGCGTGGGCCAGGACATGCGCCAGGCGCAGAACGTGACGCCCGAGCAGTTCCGCGAGGCCTTTGGCTTTCGTGGCGTGGAGTTCGGCAACTGGGTGGAGCAAGGTCGCCGCCAGCAAGACCTCAACGATGCGTTTGACGCGCTCATGGACATGGCTGCCATCCTGCAGCTGCCGCCCAAGGCCATTTCCTTGAATGGCGAGCTGGGCTTGGCCTTCGGCGCCCGGGGCTCCGGTGGCAAGAACCCTGCAGCTGCGCATTACGAGCGGGGCAAGGTGGTGATCAACCTGACCAAGAAGTCGGGGGCGGGCAGCCTGGGCCATGAGTGGTGGCATGCCGTGGACAACTACTTTGCTCGCATGCGTGGTCAAGCAGGTGGCATGTTGACGCAGGCCAGCGATGTGAGCGTGCTCTCACGTGGCCCAGCCAAGACGTTTGCACCCAATGCCAACGTGCGCCAAGAGATGGTCCAGGCCTTTGCCGAAGTGATCAAGGCGATCAACAACACCAGCTTGCGTGCCCGCGCTGCCAATCTGGACAGCCGCAGGGTCAAGGAATACTGGGGCACCGATCCTGAGTTGAGCGCCCGCGCATTCGAGAGCTACTTAATCGCCAAACTGGAAGACCAGAACGCCAGCAACGACTACCTGGCCAACGTGGTGGATGAAAAATTCTGGGAGGCGCAGGCCGCGCTGGGCATGCAGCTGGAAAACAGCTACCCCTATGCCAAGGCGGGTGAGGTGCCGGTGATCCGCGCAGCCTTTGACCACTTCTTCAGCACCGTGGAAACCAAGGAAACGGACAAGGGCGTGGCTATGTTCAGCCGGACAGAGCGGCCGGCCGTTTCCAGCACTACGGCTGTCCAGCTGCGCCGCGCTATGGTGCAGCGCACGGTGGGCAGCTTGACCAAGAGCTGGGGCCAGAGTCCCAACATCATGGTGGTCGAAAGCATGAATGACGCGCGAGTGCCAGAGGCTGTGCGCGAGGCCGACCAGGCACAGCGCTCCCAGGGTGCCACCGGCGAGCCCGAAGGCTTCTGGTATCAGGGGCAGGTGTACCTGGTGGCCAGTGCGCTGCCTACTTCTGCGGATGCCACCCGGGTGCTGTATCACGAGGTGCTGGGTCACCACGGCTTGCGCGGCCACTTTGGCAAGGATTTGGACCGTGTGCTGGACCAAGTCGCCAAATTGCGTCCCAAGGATGTGGCTGCCAAGGCGACTGAATACGGCCTGGACCTGGGCAACCCCGAGCATGTGCGCTATGCCTCGGAAGAGGTCTTGGCAGAGCTGGCGCAAAGTCGCCCTGACTTGGGCTTTGTGCAGCGCGCCATTGCTGCAATCCGCAACTTCCTGCGCAGCCATGTGCCAAGCTTCAAGGCGCTGGAGCTGACGGATTCCGACATCGTGCAGGGCTATCTGCTGCCAGCGCGTGGCTGGGTGGAGCGTGGATCTCCTGCGGAGGCTTCAGGGGCTGTAGAGCCCGCGTTTGCACGTCATCCTGGGTTTAGTGTCGCCGTGGATGCGGCGATCAAAGCTGGCCAGCTGGGCGAGGTTGGTAACGGTCAGCACATTGAAATTGCGACCTTACCGACTGCCTTGTCCGCGGCAGGGATTCCTGAAGGCAATCTGAGAACTTCTGCCAAAGTGCTGCAGAAGGTGGTGTTCGATCATGGCGTGACGCCAAGTGTGCTCAAGCGCTTGCCCGAACTGCTGGAAACACCGGTCATGGTGCTGCGCTCGGACTCCGTGGATGGGCGCTTTGTGGTGGTGACTTCTGAACTGGTGCGTGGTTCGCCGCTGGTGGTTGCCATCAGCCCGGAGGTGACGCGCGGGAATGTAGCGCTGAATTTTGTGCCGAGCCTGTATCCCAAGGAGGACTTGAAGGCTATCCAGCGATGGCTGAATGGAGGGCGAGACGGCAAGCAGTTGCTGGTGTATCTGGACCAAAAGCAAAGCCCTGCGTGGTTCGGGTCAACAGGGCTCCAATTGCCAAGCGAATACCGTACCACTCAGGGCTTGCAAGTACGAAATGTAGCCACACAGGCGGATGCTGTCAATGACGGCCCCCCGGGGCGGGCCATGTTCAGCCGCTCGCAGCCTGAAGACGCTATTCGCTCCAGCATGGGCAGTCTGACGGCCGATCAGGAGCGGGCGTATCTGTCAGTGGCTGGATACGACAAGGTGCCCACCCTGCGTGAGCGCTTGGATCAGCTGCGGGCCAACCTGGGCCTGCGCATGAAGCAGGCGCTGGTCGACCAGTTTGCTCCGATTGCGCAGCTGGACCAGAACGCCTACATGCTGGCGCGCATGTCCAAGGGCAGCGACGGCACGCTGGAGGCCGCGCTGCTGTATGGCCGCCCGTTCCTGCGCGATGGCGTGCCGGATGTGGACGTGAAAGAGGGCGGCTTTGCCAAGGTGTTGGCCGGTCTGCAGGGGGAGCATGACCGCTTTCTGATGTGGGTGGCAGCCCAGCGTGCCCAAAGCCTCAAGGCTCAAGGCAAGGAAAACCTGTTCAGCGATCAGGACATTGCTAGCTTGAAGACACTCAACGATGGGCAGATGCAGGACGGCAGCAGCCGCAAGCAGGCCTATGCCAAGGCTATGGTCCAGCTCAACAGCTTCAACGAGAGCGTCCTGCGCATGGCCAAGGAATCTGGGTTGATTGACCAGGACGCCTACGACCTGATGTGCGACCAGCCCTATGTGCCGTTTTATCGTCTGATGGAGGAAGAGGGCGGCCTGCAGGGCCCCAGCTTCTCCAAAGGACTGACCAACCAGAAGGCGTGGAAGAAGCTCAAGGGCGGTACCGAGCAGCTCAATGCCGACTTGCTGCATAACATGCTGCTCAACTGGGGCAACCTGTACGCCGCATCGGCCCGCAACCGCGCCGCGCTGGCCACCATGGATGCGGCCGACAAAATGGCAGTGGCCTACAAGGTGCCCAGCGACACCAAGGGCGCTGCCAAGGTGATGCGCGACGGCATGACCGAGCACTGGATGGTGGAAGATCCCTACCTGCTGGAGGCCATCAGCGCGCTGAACTACCAGGCCAGCCCCCTGATGAAGCCGCTGGCCAAGGCCAAGCAGTGGCTGACCTGGGGCGTGACGGTGAATCCCACGTTCAAGATACGCAACCTGGTGCGCGACCTTGTCTCCTCTGTTGCTATGGCCAACTTGAGCTACAACATCGGTAGCAATTTCACGAAGGGCTGGAAGCTCTCGGCCAGCGATAGCCAAATATACGCCTCCATGCTGGCGTCGGGTGGGGTGATCAAGTTTGGCACCCAGGAGAACGCCGACCGGGCGCGCAAGCAGGTGGAAAAGCTCTCGGGCGTGGTGCTGGACCAAAACGGCGCGCAAAAGCTCTGGGGCCAAGTTAAGTCACTGTACGACGTGTACGCAGAGTTTGGGGATCGCACCGAGAACGTGAACCGCGTTGCCCTGTATGAGCGACTGGTGGCCAAGGGGCACAGCCATGCGGAAGCCAGTTTCATGGCGCGTGATCTGATGGACTTCTCCATGGGTGGCAGCGCGGCAGTCGTCCGCTTTCTCACCCAGTCTGTGCCATTCTTGAACGCTCGGATGCAGGGCCTGTACAAGCTGGGCAGGGCGGCCAAGCACGATCCGCGCCGCTTTGCCACGGTGGCCATGGCCGTGACGGTGGCCTCGCTGGGGCTGCTTGCGGCCTATGCAGACGACGAGGACTGGAAGCGTCGTGAAGACTGGGATCGCGACAGCTACTGGTGGTTCAAGATCGGCGAAACCGCCTACCGGATTCCCAAGCCGTTTGAGGTGGGTGCCATAGGCACGCTGGCCGAGCGCACAGCAGAAGCGATGTTCAGCGAGGAGATGGACAGCAAGCGTTTTATGGAGCGCATCGGTCATATGGTCAGCCAGACCTTTGCGATCGACCCGGTACCCCAGGTCGTCAAGCCGCTGCTGGACATTTACGCCAACAAGGACAGCTTCACCGGCCGCGCTATTGAAAGCCAGGCCGACCAGCGGCTGCGCCCGCAGGACCGCTACAGCGACCGCACCTCGGAGGTGGCCCGCTGGCTGGGGCAAATCGGTTTGCCCGACCCTGCACAACTGGTGAAGGGGGAGCACACCCAGCTGAGCCCCAAGCAGATCGACCATCTGTTGCGGGCCTACTTCTCTTGGGCCGCCACGGCGGTGACCACGGCCAGCGATTACCCGCTGCGCTGGGCGACTGACCGCGGCGAGCGCCCCGACATGCGGCTCAAGGATGCGTTCTTGGTGGGCAGCTTCGTGGAGTCTTTACCGACAGGCAGCAGCCGCTACGTCTCGGCACTGTACGAGCAGTCACGCCAGGTGGAGCAGGCTTTTGCTTCCTACCGGGATGCGATCACCTCTGGTGACCAGGTCAAGGCGGCCGAGCTGCTGGAGAGTGACGGGGACAAGATTCGCAGTCGCGCATCTGTGGCCACAGCCACCAAGATGTTGGCCCAGCTCAACCAGCAGGCTAAGCGCATCGAGGCCGACGCAAAGCTGAGCGGAGAGGAAAAGCGCCAGAGGCTGACGCAGCTCGAACAACGTCGACACGCGATTGCCCAGCGCGTGCTGGGTAAGCAGGCTATTTCAGCGAGCGCCACATGAAGTTGAGGAACCCGGCCACAAAGACCATGCATGCAATGGCCAGCGCCCACGAGTAGGAAAAGATCAGGTATCCCACAAAGAGGCAAGTTAGCAGGCACTGCCAGCCCTTGCCTCTGCTTTCTTTGAAGCCATCACGAACGATGACATAGACAAGGAAGGCATAAAAGAAAAGCACCAGGCCCAAAGGATCGTTCTGGCCAAACTCCAGATCGGCCTGCCAACTGGCGAGCGCACCAGTTGGGCACAAGGCAAGGGCGAGGGCGGTTTGCTTGGGCATGCCGGATTATGTGTGCAGGCACTCGCGCAGTGCACTCCGACTATCCTCCGGCGGCCTCGGCATGCTCGTAACAAAAGCTAGCCTGCTGCCGAATGAGGTAGTTCTGCTTTCGAG
>NZ_JARXOV010000016.1:0-100987 GCF_030162955.1 Comamonas jiangduensis
CTCTGTGTAAAGATTGCGGAAGAGCGCATCACACAGCGTATGCTGGAAAAACAAAAATTGTTTGATCCTGCACATCCTCACCACAGTCTGCTCAAGGAATTTCTTCTCCCTTGGGACTGGGTATCTACAGACCAAATTCCAGAGCGTGAGTTTATCGATTGCTCAACTAAGTTAGTTGAATCAGTTGCATTAGATCCTCGCTGCCCACCACACAAGGCTCGATTCATTTCAGCATGGTTTCGTGAGCGTGGTATTCGGGTAGATAACTCAACATGTTTTGGGTATCTGCCCAATACTTTTTCAGTATTTCCCGATAAGTGACCCTTGCCTAGAGTGGGTTTAACTAAATTTCTTTGTCTGACTACCTTATAAATTTGACCTCGAAAACCAGAACTGGAAGTCAGCTTTGGGTCGATAGCACCCTTCGATACATGCCAAAGCGGTCGCTCGGCCTGAGTTAGTTTTTAGTGACAGCTTTTAGGCGTGGAGCGGACCTACAAGGAAGACACAGTCGACTGACGGGTTTGGGCGGCAGCAGTCGCTGAACTTGCAGAACTGACCGGCTGCAACCAGCCTAAAACCGACTTTCAGATGCCTACTTCTGCTTTGCAGCGGTTGCTGCCGGTCATGCATGCAAATCGCACTTCCGATTTCAGCCAGATAGCCGTCATCCCTCTCTAGGGCATGCTGGTCGATTTACGTCTTTTTTTAAAAAGATTTCATAAATGAGCGAACCAGCAAGCTGTCACTACGTTCTTTCATGCAGTACACATAGGTTGTGGTTTTGGCTGGGTTGCCTGCTATTCGGACTGGGGTTAAACAAGGATCGGCGACAAATTCAGCTTCAGATACTGCACCGATACCGAGCCCGCGAATGACTGCTTCTCGTATGGCTTCGCGGCTACCGATTTCCAACCCAAGCTGTGGACGTACGCCTGCTTCATTCAGTACTTTCTCTACAGCAGAGCGGGTGGTCGAGCCTTGTTCGCGCAGCAACAGTGGCTGTCCATTCAGTTCTTGGATGTCTATTTGGTGGCGTTGGGCAAAAGGATGACTGTTGTGCACGAACAAGATGATGGCGTGTTGAGCATATTCACATGCCTCTAGCTCCGGGCGCTGGTATAGGCCCGCTAGCACCGCAATATCCGTGGTGTAGCTCTCTAGGTCATGGAGCACTTGTTGAGAGTTGCCCATGCGGATAGACAACTGCATACCTGGGTAGCGTGCACGGTAAGAAGCTAGCATCTCTATGACGTGAAATGGCCCAACTGCGCCAATTTTTAGCTCTCCTTGATTGAGCTTGCCACTATCACGCAGAAAAAAATCTGCCTCAGATTCAACTGCAATTAATTTTTGAGCGAGAGCTAGAAATTTACGACCTGCTCCTGTAAGCGCCATGCGATACCCCTGGCGGTGAAACAGTTCAATTTGGCTTTGTCGCTCCAGCGTTGCAATTTGGCTAGAGACAGTGGGCTGGCTGACTCCTAAAGCGCGAGCTGCGGCACTAAGGCTGCCTTGCTGAGCAACAGCAACAAATGCGCGATAACGGGCAGTACTCATGGGATTCTCATCTCAAGGCTTGATCTATAGAAGGTGTCAAAACTGATTTTGAAACCTTCACATGTCAGTCATATGTCTTGCCTAGCATTCAATCCATCGCAATACACACCGTGCTGCGAACAATCCAAATGCAAAGGATGACTTCCATGAAGATGACCCGTAAAGCTTGGCTCAAAACTTCCATCGCTTCTTTGATGCTCGCTGCAACCGGTGCTACTTGGGCTCAAAGCAATGAACTGCGTGTTGGCCTAATTCCATCCGAAGATGCACACGCAATGATTGAAGCCAGCCAGCAAGTAATGGATCAACTGGCCGCTAAAACAGGTATGAAGGTTAAGCCCTTCGTAGCTAATGACTACAACGGTGTTATTGAAGCTTTGCGATCTGGCAAGTTAGATATCGCTTACTTGGGTCCCTTTTCCTATGTACTGGCCCATGAATTGGCAAATGCAGAAGCTTTTGCAGTTGCTGTGACCAAGAAAACGGGGCGTAGCGCTTACCAAAGCAAAGTAATCGCTCGCAAAGATAAGGGTTTGCAATCGTTGGATCACTTGAAAGGCCGTACCTTCGCATTTGTGGATCCAAGCTCTGCCTCTGGACATTTGTTTCCAAAAGCAGGCTTGATGGCATCGGGATTTGATGTGGACAAAGGCTTCTCCCGTGTCATTTTCTCTGGGTCACACGATGCAAGCATCATGGCGGTAGCGAATAACAAAGTGGATGCAGCCGCAGTTGCAGACCGGATTTTTGACTCCGCCGTCAAGAAAGGCTTGATCAAAAGCGAAGACTTCACTGTGATCTGGCACTCAAAGCCTATCCCTGAATCTCCCATGGTCTGGCGCAAAAGTCTTGATGAAGCGACCAAGCAAAAAGTTGCTGCAGCAATGGCTGACATCAAAAACTTGCCTTGGGGTGACCAAGGCATGCTCGATGGATTTGCACCCACCAATGATCAGGCTTATGACGTAGTGCGCCAAACTGCGAAGGCCCTGAATCTGGATCTAGGGAAAATGAAATGATCAAGATTCGCGATCTGCGAAAGAGCTATGGCAGCAATCATGTGCTACATGGCATTGACTTGGATGTCAAAGCTGGCGAATTTGTGGTCATGCTGGGTTTATCTGGTGCGGGTAAATCTACCTTGCTGCGCTGTATGAATGGCCTCAATCAAGCTGACAGCGGTACGTTACAGGTTGGCGGTATTGACTTGATGCAAAAACACTCTCGACGCGAACTAGCTCGCCATGTCGCAATGGTGTTTCAGCACCATAACCTTGTGCAGCGTCTTTCAGTTCGAAAGAACGTGTTGACTGGCCGCTTAGGGCAAGTTGGCACGTTCGCATCCATGATGCAGATGTTCAAGCACAGCGATATCACCCTGGCAAACGAATGCTTAGAGCGCGTAGGGTTGGCCCACAAAGCTGATGAGCGTACAGAAGCGCTATCTGGTGGACAAATGCAACGCGTTGGTATTGCCCGTGCATTGGCCCAGCAGCCGAATGTGATCTTGGCTGATGAGCCCGTAGCCAGTTTGGATCCCAAAACAGCACGCAGCGTCTTGCAGTATCTGAGGGATGCCACGCGTGAAATGGGTATCGCTGTAGTTTGCAATCTGCACCAAGTGGACTATGCCAAAGAGTTTGGTGATCGCGTAGTGGGTCTTGCCCAGGGGCGTATAGTTTTCAATGATGTTCCCGCAGCACTAGATGCCAAGGCACTGGATGCGATTTATCACGATGCTGATGCACAACACAGAACTGAAGTAACTGCGGATGCAGTGCATCTTGTCTCTGACTATCAGGAGCACATGACATCGCCACAGTCTTTGTACGGTGCGGGCAATTGGGTCCCTGTTACAGGTGGTGCAACACACGCTGTGGCTGTGAATGAGAGGGTAATGTGATGGGAGCTCCACGCATACATAACACCCATGATCGTTGGGTTTGGACAGCAGGCCGCCCAGAGACAACAGGTAGCTGGGTCGCCTATTCAGCCTTGGCATTAGCGATTGGGTGGCTCTTGCACTGGAGCGCCGGCGGCGCACAGATGAGTTGGAGTGAGTTGGCAGGTGGAATGCCGCAGATTGGTGATTTTTTGTCTAGATCCGTTCCTCCGGACTTAAACATCTTGCCTCGCTTGTGGGCTCCCGCTCTCGAAACCATTCAAATCGCTATCTGGGGAACTTTGCTCAGTGTGTTGTTAGCGTTGCCTCTTTCGTTCATTGCTGCCAGCAATTTGCACAGTTGGAACTGGCTTCGTAGAGTGACACGCCAGTTTATGAATGTGATTCGCAGCATCAATGAACTGATTTTGGCACTGGTGTTTGTGTCTGCCGTAGGTTTGGGCCCATTCCCAGGCGTGCTTGCCCTGGCATTGCACGGTATGGGAATGCTCGGTAAGTTCTTTGCTGAAGCCATTGAAGAGATTGACGATGGACCACTACAAGCACTTCGCAGTGCTGGAGCGAGCCAACTTCAAATCATTGCATTTGGTGTTGTTCCTCAAGTCATTACTGCATGGATTGCGGTGATCCTCTACCGCTTTGAGGTCAACCTGCGCTCAGCCACTGTGCTTGGGATGGTCGGGGCTGGTGGATTAGGCTTTGAACTGGTCAGCAGTCTCAAGCTGTTCCGTTACCAAGAAACTGCAACCTGCATCATCGTAATCACCATCATGGTCATTACTGCAGATATGGTTTCTAACTGGCTACGCAGCCGTATTCAACAAGGTACACGCCACTGATTTAGCTGGCTGAGCCACCAAGGGTGCGCTGTCCGGCGCACCTCATTCAAACAACAAAACTAGCTGTGCGCTGCAATTTTTAGGCGCAGGGCTAGTTGCACCCTCAATATTCGGAAAGACTCTTGCTGTGTGGAATTATCACAACCCAGTGCATGTCACTACAGGCATCAATAGCTTGAACAAGCTACCAGCTTTGCTTGCTGGTCGAGGTTTCCTTTTGGTGACGTTTCCTGAGGCACAAGCACTTGGTATCGTGGATCGGGTTCGCGTATTGCTAGGCTCACAACTGCGTGGTGTGATTGACACCATTCAGCCCAATCCCGATGTGCAATGGCTGGCCCCGTTGTATGAAAAAGTGCAGCACGACTATGCCGATGTTCCAGTCATTGTGGCCTTAGGTGGCGGTAGTGCGATTGATTCTGCAAAAGCGTTGCTCTGTGCAACCCCTAACGGCAAGTTCGAAGAGCTGCTAGAGGTACTGGAACAAGGAAGTCAACTGCCTGCGACCAGTGATGACATTGCGCATAAAGCACTGATCGCAATACCAACCACTGCAGGCACCGGCAGTGAAGTGACCCCTTGGGCCACTATTTGGGATCAAGTGGGTAGCCGCAAGCATTCACTGCACCAAGCTTGCACTTGGCCTGAAGCAGCCATCATCGATGCAGCACTGATGGCCAGCTTGCCTGCTGGAGCCACCTTAGCCTCCGGCTTGGATGCGCTGTCCCATGCATTGGAGTCGATTTGGAATATCAATCGAAACCCAGTCTCCATGGCACTGGCCGTGCAAGCTGCCCGCCAAGTCATGGTGGCATTGCCCGCGCTCATGAGCGATCTTGGCAATCTGCAACTGCGCGGTGACATGGCCCAGGCAGCCTTGCTGGCTGGGTTCGCTTTCTCCAACACCAAAACAGCACTGGCGCATTCGCTGTCTTATGACATCACGCTCCATCACGGCGTGCCACACGGTATCGCTTGCTCATTCAGCTTGCCATTGATTCTGGGGATGGCATTGGGCAGTGATGCACAAGTAGATGCAGCACTGCTCTCGATCTTTGACACGTCCACTCCCGCAATTGCGCAACAAAGGTTGAGTGACTTTCTGCAATCACTTGGCGTTGCAACTGACCCAACGCAGTACGGCGTACAGCCCCAGGAATGGAATGCGATGGTCAACAAGGCCGCAAATGGTCCACGAGGGCGCAACTTTATTCGCAGCGTGGCCAGTGCTTGAAAGCCACGGCATTTGTAGCAACAACTTGGAAGAAAAAATCATGAACGCCATCACTGCCACTGAAATTCAAATGATCGATGCGCAAACTGTTGACCTATCGCCTTTGCAAGCCGTCATTTTTGACTGGGCTGGAACACTGGTCGACTTTGGATCTTTAGCTCCTACTCAGATATTTGTAGAAGCTTTTGCCACATTTGGCATCCACATCACCCTGGAGCAAGCACGGGGGCCCATGGGCCTGTCCAAGTGGGACCATATTCACCAATTGCTGCAAGATCCATCTATTGCTGCGCAGTGGCTCAGCACATTTGGCAAGGAACCTAGCAGTACAGATGTAGATGCCATCTACGCCCGCTTCATGCCGATGCAAATAGCCAAGGTAGGCGAATTTTCTGCACCCATTGACGGAGCAATTCAAGTCTTGCAATGGCTGCGAGCTAATGGTCTCAAAGTGGGTTCATGTTCTGGCTACCCCAGAGAAGTTCTCAATCAATTGTTACCACAAGCAGCCAAAGCAGGGATTGCGCCAGACCATGTCATTGCCGGTGATGAGCTTGCCGCTGGAGGCAGACCAGGTCCGTATATGGCCTTAGCCAATGTACTAGCACTGGGCATTGGTGATGTGCGTGCTTGTGTCAAAGTTGATGACACCGTACCGGGCATTGAGGAAGGGCTTAATGCCGGTATGTGGACCATCGGCTTAAGCCTGTCTGGCAATGAAGTTGGTTATAGCAAAGAGGAATACGCGAAAGCCAGTGCTGCAGAAGTAGATGCCAGAGTGTCAGCAGCAGAAGCCAAGCTGAAAAAATCAGGTGCACATTATGTTGTGCGTAGTATTGCGGACTTACCGCCTGTTTTGTCTGATATCTCAGGCCGTATGCGCAGAGGCGAAATGCCATCTGCTTAAACAATTAGCTTTAACCAAGCCCTAGCCTGAAGCCGACCCTTATATCTAGGGTCGGCTTTGCAGCGATAAAAGACAACCACATCTGCAAACGCAAGGGCAGGTTTCTGCCAGCTATCGGTCATCCATAGATAACAAAGACTAATCGATTTATTCCACAACGTGGAATAAATCGACTCACTGATATTCGCATTGGTGATTATTCCATGCTGGTTTATTTGAATAAAGATTTCATAACGCAGGGCTCTGAGAAATTCACTAAACGTATTTTCCGGTTAGTCCTCCGTCTATCAGAAGTTCAGTGCCAGTGACATAACTTGCAGCGTCAGAAGCCAGAAATGCACAAGCGTTTGCCACCTCCCAAGGGGTACCCATGCGTTGTAGCGGCACCTGCCGAGCACGCGCTGCCTTTGCATTTTCTAAGTCATTAGAAAAAACATGCGATACATTGGCTGCCACGCGCGGAGTGTCTATCAAGCCAGGCACCACCGTATTGGCACGAATACCGTGGGGAGCATACTGTTGCGCAATCATTCGTGTCATTTGAATGACGGCAGCCTTAGTCGTGCAATACGCTAAATGTGGATAGCCTAAGTAACGAAGACCTGCCACAGAAGCTATTGAGATGATCGCGCCAGTGCTGCGCTCAACCATACTGGGCAGCACAGCTTTGCAACACAACATGAGACTTTTGACATTGATTGCATGAATGCGATCCAAATCTTCAGAACTTGTCTCAATAGGCCCACCTGTCTTGCCGATACCTACATTGTGATGAAGTACGTCCAAAGGTGGGTGTTGCTCACTCAATATACGAAAGGTGTTAACAATTTCTTCCTCGTGCGCCATATCAGCCTGATAAGCATAGGCAGTGCCACCCTCATCTCGGATGAGTTGAACCGTCTCCTGAGCTGAGGATAGGTCGCGATCAAGTACACACACCCTAGCACCCAAGCGGGCATAGGTCACGCATGAGGCACGTCCAATACTCATACCTGGTGCAACAGAGCCTCCACCAGCGACAACTATAGTTTTGTCGGTCAGGTCCCAAGGCATGCCAAGTCTATGTTCTGTAGTACCAATCATGATGCAAGCCCGACTGTCATTCCGCCGCATACATAAACGACCTGGCCGGTAACAAATCCAGCTCGGATGTCTAGCAGTGATGCCACTATATGGGCTACCTCTGATGGCAGTCCCATACGGCCCAGCGGTATCGTTTCAAGAATGCGCTTCGTCTTACTCTCTCCAGGCGGATTAACGCGGGTAAACAATTCTGTAGCAATAGGCCCAGGACCCACGGCATTCACTGTTATTCCATGCATCCCAGATTCCAGCGCTAGTGCCTTGGTAAAACCGTGCAATGCTGCCTTGCTCGATGCATAGGCAATACGTTCGGTCTTACCTAAGGCAGCGCGACTGGTGATATTAACTATTCGGCCATTCCCGCTTGCTTTCATACCAGGCATGAGAGCTTGAGCACAAATTATCGAGGCAGAGAGGTTTACCTCGATCACTGCACGCAGGTCATCAGTAGTTATGTCCTCGATAGGCTGTGGACGCACAATGCCTGCATTGTTCACTAGCCGGGTTATTGGCCCATCTGCTAACGCTTTTCTTAGCGCTTCACGCAGTGCCGCTTCGTTGCTGACATCAACAAAAAAATACTGCTCACCTGGGAGTAACCGCTCTGGAGGTTTCAGATCGAAGTTGACTATCTGATAGCCATCCTCGGATAAACGCTCAATCACAGCGCGCCCAATACCTTGGCTACCACCGGAGACTAAAACACGGACGCCCACGTTAAGCCTCCATAGCCGAATCCGGACTTACAAAGGGTATTGCATGTTCTACTGTCTCCCAAATGAAGCGCCCCGACGGATCACGTTGCTCCTCCATGATGTGTGCAACCAGTCCTGCCGCGCGCGAAATCACTGCAAAGCCACGCATGAGGGCTGTTGGCACCTCAATCTCACCGAGTAACGCTGCAACAGCACCTGTCGCGTTAATAGTGATAGCACGACCGGCTACCTCGTCGACCGCGCTCGACAGCGTTTCAAGCGCACGGATGCGGATGCCCTGCAATTCCGGCTCGGCTCGCCCCAATTCCAGTAGCTTATAAGCACGAGGATCAACAGGCTTGTGAAGATGATGGCCAAACCCGGGTACCGGTGATTTGAGCGCCTTGTATTTACGTGCAATTTCTAATGCCTCGGCGTACGCATCAGGCGCTGCGATGATGCGATCAAGTAGCCTTGAGCAGTTCTCCATTGTTCCAACAAAAGAGCTACCTACGGCGAGCAGTCCGGCTGACACCGCACCTTGCAGATTCTCCGGGGCGCTCATGTAAATCAATCGTGTAGCAATGGCGCTCGGGGTGAGGCCGTGCTCCATCAGCACGACGAGCACTACGTCTGTAATTCGGATGTCTACCTGCCGTGGCTTGCGACCTAAAATTTGCATGAGCATGACTTCCGTGAAGGTTGTTCTACCCATAAGGTCTTCGACCAAGTTTGCGTTGCCATAAGACAGGCTGGTTAGTGTGTGTGTGCAGAGACTGGTAGAGGGATTTTTTTTCAGTGTTGTCATACAAATTTTGAATTCAAAGTTGTCCTGCCAGCGCCATGTCACGAACGGTGTTTTTTAGTACTTTGCCCACCGGAGAACGCGGTAGATCGTTTACGAAATGGATGCTCTTTGGCGTTTGCACAGGTCCCAGTAGTTGGCGTACAAAAGCAGTCAGTTCAGCTTCACTGACTTTTTGCCCTGGTCTCAGTTGGACTGCAGCATTTACGCTCTCTCCCCATTTGTCATCTGGGATACCGAATACCGTGGATTCATGCACTGCAGGATGTTGAGAAAGCGCGTTTTCCACCTCGATCGGGTAGACGTTGAATCCACCTGTAATAACCATGTCTTTGAGCCTATCCCTCAAATAGAGATAGCCACGCTCATCGAACAATCCGCGGTCACCTGTGTGCAACCATCCATCCACTAAAGTCTCTGCAGTCTTTTCAGGCATTGCCCAGTAGCCAGTCATCACTAATGGCCCTCGGGCAACGACTTCTCCAACCTCTCCTGGAGGCAAAAGTGTGCCGTCCGGAGCCATGATGGCTACATCGCTATACCATGTACGTTGTCCCACTGCAGCCCAGTTTGCCTCGTCTTGAAAATCTTCGGGGCGCATTACAGTCAGAATCTGCGGAGCTTCTGTTTGTCCGTAAGTCGTGCCTAAAACAGGACCGAAGAATTTCCGCACTTCGCGTATTTTTTCGGGTGGCATGGGCGCTCCACCGTAAATAAGGCGCTTAAGTTGGGGAAAATCGGCGCGGCTAACACCCTCAAGTCCCATCAGCATGTATACCAATGTAGGAGGCATGAAGCACACTGTCCCGCCACGGTACTTGAATGCATCACGTACCGCTGATGCACCAACGCCATCCATGATGATGTGGCAGCCTCCTTGAGCCAAAATCGGTAACACATAGGTCGATGTTCCATGTGTGATAGGGGCTGCCATTACATAACGGTCATTTTCGTCGAATGACCAAGCATGGATTTGGTTAACGATGTTAGCCATCCAAGCGCGATAGGGTTGCATCACTCCTTTGGGGATACCTGTAGTACCTCCAGTGAACTTGATTGCTTGCGTGGCATTTTCATCTAAGGAAAATTTAGGTGTACCAGCATCGATGTGGGTTCGAATCAGGTCATCTACAGACGTTTTCCCTGCACCTGTAGTACCTATGAAAATTCTTTGCGCCCGTTCTTCAGTTACTAATGCCTCATAGTTCTCCTCAATCAGTAAGATGCTGGCCTCAATGGTGTCTGTAATTCGACGAATCTCGGTAGATGTGCTTTTGGGATTCAATGGAACCCATACCTTGCCACAGGCTAATACTGCTAGAAGTGCGACGATGTGCTCTGCGCTATTAGAGGCGCAAATACCAACACGCGATTGTGGCGTTGGATCACAATGCATTAGTCCAGCGGCAACAGCACGCACTCGTTCAGCTAAAACTCGATAGCTGATGAATTCATTTGGCGTTTCGATAGCGATCCGGTCAGGCCACCGTTGTGCCGCACGCCAGAAAAAATCAATAGGATACATAGCTCTCTCAATACTTAATCAGCTTTTGCACCAGAAGCCTTTACCACTTCGTGCCAGCTTTTTAATTCATCGTTAACAAACTTCTGCATGTCATCAGGGGTGCCAGGAGAAGTGGTAGCGACCATGTCCAAAAGACGTTGCTTTATGGCCGGATCATTAAGTGCAGCGTTAAGTGCTGTGTTCAGTCGATTGATCACCTGAGAAGGTGTGCCTTTAGGTGCAGACATACCAAACCATGACTGCACTTCGAACCCAGGGAAGCCTGATTCAGCAACTGTTGGCACATCGGGTAGCAAAGGAGAACGCTCTTTGCTAGTAATAGCCAATGCTCGCAACTTGCCAGCTTTGACATGAGGCATGGCCGAAGGTGAGTTATCAAACATTGATTGAACTTGACCGCCAAGCAAGTCTGATACTGCAGGAGCGCTGCCACGATACGGAACGTGAAGCATGCTCAGTCCCGTTTTCATCTTGAACATCTCACCCGAGAGATGGATTGACGACCCACTGCCAGAAGATGCAAACGTGATGCCATCCTTTGATTCTTTGGTGTACTTGATATATTCCTGTACAGATTGAACAGGTAATGACGGGTTAACTACAAGAAGGTTTGGAATCTTGGCAATGAGTCCAATTGGCTCAAAATCCTTGACAGGGTCGTAGCCAAGTTTGTTGTATAGCGAAGCATTGATGGTGTTGGCGATTGTGAACACATAAAGCGTATATCCATCAGCAGGAGAACGTGCCACGAGCTCGGCACCAACATTGCTGTTAGCACCAGCGCGGTTTTCCACTATCAGTGATTGCCCCAACTCAGTTCCCATCCGGGCTGCCACCAAACGTGCTACTACATCAGTGGCTCCGCCTGCTGCATAACCTACGACCAATTTGATAGGCTTGGTTGGCCAGTTAGTTTCGTTAGCAAAGGCTTGGCTTGTAAATGTTGCGCTAAGTGCCGCCACCATTGCTAAACAAATTTTTCTACGGTTTACGTGCTGCTTCATTTGTGTCTCCTTGATGGTTTTTTGTCTTCTAACTCAAGAGTCATTCTTTCAACGAAAGTACAAAACAAATGACTAAAAACGTCCGTACACCGGACAAAAATGCCTCAAGAAAACCCTTGTTGCCAGAGGTTTGTCAAGCCTTAGAACGGGGTTTAGAAGTGATGGATGCGATTCTTGCCGGTCCTCCTGAGGGCCTGCGAGTGGCGACGTTGTGCCGCCAGACCGGATTAGAGCGAGCGACTGTCTATCGCATATTGCATACGCTGAAAGCAGCGGGATACGTAAGCTTGATAACTCGTTTTCATTACGGCCCCGGAGAGCGCTGGAAGTCTTTAATACCACTCTCCAAGCAGCGTGAAGTTCTTGTCGAACGCTTGACCCCTGTGCTTGCGCGTGTGAGTGCAGGGTGTGGTGATGCAGCCTTTGCAGTGGTGCGCGATGGTGGTCTGTCTCATTGCATTGCGCGGCAGGTGGGTGACTATCCAGTGCAAGTTCTGGTAATCAAGGAAGGAACGCGTCAGCCACTTGGTGTCGGTGCAGCCGGTTTGGCACTGCTATCTGCATTGGACGATCGGGAAGTCGAAGCAGTCATTGAGGTGAACGCTCCCAACCTTGCGTTGTATGGCGGCATGACTCAAGAGCGACTACGAGCTTTGGTAGCAGCCACACGCGAGCGTGGTTGGTCGGTAGTAGGTAATCACGCTACGCGAGGTGTTCTTGCTGTGGGTGTAGCGGTATATGACAGGACTGGTGATGCGGTAGCAGGAATCAGTGTTGCTTCAACAGAGGCGCGAATGCCCAAGGAGCGTCAACGAGAAATTCTTCAATTGATTCGTAAGGCATTGAAAACCCACGGATTCACTGTCTACTAAGATCCTCATAGATAAAAATACTACTGAATTTATCTTGGACGGTTATCTGATAGTTAGCAGCCCGCTACAGAAACCTCAACTCAATGACCGTTTCGGGCATCAGCGGTCGTTGAGTTGCGTGAGTTGAACGACCGTAACCAGCCTTGAGCTGCCTTTCGCCACTTCCTTGGTTTGCATTCAGCTCTCCAAATCCGGATTTGCCATAATAAGTTACAGGTTGTTGATGCGCGCTGAGACACGCGCTTGATAAGAAAAGCGTCAGCTCATTGGCTCTGCCACCACCCTAAACAGGCTGGACCAGCAAGCGCCGGCGTAACGGCATAGGAGCTGCAGGCTGTGGCATTGGTGTTGTTGCCCTAAACGACTTAAACGGTATGCTCTATTTGAAATGCACAGCCGATGTGCAAAAAGCAATCGGTCTGCACAAAGACCAACTCTCGCCTACTGAGTCATCAGATGCCCCGCTGGGACATTGGATGGTCAACCGTTTTATGGTTGGGCGCAGGAAGGCATATGTCTTCATGAGCGAATCCACATTGCTGTCTTTTATTTTGCTCAGTGGCAAGGTGCCGATGACACCACAGCGTTTGCCAGATATGCTGATTGGCGGCTTGGTGCAACTGCTGCAGATGCGGGACTTGCCCGGTGATGCGATTGCACGTGCGATTGATCCGTACATTGAATTTCGTTACGCCAAAAATGACAACCGAGCAGCCATGGGTTGCATGAACGATATGGTGTGGCGCTATCAGTCCATGATTGATTACATGGGCGGGCTTGAACACTGTGACCTGACTGAGATCATCTTCAAGATGAACAAAACGCCGCAACGAACCATTGGCTGGGCGAATTCTTGGGATGTGGCTGAAAGCAAGTTGCGTACTTTGTCATAGTCAGGGCTCGTCGCTTGAGCAGCATGAAAGGGACCAAGAAGCAAATTTCTTGTTTACCCCTCAGCCCAGAAAAGACAAAAGGACTTAGCCGATCTCTCAGCTAAGTCCTTGAATCATTTGGTCGGAGCGGCGGGATTCGAACTCGCGACCCTCTGCTCCCAAAGCAGATGCGCTACCAGGCTGCGCTACGCTCCGAAAGCTGTGAATTCTAACACTCTTGCTATCAAAATTTACTCTTTGTGTGATAACGCAAGTGCTTGATTGCCGATCACCTTTCAATGAGTGTTCGATGCGTTGGCATCTCACCGAAGACTCATTCAAAGACTAAGTTTCTCCAAAGCTTGACTGGTGACTTCGTTGCGGAGGTGTCCGTAATGTTTTTCGATCATCTTCACAGAAGTACCTGATATTTGCGCAACCGTCAGCAGGTCAACACCTTGGTGTACGAGATCAGTAATGGTGGAATGTCGCAATGTATAGGTGACAGTTTCAGCAGGCAGCCCAGCATTTGCTGCTGCTACTTTGATTCGATCTTTCCAAGCGTCCTTGTGCCAAGCCTCGCCTGAGTGCTGTCGAAACAATGGAGCACTTTGGTCTGCGTTCTTCGCTTGTTCTCGACACAGTTCAAACGCTTGCTTGGAAAGTTGTATGTGTCGGTTTTCTTTGCCTTTGTCCACCGGCAGTGAAATCGTCTTGAGCTTGGCACTGAAATTAGCAACACAAAGCTTTGCTAAGTTTCCGGGGCGCAGTGGAAGTAGTGAAAGTGCTTTTAAAAAGCTCGCAAGATCGGGCGGGGCATGATCGATAAGACGCCTGCGCTGATCAATGTCTAAATAAAGCGTGCGCTGTTTGTCTGCATTCTCAACGGGCAAGAGCTTTTTCTTCCAGGCGAAGTCCGAGGTGACATGGCCATCACCATATGCATGATTGAGGGCCGCTCTGAAAGGTGTCATGTCACGGTTGAGTGTGCTTTCGCTCCTCTTTTGCCCTTTATTTTTTCCGCTAGTGACAGGACGGTCTCGCAAGCGGCGTCTCCATGCCTCAATGTGTGCAGGCGTTAGCTTGGTTAGTTCCAGATTCGCGAATTGAGCATCGTCCAACACATAGCTATCAAAGCGTGACTTGGCATCAGCCGCAGAAGACTCCTTGCCTCGGCTGATAAGGTGATCGACATAGGCACTACATGCGCTTGTAATTGTGTAAGTGCCTAATGCGCCACCTTTTCCAATGTGTGCAAACCAATCCTCAGCAGCTTTTTTCGCCAAGTCAAAGCGTTCACTGGGTGGGTATTCTGAAAAGTCACCGAGTGGCTGCCTGCGCTGTTGCCCAGAGAGTGAATCGTATGAACGAGCTGTCCAAGTCCCCTCACTGTCGGACTCCATCTTTCGATATCCCAGATAGTTCCCTTGCGAGAGTTTCATCCAGTAAGGATCACGCCTCGGAGGCAACGCTTTACGATCAACGACTTTCTGGAAGCTCTTGCTCATCACCACCTCTGGTATGAAAAAAGTATGAAAAACACATGCGCACAACAGCGCACTTTCATGGAGATAAGGTGGGGAGTCAAGAGTGATGAAGTCGTTTATTTTTTCATACTGCCTATGAAAAATCTACCTTGACATGGTGGGGGTCGTTGGTTCGAATCCAATCGCGCCTACCAAATACAAAAGCCCAGTTCTTTGAACTGGGCTTTTTCGTTGGTGTTTTAGATCTGTCTAAAACCTCTGTACATCGTATGTTGCAGAGTTTTTTTATTTCACACAGAACATTGCGGTGCAAGTTTTTTGCGTGTGGCTTGCAGGCGCCTGATGAGTGTGCTGAAGCAACACCATGACAGTTTCAATCCATCCCCATGGCAGCACCAATTATTGGTTAGCATGGAGCGAGGTGCTCGCCAGCACCTCTTCGCTTCTTCGCTGCCTCGGGGATACCTGCTTGTTTCAGGACGTGCTGGATGGTTTGCGATGCCCCGCTGACTGGTCATGGGCTTGTAAGTTGGCATTCGGTGTTCTGCAGCTTTGCAGCACATCGAGCGCGCTGTTGTAGCTGCTGCTGTGCACATCGAGCAGCCCCATGACCGTGTGATAGAAGTTGTCGTGGGTCAGTGCCTGGTCCGTGTTTTGACGCACGCAAGCTTCGTTGACCTGGGTGCGAGCCAGCAAAGACCCAGGCCACATGACCCAAGGCACATGCTTTTGCGCATCGGGCGCAATCACATAAGGCAAACCGTGCAAATACAAACCGTTTTCGCCCAAAGATTCGCCGTGGTCAGACAGGTAAATCAGGCCGGTGTCGTATTTGTCTTGCTGGTTTTTAAGCCAGTCGATGGTTCGTGCAACGAATAGGTCGGTTTCCACCATGCTGTTGTCATAGACGTTGACCAGTTGACTGCGGCTGCAGTCAGAGGTGACATGCGTGGTGCATTCTGGCTGGAAGTGCTTGCTGGGCGCAGAAGAGCGGCGGTAATAGGCGGGGCCATGGCTGCCCATCTGGTGTAACACCAGCACTGTGCCTTGGTTGTTGCCGTCGCTGGTAACGGTGTGCAGTCTGTCGTCCAGCAGTTCCACCATCAGTTGATCCAGGCATTCGCTATCTTTGCACCAGCGATGGATGGCGCTGGGGCTGGCCACCTGGTCGGTTTGTGCGTGAGAAATGCGGTTGCATACGCCTTTACAGCCCGCTTGGTTATCGAGCCAATCTACATTCAGGCCTGCCGCGTGCAAAACATCCAGCAAGTTTTCATATTCAAACTTGCGAGACTCAAAATCTTGCTTTCCGAGGTGCGAAAACATGCAGGGCACAGACGCCAAAGTATTGGTGCCGCAGGATTGCACATTGCGCCAGTTGATGACGTGACGCGCCTCCATTTCTGGGGTGGTATTGCGCGGGTAGCCATTGAGGCCAAAGTGATCGGCACGGGTGGTCTCTCCCACAATCAAGATCAACAGCGGCGGTTTGTTGGCCTGGCTGTGCGTTGACGTTGACGTTGACGTTGCGGCAAAGCCGCCAGCTTGGTAGGTGCTGCCTAGTTTCGCGTCACCGCTGATGTGTTGGAAGGTAAGTTCACGTTTGAACAAAGGCTTGAGCGTGACACTGCTGAAAGAAACAATGCTGGCAAGCGGATTGATCAGATAGCGAATTTCTGTGTGATTGCGCACCAAAGGTGCCATCGGCTTGTAAAGCAGTAGGCCGCCACCAATCATCATCGCCAAGCTGGCGGTGACCAGCAAAGCAGAGCGCCATACGTCTTTGCGCCATTGGGTGGGCTTGAGCTGAATGCCGGCATGGAGCACGGCAATAGGCAGTCCGGCATACAGCAGTACATGCAAAAGTAAACCGCTGGTCATGAGTGCAAGACCTTCGCTGGTATTCGTTTGCAGCGTGTTGCGCACCATGCTGCTGTCCATCACGATCCCGTAGTTCAGCATGAAATATTGTGCAGATGCTGCGGTGATAAGCGTAATGCTCCAACCAATACGGCGCAGCTTGGGCCACGACAGCAGCATGAACCACAAATAGGTGGCACTGGTCAGCACGAGCGCTGTCAATACCATTTCCCAGTTGCTTAAGCTTTGCTCGCTGGCGAGTGCAGACAGCTTGCGCCACCACGCTTGGTTCAGGCCCAGCGTGCACCAAAGCGCCAAGACAAGAGCCATCCAGCGAGCAGAGACCGGGTATGGGGCGAAGCGCTGTGGCCTGCGTGCAGCAGGCTGCGTATCAGGAGACAGCGGGGAAGAAGTGTGCAACTCAATCATGGGTTGCACTGTAGAAAACGTGACTGAATATCCCCTGAAGGTGGTGTTCAGCTTCTGTTCAGCTTGGAGACGGGCGCTGGGGCGCTCTACACTGCCAGTTCCACTGGTTAAAGTCCAAGGAGACCCAAGTTGCGAATTCTCTTGGTAGAGGATGATCAGTCATTAGGCCAAGCGGTGCTGGGCTATCTTAAAAGCAAACAGTTCAGCGTCGACTGGGCAGAGAACTTGCAGCAAGCGCGTGCGTTTGTGGCCACCATGCATTACGCGGCCGTGCTTTTGGATTTGAATTTGCCCGATGGTGAAGGCCTCGGGTTGTTACCTCATTTGAATAGCAACATATTCAATGCGGATGAGCGCCCCACGGTGATTGTGGTCACAGCGCGCGATCAGGTCAGTGACCGCATCCGCGGCTTGGATGCGGGCGCAGATGACTACTTGGTCAAACCCTACGACCCCGAAGAGTTGCTGGCACGCCTGCGGGCGATAGAGCGGCGTCGCGGCGCGCAAATCAGTTCGGTCTTGCGAAGTGGCGGGGTTGCGATTGATCTGGCCCGAGAATCTGTGCGCAAAGACCTGGTGCCTGTGGTGCTGACACCCAAGGAGTGGGCCTTGCTGCGCGTTTTGGCGAGCCGCCCCGAGCAGGTTTTTACCCGAGAGCGCCTGCAAGAAGCCCTGTACCAGTGGGATGACAGCAGCGACAGCAATACGCTGGAAGTGTTCATCAGCCGTTTGCGGCGCAAACTGGGCAGCTCCTTGATTGAGACGGTGCGCGGCACAGGCTATCGTTTGGTCGCTCGATGAAAAGTACTGCGCTGACGCAACAAAGTTTGGTGCGACGTCTGGGGCGCGCGCTCACCATGTCTGTGCTCGCGATTTGGCTGCTGAGCACCGCCTTGGTGGCGTGGTTTGTGGACAGCCAGATTCAAGAAAATTTTGATGTGGAACTGGTGGAGAGTGCACATCGCCAGCTGTATCCAGCGCTTTTAGAGCTGCAAATTACCCGGCCTCATTTGAGCATTCAGGCTGCATTGGCGGAAGTGGCTGCAGGTGATCCCCAGGTGATGGGGGAGCTGCCCGGCTCCAACCATTCGGAGCCACTTTTGCTGCAGTTGCGCAGCAGCACAGGGCAGGTACTGGTGCGTACCAAGGCAACGCCTGCGTCGCCTTTTGCGGTGCCGCTGCACCCGGGTTTTTTTGACGCCCAAGACTTCCGCGTGTTTAGCCTGTACGACGCAGAGTACGGTGTCTGGCTGCAGCTGGCGGATCCTTTGGAGGAGCGCAAGGAGGCCAGCCAACGCACGGTCATTGGGTTGAGCCTAGTGCTGCTGGTGATGCTGCCAGTGATGACCTGGCTGGTCACGACGGTGGCGCGCCGAGAGCTGCGCTCTGTCGGCGTGCTGCAACGACAGATTGCGGCGCGCAGTGGCAGTAACTTGCAACCGCTGTCCGTGGAAGGAATGCCGCTGGAGTTGCGGATGGTGGGCGATGACGTGAATCAACTGCTGGAGCGCCTGAGTGAGGCCTTGAAGGTAGAGCGTTCGCTGGCTGCCAATGCGGCCCATGAGTTGCGCACGCCGCTGGCAGAAGTGCGCTTACGTCTGCAGACCGCGGTCGACAAAGCAATGCAAGGTGCTGTGCAACGGTCTGGCTCACAAGCTCTGGCGGTACCTTTGGAAGAAGTGCGTGCCGCTTTGCATTCGCTGGAAGTTTTGAGTCATCGCACAGAACGCTTGTTGCAGCTTTCGCGCGCGGAAGGCGGCGATCAGGCACATTTCGCCCAGGTGAACTTGGTGCAATTGGCGGAGCAGGTTGCGCAGGAGTTCTGGCAGCAAAGCCATGCCCAAAAGCGCTTGGATTGCATTACACCCCTTGCGCACGATGCTGTATGGGTGTGGGGCGATATCGATAGCTTGGCGATTGTGCTGCGCAATTTGATTGATAACGCCTTGCGCCACAGCACAGGCGCGGTGGTTCTGGAGGTGCAGGCCGAGCCAGATGCCGCTGTGATAGTGCGTGACAGTGGCGCGGGTTTAACACCGGCGCAAATTCAAATGATTCAGCAGCGGCATGTGCGCATGGACAGGCAGCATATTGGCTATGGCTTGGGGATGTCGATTGTGACAACCATCGCGGAAAAGCATGGCGCGCAGCTGGTGTTTACCTCCCCCCCGGCAGGCATGGCGCATGGCTTGGAAGTGGCGCTGCACTTTACGCAGGCCGCTGCTGCCGCGCATGCACTGAATGATGCGGGGAGCGCATAAATAGAAGACCAAGACCAAGGCTGGTCTTGCGTGGGCAGGTATGTAGTTCAGTCTCGAATAGTTCTGCGAATGCCCTGAAACCGCTGCGGTACGTACCTAATTTCCGCCATTTCTCTGCGGGCGCGTTGTTCGCAAACCCGCTGGCGATGCTGGTAGTGGGTGTGGCTGTGTCACAGCATGCCTGATTGGCTGTGCATGGCGCAAGCTGGGTTCACCAAATAGGCCGTCGGTGGTAGGTGCTCGCCCGCTTCACAATGTGTGCTGTAGCCTGCGTTGCAATACTGGGCGTAAGTGCTTGAGGAAGTGCCAGATGTTTGCGCTACGCAAAGCCATGGTGAGAACTTCTAACCTTCTAAGGCTAGCGCTTATGCGCGGATGGCACACAGCACTTACTTGTCTGTGCGCCAGATAGATGGCTTGTCTATCACCACACTTGTGAGAAAGTATGAAAAGTGCTGAAATGCAGCGCTGGATAAGCGCTGTAAGCTCTTATTTTTATATGGTGATGGCGATTTGGCTAGGGTTAGTGCTGCAGTGCGGCAAGAAAAGCCTTTCCTACAATGGCTGCTCCATATTTGTCCTCACCATCATTGATACCGCCACGAGAATTTACCGATGACCGCACAAGAACCTACATCGTCTACAACGACCAGCGACCAGCGCGTCATCAAAAAATATCCCAATCGCCGCCTCTATGACACGGCCACGTCCACTTACATCACGCTGTCCGAGGTCAAGCAACTGGTGATGGAGCGTGAAAACATTGTGGTCAAGGATGCCAAGACCGGTGATGACCTGACCCGCTCCATTTTTCTGCAGATCATTTTGGAAGAAGAGGCAGGCGGAGCGCCGATGTTCACCGAGGCCATGCTGGCCAACATCATTCGCTTCTACGGCCACACGATGCAGGGCCACATGGGCAGCTTCATTGAAAAGAACGTACAAATATTCACCGATTTTCAAGCCAAGATGGCGGAGCAAGGCGGTGTGGATGCCTGGGCCAAGATGATGCAAATGCCCAATCCGTTGATGCCTGCAGCCTACGCTGAGCAAATGCAAAAAATGCAAGAGCAGCTGCAAAAGCAAACCGAGCAAATGATGGGCATGTTTGGCATCAAGCGCTGAGCCGCATTTGCGCAAACTAGCACGGGCCTGTGGGCCCGTTTTTCATGGCTGCATGCATTCCTGCTGGGCTATGGGGACAGCTTTGGGCATGAAAAGAGCAGGCTGGCTAAAATTCACGCCATTGCTGCGCTGCCACTTGCAGCCACCGCGCTGTAAAGCGCCGCCCCCCACACACGCATTCACACAATGACAACCGAAAACAGCGCCCCTAAGGTGGGCTTTGTGTCTTTGGGCTGCCCCAAGGCACTGACTGACTCCGAACTCATCCTCACGCAATTGAGCGCAGAAGGCTACCAGACCTCCAAGACCTTTGAAGGTGCGGATCTGGTGATCGTTAACACCTGCGGTTTCATTGATGATGCCGTCAGAGAGAGCTTGGACACGATTGGCGAGGCGCTGGCCGCCAATGGCAAGGTGATCGTGACCGGTTGCCTGGGTGCCAAAGCCGGTAAAGAAGGCGGCGCCACGATGGTGGCCGAAGTGCATCCCAGCGTGCTGGCAGTGACCGGCCCGCACGCGACGCAAGAAGTGATGGATGCGGTGCACACCCATTTGCCCAAGCCCCATGATCCGTTTGTGGATCTGGTGCCTGGCAGTTTTGGTGAGGCCGGGGTCAAGCTCACGCCCAAGCACTACGCTTACTTGAAGATTTCGGAAGGCTGCAACCACCGCTGCACTTTCTGCATCATCCCCAGCATGCGTGGGGATCTGGTCTCGCGCCCGATTGGCGATGTGCTCAAAGAAGCCAAGGCGCTGTTTGAAGGTGGCGTCAAAGAGTTGCTGGTGATCAGCCAGGACACCTCGGCCTACGGCGTGGACGTGAAGTACCGCACCGGTTTTTGGGATGGCAAACCCGTCAAGACCCGTATGCTGGAGTTGGCGGACGAGTTGGGCAAGCTGGCGCAACAACATGGTGCATGGGTGCGTTTGCACTATGTGTACCCCTATCCGACGGTAGATGCCGTGCTGCCGCTGATGGCCGAAGGCAAGATACTGCCTTACCTTGACGTGCCGCTGCAGCACAGCCACCCCGATGTGCTCAAGCGCATGAAGCGCCCCGCATCCGGCGAGAAGAACCTCGACCGCATCCGCGAATGGCGCAAGATTTGCCCAGAACTCGTGATCCGCTCCACCTTCATCGCAGGTTTTCCCGGTGAGACCGAAGAAGAGTTTGAGCACCTGCTGGACTTCATCCGCGAAGCCGAAATCGACCGTGCAGGCTGCTTTGCCTACAGCCCCGTGGAAGGCGCTACGGCCAACGAGCTGCCCGGCATGCTGCCCGTAGAAGTGCGTGAAGCACGCCGTGCACGCTTCATGGAAGTGGCCGAGGAAGTCTCCGCCCAACGCTTGCAGCGCCGCGTGGGCCAGGTGATGAAGGTGATCGTGGACAAGGCCGTGGGCCTGGGTAAAAAGGGCGGTGTGGGCCGTGCCTATGCCGATGCCCCTGAGATTGATGGTGTGGTGCACATTCAGCCACCCGAGAAAGCCAGCAAGACCTACAAGACGGGGGATTTGATCTCCGTGCGTATCTTGGCTGCGCAGGGCCACGATTTGGTAGGAATTCCCGTTTAACTACTAAAAAGAGAGCTTGTGGCGCTTGCTTGCCAAGGGTTTCATTTGCATTTGTTGTTGAAACCTATGCTTCTTAAGCGCTGGTAGCTCCTCAAAAAGGCTTCGATTTTTTCGAAGCCTTTTTTATGCCCGTGTGCAAGCGCAGGGTGCAGTGGGGCGCCTTTGGTGCGGTGGGTTGGCTGGTAGGTCCAACGCCTTTCTGTACCTTGTGCAAGATTGCATGCGCTCCAGCGTGTTGCCATACTGAAAGCATTTTCATCAGATTGGAGGTGCTGTATGGCCGATGCGAATGCTCAAACTGGCGCGTTTTCCAGTGCGCTCGGACGCACTTGGTGGGTCATCTTGCTGTTTGGCATCTTGTCCAGCGCGTTTGGCCTCATGGCCATTTTTAATCCGATCGGAGCCAGCGCTGGCATGACCTGGGCGATTGGTGTGCTGGCCATTGCGGAGGGGGTGGTGACCCTGCTGGCGACGTTCAAGAAGGATGTACCTATGCCCAAAGGCTGGATGTGGGTTTATGGCCTGGTCTCTGTGCTCTTTGGGGTGTTGGCGGTGGTGAATCCGGTGTCTATGGCGGCGTCTTTTGTCATGGTGATGGCGGTGTGGTTCATCATTGCGGGTGTGGTGCGCATCACGATGGCGATCCGGGTGCGTAAAGCGATTGACAACGAATGGACCCTGATCTTGAGTGGTCTGCTGGCCGTGGTGCTGGGTGGCTGCATGCTGGCCATGCCCCTGGCTGGGTTGCTGGTGGCCGTAATCTGGATTGGTGCGGGCGCTTTGATTTATGGGGCGCTGCAAATATATGCAGCGTTCCAGATTCGCAAGCTGCTGCGCTAATTGCTTTTATTGTTGTAGCGTGTGGTGCTTGCTGTGCTTGCGCTGGATAGCATTTTGGCGCTGTAAATCACTGTAAGGGTAGCCCTGAATTCCGGGGCGTTCTGGTGTAGTCATGTCAGCCCTGCAAAACACGGCAAACAACCATACGGTGGGTCAATGCATGGGGCAAAGGTCGTTGGCATTTAGGGCGGTGCATACAGTCACGTTCGCTGTTGTGCCAAGTAGTACCAAAAATGCAGGCAGGGGAGTTGAAGTGCTCTACACCACCGAAATGCTTAATGAGCAAGCGCTGGCTGCTATCAAAATAAAAAGGCTTCACATGGAAGCCTTGGGGGGAGTTATGGGCCCAGCTGTTATTCGCCCAGATAGGCGGCGCGCACCTTGGGGTCGTGCAGCAGGTTGTGGCCTGGGCCTTCCAGGGTGAGTTCTCCAGATTCCAGCACGTAGCCGCGCTGGCTCACTTCCAGGGCCAGGCGGGCGTTTTGCTCAATCAGCAAAATGGTGACGCCTTGGCTGGAGATGTCTTGGATCACTTCAAAGATTTTGTCCACCATGATAGGTGCCAAGCCCATGGTGGGCTCATCGAGCAGCAGCAGTTGCGGCTTGGACAAAATGGCGCGGCCCATGGCCAGCATTTGCTGCTCCCCCCCGGACAAGGTGCCGGCGGTTTGCTTGCGGCGTTCGGCCAGGCGTGGAAAGCGGGCGTACACCTGATCCAACTCTTGTGCGATGGCGGCTTTGTCTGCACGGCTGTAGGCGCCCATGTGCAGGTTCTCTTCAATCGTCAGCTGCGGAAAAATGCCCCGGCCTTCGGGCACCATCACCAAACCCTGTCGCACCATGGCATGCACGGGTTGCCCAGCCAAACTCTGGCCTTGGTAGTGAATGCTGCCTGCAGCCAGCGGCACCAAGCCGCAAATGGCGCGCAAGGTGGTGCTTTTGCCAGCGCCGTTGGCACCAATCAGGGCGACCAATTCGCCGGCGTTGACGTGCAAATTCAACTGCCGCACTGCGCGTATGCCGCCGTAAGCGACATCCACGCCGCGGATATCTAGCATGGGGGGGGAAGCCTGTGCTTCAGTCATGGCGCTTCTCTTCTTGGTGGGGTGTTGCAGCTTGAGGGTGCAGCAGCGGATCTTGCGCTGCTCCCTTGCCCAGATACGCCTCAATCACACGGGGGTCGTGCTGCACGTCGTGCGGCAGGCCGTACGACAGCACTTGGCCATACTCCAGCACCAGCACGCGGTCACACATATTCATGACCAGCTTCATGTCGTGTTCAATCAACAGCACGGTGATGCCGTCGTCACGGATTTTTTCAATCAGTGCGCGCAGCACCACGGTTTCGGACGGGTTCATGCCTGCGGCAGGCTCATCAAGGGCCAGCAGCGAAGGGCCAGTGGCCAGGGCGCGGGCAATTTCCAGGCGGCGCTGGTCGCCGTACGACAGCGAGGACGCCACTTCATTGGCCACATGGGCAATCCCTACGTACTCCAGCAACTCCAGTGCCCGCGCTTGCGTGCGGGCCTCTTCCTCACGGGTGGCTTTGTTGCGCACCATGGCACCCCATAGCCCCGCCTTGGTGCGCAGATGCTGGCCAATCATCACGTTCTCCAGCGCAGTGAGCGCAGCGAACAGGCGAATATTTTGGAAAGTACGTGCCAGCCCTTGCTCGGCAATTTGGTAGGGCTTGAGCTTGGTGAGCTCCACGCCGTTGAACAGGCAACTGCCCGACTCAGGGATGTAGAGCGCCGTCATCACGTTGAACAGCGTGGTCTTGCCAGCACCGTTGGGGCCAATCAAACCGAAGATTTCGCCCTTGCGAATCTCAAAGCTCACATCTTTGAGTGCTTGCAGGCCGCCAAAGCGTTTGCTCAGTCCCTGGGCAATCAGCAGTGGCTCGCGTGCGGTTGAGGTGGAGAGGCGGGCGCTCATGCTTGTGGCTCCTTGCTTTGGTGGAGTTCGCGTTTGCGCACCTTGGAGGGCCACAGGCCTTCGGGGCGGAAAATCATCACCGCAACCAGCCCAATGCCAAACAGCAGCATGCGGATGGCGTCGGGGTCAACGATCACATCACCAAACAGGGTTTGCTGAATCGGCACCACCACATTGCGCAGCACCTCTGGAAAGATCGACAGCAGCAGGGCGCCAGCCACCACGCCGGGCACATGCCCCATGCCGCCCAGCACCACCATGCACAAAATGGCAATCGATTCGCTCAGGCCAAAACTCTCGGGGCTGACAAAGCCTTGCATCGAGGCAAACAAGCAGCCTGCCACACCGCCAAAACTGGCGCCCATGCCAAAGGCCATGAGTTTGATGTTGCGGGTGTTGATGCCCATGGCCTTGGCGGCCACTTCGTCTTCACGCACGGCCTCCCAGGCGCGGCCAACGCGCGAGTTCTGCAGGCGAATGCAGATGAAGATGATGGCAATGACAATCACCATGAGCAGGTAGTAGTACTTTTCTGGCCCCGTGATGCGGAAATCCAAAATGGTTTCCGGCTTGCCCAGTGCCCAGTCGCCGATTTTCACGGTGTCAATGCGGTTGATGCCTTGCGGGCCATTGGTGATATTCACCGGGGCATCCAGGTTGTTCATGAAGATGCGAATGATTTCGCCAAACCCCAGTGTGACGATGGCCAGATAGTCACCGCGCAGCTTGAGCACCGGAAAGCCCAGTGCTATGCCTGCCATAGCGGCCAAGGCAACACCAATGGGCAGTACCAGCCAAAAAGGCAGGTGCAAATCAAAATGCGGCGAAGCCAGCAACGCCCACGTATAGGCGCCCACGGCATAAAAAGCGATGTAGCCCAGATCGAGCAGGCCGGCAAAACCCACCACAATGTTCAGGCCCAGTGCCAGCATCACATACAGCAGGGCGAAGTTGAGGATGCGAATCCAGCCTTGCCCAGCGGTAGCACCCAGCACAAACGGCAGTGCCAGCAGCACCGCACCGATGGCAAAAGCGCCCAGCCAGACTTTGGTGGGTGTGTGTGGGGCAGAAGCAGTTGCAGTGCGGCTCATGCGCGGTCTCCTGAACGTTCACCCAAGAGGCCTGAGGGGCGGAAGATCAGCACAACCACCAGCACGATGAAGCTGAATACGTCCTGGTAGTGGCTGCCAAACACGCCATTGGTGAGGTTGCCCACATAGCCAGACCCCAGGGCCTCTATCAGGCCCAGCAGCAGGCCGCCCAACATGGCACCGCCCAGGTTGCCAATGCCGCCCAGCACGGCGGCAGTGAAGGCTTTGAGGCCCAGCATAAAGCCCATGGTGTATTGCGCCACGCCGTAGTAGCTGGTGATCATCACCCCCGCAATCGCGGCCAGGGCTGAGCCAATCAGAAAGGCTGCGGAGATGACGGTGTTGATATTCACGCCCATCAGCCCTGCCACTTCACGGTTTTGGGCTGTGGCACGCATGGCCATGCCCAAGCGGGTCTTGTGTACCAGCAGCAGCAAGGCCACCATGATCAGGGCCGAGCCCAGCATGATGGCGATTTGCAGCATGCTCAAACGCGCATCGCCGATCTGGAAGACGGTGGGCTCAATAATGTGCGGGAAATTCAGGTAGTTGCGGCCCCAGTACATCATGGCCAGGTTCTGAATGATGATGGAAACGCCAATCGCGGTAATCAGTGCCGCCAGCCGTGGGGCACGGCGCAGCGGGCGGTAGGCGATGCGCTCTGCCGTCCAGCCCAAGGCCATGCACACCGGAATAGAAACCAGCAGTGCGGCACCCAGAGCGACAAAGACGGAAACGTCACCATAGTGGCCCACCAATGCCAGCACGATGCTGGTGGCAGTCATGGCGCCGACCATGACCACATCGCCGTGGGCGAAGTTGATCAGGCCGATGATGCCGTAGACCATGGTGTAGCCCAAGGCAACCAGCGCGTACACGCTGCCCGCCGTCAGGCCGTTGATGATTTGTTGTACAAAAATATCCATGACGGGCGCGCCTTGGGCGTGGTCAGTCGGAAAAAATGGCCTTGCTGTGACGCAAGACCGAGGTCAGCAGCAGTGCTGCTTGGCCGGAGAGCATGCTGCCCTGCCACCCTGTGGCACAGCAGCATGCATGGCGCTTACTTGGCCGAATCCACGATGGTCTTGACCTCTTGCCACTTGCCGCCCTTGACGGTGTAGATGGTCACGGCCACTTCGTTCAGGTCGCCATTCTTGTCGTAGGCAATGTTGGCGCTGGTGGCACCACTGCGCTTCAACGCAGCCAGCTTGGGCAGGTATTTATCGGCTTTGGCTGAGCCTGCTTGTTCCATGGCGGTGACCATGTTCCAAGCGCCGTCATAAGCGTAGGGTGCGTATACACCGGGCTCTACCTTAAAGCGGGCTTTGTACGCGGCAGCGAACTTTTCACCTTGGGCCATGGTCTTCAGGGGCACGCCCGCCAAAGAGGCATAAGTGCCATTGGCGGCTTCGCCCGCCAGCTTCAAAAAGGTGTCGCTGCGGGTCATCTCGCCGGAAACCAGCGGCTGGGTGATGCCCAGCGTTTGCATCTGGCGGCGCATGGGGCCGGACTGCGCATCCAGACCGCCAAAGAAAATGGCCTCTGCACCCTTGGCTTTGATGCTGGTCAGGATGGCGGTGAAGTCGCTGGCCTTGTCGGTGGTGTATTCGCGTGCTACCACGGTGCCCCCCGCGCGTTTGACGGCGGCAATCACTTGGTCTGCCAAGCCTTGGCCGTAGGCGGTGCGGTCGTCAATCACGGCCACTTTTTTCGCGTTCAGATCCTTGACCATGAAGACACCCACGGCAGCACCTTGCTGGGTGTCGCTGGTCATCATGCGAAACGTGGTGTCATAGCCTTGCAGGGTGTATTCCGGCGAGGTGGCCATGGCGATTTGTGGAATGCCTGCATCGTTGTACACGCGCGAGGCGGGAATGGTGGTGCCAGAGTTGAAGTGCCCCAGCATGCCATGGACCTTGGCGTCTGCAATTTGCTGCGCCACTTGCACCGCGGTGCGTGGGTCGGCCTGGTCGTCCTTGGATACCAGGACAAACTTGGCTTTGTCTCCATCCAGTTTGATGCCCTTGGCGTTGGCTTCTTCCAGTGCCAGCGTCAAACCATTGCGCATGTCTTCACCGTAGTGGGCCTGGGGGCCTGTCAGCGGGGCGGCAAAGCCCAGGCGCACTGTGGTTTCTGCGTGGGCTGCACTCATCAGGCCGCCAAAGGCGCAAGCGAGTGCCAAAGTGCTGGTCACGGTCTTGAAGGATGGAGATTTTTTCATGCGACGTTGCTCCTTAGTGGTCAGAGAAAAACAGGACTGTAAAAAGGCCTAGGGCTGAAGGGAATGGGACTAACCCACCATCATCAAGCTGGCGTTGCCGCCGGCTGCTGTGGTGTTGGTGCTGATGCTGATCTCTCGCAATAAACGTTCCTGTCGGTAACGCTCACCGTGGCGAATTTCTTCGGTGGTCAAACCCTGCACCAGCAGTAGAGGGCCAGATCGGGTGCTGAGTTGCTGCTGTAAATGCAAGAGCGCATCGGTATCGCTTTCTGCCAAGGCCGCTTGCAGGGGCAGTTGTGCCAGCTCCATCTCGGTGGCCCATTGCAAGGCAGCGCTCTGGGCGGCAGGCACTTGCTGCTGCCACTGGGCAACCAGCGCTCGCAAGGCGGGGCTGTCTTGCAGGAGCAAGGTATTGCCTGTGGCTTGGCACGCTTGCCACTGGGCTTGCAGGCCTTCTGGCGTGCTGGGAATGCCCCAGACCAAGCCCCGTGGCTGCAAGCCGTATTGGTTGGTTTCACCGGTGGGGCCATCCAGCAGCACTTGCTGGCCCGCGGACACGGGCAAAGCCTGGGTGCCGCGTGCGCTGGGGATAGACAACTGCTCCAAAGCCGGTGCTTGGGACAGCAGGCGGAATAAATACAGCGGCCCACCCGCTTTGGGGCCAGTGCCTGACAACCCTTCACCACCAAAAGGCTGCACGCCCACCACGGCGCCCACCACGTTGCGGTTGACATAAATATTGCCCGCGTGAATATGCTGTGAGACATGGGCCACGGTTTCATCCAGGCGGGTATGAACGCCAAAGGTCAAACCAAAGCCCAGGTGGTTGATGGCTTGCAGCAGGGCATCCATATCTTTGCGGGCGTAGCGCAGCACGTGCAGCACGGGGCCAAACACCTCGCGGCTCAGATCCTGCACGCTGTCCACTTCGATGAGCGTAGGGGGCACGAAGTGGCCGTGGCGGCATTCGGCAGGCAGCTCCAGTTGGGTAACTTTGTGGCCCTGGCGGCGCATGCTTTCGATATAGTTGTCGATATCGGCCTTAGCCTGTGCATCAATCACCGGGCCCACATCGGTGGCCAGCTGGTCGGGGTTGCCCACGCGCAGCTCTTGCATGGCGCCGCGCAGCATGTGCAGCACGTGGTCGGCACTGTCTTCTTGCAGGCACAGCAGCCGCAGTGCCGAGCAGCGCTGGCCTGCTGAGTCGTAAGCCGACATCAGCACATCGCCCACCACCTGTTCAGACAGTGCAGAGGAGTCCACCACCATGGCGTTGATGCCGCCGGTCTCGGCAAGCAGTGGCACCGGTTTGCCGTGGCTGCCCAAACGCTGGGACAGGCGACGGTGAATGTGTTGCGCGACAGGGTGAGAGCCGGTAAATACCACCGCATCGGTGGCAGGGTGGCTGACCAGTGCATCGCCCACGGTTTCACCATCGCCGGGCAGCAGTTGCAGCGCATGTATGGGAATTCCGGCTTGGTGCAGCATGGAGACTGCCTGTGCAGCTATCAAATTGGTTTGCTCTGCGGGTTTGGCAATCACCACATTGCCTGCCGCCAGTGCCGCAGCAATCTGGCCGCAGAAAATGGCCAATGGAAAATTCCACGGGCTGATGCACACCACCACGCCCAAGGGGCGGTGGCTGTCATTGTTCAAATACTGCTCGGCCTGCTGGGCGTAGTAGCGCAGAAAGTCGATGGCTTCGCGCACTTCCGCGATGGCATTGGGCAAGGTTTTTCCTGCCTCCCGGCACAGCAGTCCCATGAGAGGCTGGAGATGGGCTTGCAAGATGTCTGCAGCCTGCAGCAAGGCCTGTGCACGCGCATTCACGGGAGTGGCTTGCCAAATGGGGGCGGCGTGCTGGGCCTGCTGCAGTGCGCGTGCAACTTCTGCCGGGCCAGCCATGTGCACTTCGCCCAGCACGTCTTGGGTGTGCGCAGGGTTGAGGACGCGGTGGACGTTGCATGGCTCGCTGTTGGCCGCTTGTGCGGTCAGCGGTGTCACGCTGCTCAGCAATGCCGCTGACAGCGAGGCCAGCCGGTGCTCGTTGCTCAAATCCAGGCCGGCGGAGTTGCGGCGCGCTTGCGCGGCATACAGGTGGGTAGGCTGTGGAATGCGCTCATGGGGGCGCCCCAGTGGCTCCAGCGCCTGGGCGGCAGTGACCGGGTCGGTCACCAGCTGTGCAATGTCTACGCTCTCATCGCCAATCTGGTGCACAAACGAGCTGTTGGCGCCGTTTTCCAGCAGGCGGCGCACCAGATAGGCCAGCAAAGTTTCGTGCGTGCCGACGGGGGCATAAATGCGGCAGGGCCGCGCCAGTTTGCCAGCGGTCGTATCGCCCACCACTTCTTCGTACAGGCCTTCGCCCATGCCGTGCAGGCATTGAAACTCGTACTGGCCGCGGTAGTAGTTGTTGCCCGCCATGTGGTAGATGCTGGCCAGCGTCTGCGCGTTGTGGGTGGCAAATTGCGGAAATATGGCTTCGGGCGCGCCCAGCAGTTTGCGGGCGCAGGCGAGGTAGGACACATCGGTATGCACCTTGCGGGTGAAGACCGGAAAATCTTCTAGCCCGTCGACTTGCGCGCGCTTGATTTCGCTGTCCCAGTAGGCGCCTTTGACCAGGCGCACCATCAGGCGGTGCTTGCTGCGGCGGGCCAGATCAATGATCCAGTCCAGCACAAAGAAGGCGCGGCGCTGGTAGGCCTGCACCACAAAGCCAATGCCGTTCCAGCCAGCCAGCGAGGGGGCAAAACACAGCTGCTCCAGCAAATCCAGCGAAATTTCCAGCCGGTCGGCCTCTTCGGCGTCAATGTTCAGGCCAATGTCGTACTGGCGGGCCAACTCGGCCAGCTTGAGTAGGCGCGGGTACAACTCACCCATCACGCGTTCGCGCTGGGCGCGGCTGTAGCGCGGGTGCAGGGCCGACAGCTTGATGGAGATGCCCGGGCCTTCGTAGATGCCGCGCCCTTGCGAGGCCTGGCCGATGGCGTGGATGGCCTGCTCGTACGACTGCAGGTAGCGCAGCGCATCTTCCTCGGTGGTGGCCGCTTCGCCCAGCATGTCGTAGGAGTAGCGGAAACCTTTTTCCTCCAGTTTGCGGCTGTTGGCCAGCGCCGCGCCAATGGTCTGGCCGGTGACGAACTGCTCGCCCATCATGCGCATGGCGGTGTTAACGCCTTGCCGAATCAGTGGCTCGCCCCCTTTGGCAATGATGCGTGTGAGGGCGCTGCTCAGCTTTTGCTCACTGTGCACACTGACCAGCTTGCCGGTAATCATCAAGCCCCAGGTGGCAGCGTTGACGAACAGGGAGGGTGAGTCGGTGTGCGACTTCCAGTCGCCTTTGCTGACTTTGTCGCGGATCAAAGCATCGCGCGTGGCACGGTCAGGAATGCGCAGCAGGGCCTCGGCCAAGCACATCAGCGCCACGCCCTCCTGGCTGGACAGCGAATACTCCTGCACCAGCGCCTCAACCCCGGAAGTTTTTTTGTGGCGTTTGTCGCGCAGGGCTTGTACCAAGCGCGTGGCCAAGGTTTGTACACCCTGGGGGTGGGTGCTGGTGGCCGGCGCGATCAGCAGCGGCAGGCATTCAGTTTCGGGGCGGCGGTAAGCGGCGGTGATGGCGGCGCGCAGCACGCTTTGGGGTTGTACATCTTGCGCAAGTGCGTAAAACGGTGCGTAAGGCAGAGGTTGGTCGGTCAATGCCTCGGGTTCTACCGTGTCGCTCAGAGCGGTTGTACCCAGGTATTGCAACTCAGGCAGGGGCTTGCCTTGCTCAATGGCTTCCAGGTAGCTGTGCAGGGCTTGTTTGTGCAGCCAGTGGGGAGTGCAGCCCAATTGCTGTGCTGCAGCTTTGAGTCTGTCTCGCATCAACTCATCCACCTTGATGCCTATGGTTGTTGTCGCCATAACCGCCGAACTCCCTGAAGAAGAACCTGTGCACATTGAGAAAAGTGGCGCGATTCTAGAAAGGTGCAACCCAATCAGATATTGGGGTTTACCTGTTGCCTATTTGGTGCAACCTGTGTCGCGATGACGGTTGGAGTGCAGAAAGTGTGCCAATCAGGTGGGCGGCTGAAATATAGAAAATAGAGCGGTTGGCGCTGGTTGTGCGGTGCTTTCAAGGGTTTTATGCACTGAAGTGCTTATTTAATAGGCGCCAGTAGCTATGGTTTTCATAAAGATGGGCAACAAAAAAAGGCTTCCCGAAGGAAGCCTTTTTCGTGTGTGCGATGCAATCGCATGGCAGCAGCGTTTGCGCTGCCGCTGCATTACACGCGCTTGCGGTATTCGCCGGTGCGGGTGTCGATTTCGATCTTGTCGCCTTGGTCCACGAACAAAGGCACAGCCACTTCGAAACCTGTAGCAATCTTGGCAGGCTTGAGCACCTTGCCCGATGTGTCGCCCTTGACGGCGGGTTCTGTCCAAGTGATTTCGCGCACGATGGTGGTGGGCAGCTCGCAGGAGATGGCCTTGCCGTCGTAGAACACCACTTCAGCCACCATGCCGTCTTCCAGGTAGTTGATGGTGTCACCCATGTTGGTGGCTTCCACTTCGTACTGGTTGAACTCTTCGTCCATCCACACGTACATGGGGTCAGCAAAGTAGGAGTAGGTGCATTCCTTCTTGTCCAAGATCACGTTGTCGATCTTGTCGTCGGCCTTGAACACGTTTTCTGTGCCGAAGTTACCGATCAGGGACTTCAGCTTCATGCGCACAGTGGCAGCGCCACGGCCGCCACGGGCGTATTCGGTCTTCAGGACAATCATGGGGTCCTTGCCGAACATGATCACATTGCCTGCGCGGATTTCTTGAGCGATTTTCATAGCTTGCTTAGCTGGTTGGGTAAAGCCGCTCAACACGGCAGGCAAGCATGGCGCTAAAAGCGTAGGGCCTGCCGCATGTTCCGCGGCGGGAGCCGCTCAGAGGTCGGGTCTACGCGCTGCGCGCAGAGCCTTCAAAGCGGCAAAAGGGGAGATTTTAGCTTTTTTCCGCCGCAAACGGTTGCAGTTGTGCAATGAGGTCGCTTTGCGCCAGCAAATTAGCGCGCGCTTGCAGGGTGCAGTCGCGCCATTCCTGCAATAACGCAGGGGTGATGGCCGGGAGGGTGGCAGCATCTGCCATGCTATTCCACGCATGGTGAAAGGCGCGCAAGCTGGCGGGCGCTTGCAGCCAATCCAAGAAAGCATCGAGCTTGGCGTGGTGGGCGTTGTCGTGCTGGGGGTAGATGTGCCACACAAAAGGCTGGCCGGCCCACAGGGCGCGCAACAAGGAGTCTTCACCGCGCACCAAGTTGAGATCGCAGGCCCAGAGCATTTCGTCAAACTCGGGCTGGCTGCGGGTGGGTAAGTAGATAGGCGCTACTTGTGCGGCCCAGGCGTTGGATTGCACCGCCACTGTGGCGCGGCCAGGTGTCACGATCAGCGCGGGGTGCCAGTCTGGCGCTGGCGCGCTGATTTGCTGCAGCAACTGCGGCAGCGCGGTAGGTTCATAGCAAAACAGCGAGATGGCGCAGTCCTGCGCCTGAATGCCGTGCGCTGTGCGCCATGCGGTGCGGTCAAACTGCGACTGGCGCTGTGCCAATGCTTGCTCGCGCAGCAAGCCGCCCGTGTGCTCGGTAAAGCCGGGGTAGAAAAACCAGCGCGTCATGCCCGCCGCCGGGCCCGCCATGATGCGCGAAGGTAGGCGGTGGCAGCGCTCCACATAATCTTCGGCAGACAGGTATTCCAGATTGATCAGCACGGGCAGGGGCTGCTGGGCTTGCTGGCATTGCACATGGCGCTGCGCCAGAGCGTGTAAATAAGGTGCCGGGGCCTCGCAGCCAAATGCTTCAATGACCACGTCGGGGGGCGCGGCGTAAACCGCGTCATAACTGCAGACGCGCACGTTGGGTGCGCCTTGCGGCGCCATCCAAGCCAAAGCCGATGCATCGTCAATCCGTAGCGTGACTTGCACACCCCGCGCGCCCAACTCTGCTGCCAGCCGCCAGCACACACCAATATCGCCAAAGTTGTCGATCACTTGGCAAAAAATATCCCATTGGGGGCGGTGCTGGGGGGCGGCGAGGCAGTCAGGCATGGCGGTGATTCAGTGCGCGAGGGCGCAAGCAGTGAGGCGGTGATGGTAGCGCTGCAGCGGTGCTGTGCAGCGTAGTGTGTGATTGGCTTGTTTCGATCGAAATTGGCCGCTAAGGCATATCTGGAAAGCGCTGGCAGCTATTTATTTTGAAAAGATCCCGGGCCCGCTAGGCGGGGTATGTGCAAACCGCCACAATGCGGGCATGTCGATTGCTGAGCACTCTCCTGAAATTTTGAACCAAGTAGCGGCGCTGCCATCGTTGCCTGGTGTGTACCGCTACTTTGATGCTGCCGATCAACTGCTGTATGTGGGCAAAGCGCGCAACCTCAAGCGCCGCGTGAGCAGCTATTTCCAGAAAGACCATGGCGGCACACGCATTGGTCACATGGTCAGCAAAATCGCCAAGCTGGAGACCACGGTGGTGCGCTCCGAAGCCGAGGCGCTGCTGCTGGAAAACAACCTCATCAAAACGCAGCACCCCAAGTACAACATTCTGTTCAGGGATGACAAAAGCTACCCATACCTAAAGCTGACGGGCACCTCCGCCCACGATGGCGATGTGCACAGTCCGGCCAACCAATGCTTTCCGCGTATTGCTTACTACCGTGGCAGCACCGACAAAAAGCACCGCTACTTTGGCCCATATCCCAGCGCATGGGCAGTGAAAGAAAGCATTCAGCTGCTGCAAAAAGTATTCAGGCTGCGCACCTGCGAAGACACGGTGTTTGCCAACCGCTCGCGCCCGTGTTTGCTTTATCAAATCAAGCGCTGTTCAGGCCCCTGTGTGGGCCATATCAGCCCAGAGGCCTATGCCGCCGATGTGCGCAACGCGGAAGCCATGCTGCGTGGTGAAACGCAAGTGCTGCTGCAAGACATGGAGCGGCGCATGATGGCGCACGCCGAGCAGCTGGAGTACGAAAAAGCAGCCGAAATTCGCAACCAGATGAGTGCGCTCAGCACGGTGCTGCACCAGCAAGCCATTGAAACCACAGAGGACAAGGATGTGGACATCTTGGCGGTCAAAGTGCAGGGTGGGCGGGCGTGTGTGAACTTGGCCATGGTGCGGGGCGGGCGGCATTTGGGCGACAGGGCTTATTTCCCCTCACAGCTTGATGACGCGATGGGTGTTTACCAGTCGGAAGATGAGGCTGTGCAAACACCGCAGTCGGTGGAAGAGCGTGTGATCGAAGCCTTTTTGGCGCAGCACTATATTGATGTGCCCATACCGCCCATTTTGCTGGTGAGCGAAGCTGTGGATGTGCAGCTGATGCAAGCCTTGTCTGCCCAGGCAGGCTACAAAGTGGTGGCGGTGCAGCAGCCGCGAGAGCAGCGCCGCATCTGGCTGGAGATGGCGCAGCAAAACGCGGCCATCCAATTGGCGCGCTTGTTGGCAGAAGAGGGGTCACAGCAGGCCCGTACCCGTGCGCTGGCGGAGGCTTTGGATTTGCCCCAAGAGCGGCTGGATGAACTGAGCATTGAATGCTTTGATATCTCGCACACGGCGGGAGAGAGTACGCAGGCGTCTTGTGTGGTGTTTCACCACCACAAAATGCAAAACAGCGAGTATCGGCGCTTCAACATCACTGGCATCACCCCGGGTGATGACTACGCCGCCATGCGGCAGGTGTTAACGCGCCGCTACAAACCCGTGGCAGATGCCATTCAGGCCGCAGGCGGGGCCGACCCAGAACCCGGTGCGCCGCGCTTGCCCGACCTGGTGTTGGTGGATGGCGGAAAAGGCCAAGTCAGCATGGCACGCGAAGTGTTTGCAGCGCTGGGGCTGGATGTCTCGCGCATTGTGGGCGTGGAAAAGGGTGAGGGCCGCAAGGTGGGGCTGGAAGAGCTGGTGTTTGCAGATGGTCGTCCCAAGGTGTATCTGGGGCATGACTCTGCGGCCCTGATGCTGGTGGCGCAGATCCGCGACGAAGCACACCGTTTTGCCATCACCGGCATGCGTGCCCAGCGCGCCAAAGTGCGGACAGGACAAAGCAGTTTGGAAGATATTCCGGGGGTGGGGCCCAAGCGCCGTGCGCGTTTGCTGCAACGCTTTGGCGGTGTGCGCGGCGTAGCCAACGCGAGTGTGGAAGATTTGATGACGGTCGAAGGCATCTCAGCCAGTTTGGCGGACGATATCTATCGCGCTTTGCATTGAAGAGGGCCTGACTTCATGGCTGTTGTCTTCGAAGTGTTTGCAGGAATCGCGCAGTGGCTTGCATCCAAAGTGCTTCAGCCGTGACACAATCGCCGGCATGTTCTTCACCATTCCCACTCTGATGACTTGGACGCGGATTCTCGCGATCCCGCTGATCGTTGGAGTGTTCTATGCGCCATTTGCGCCAGAGTCTCGCAATCTGATTGCGGCGTTGATGTTTATTGTTTTTGCAGCCACGGATTGGCTGGATGGATTTTTGGCACGGCGCTTGAATCAGACTTCCTCATTTGGCGCGTTCTTGGATCCTGTGGCAGACAAGTTTTTGGTGTGCGCTTCCTTGCTGGTGCTGGTGCATTTGCAGCGCGCAGACGTATTTGTGGCGCTGATCATAATTGGCCGGGAAATTGCTATTTCTGCGCTGCGCGAGTGGATGGCGCAAATCGGCGCCAGCAAGAGTGTGGCAGTGCACATGATTGGCAAAGTCAAAACGACGGTGCAGATGGTGGCGATTCCCTTCTTGCTGTTTGATGGCGTGCTCTTTGGCGCTATTGATACCCGTTTGTGGGGCCAAATTCTGATTTGGGCAGCTGCGGTGCTGACGGTGTGGTCCATGGTGTACTACTTGCAAAAAGCAATCCCAGAGATTAGAAGCCGCGTCAAGCACTAACGTTGTACGGTCTCCAATAAAAGCGCTGCGGGAACACCCTCAGCGCTTTTTTATTGCCTGAACGTGCGTGGCCGTGTACAAAAGTGGCTGTTCGCTCAGGCATGGCGTGAGCATTCATGGAATAAGGCCATGAATCGCTTCGTGCGCAAGCATGAAAAAAATCGTAGCTTTTGCCAAAACGCCTGAGAAACCTGTCTAGAATCTCGCCTAACGCTGACAAGCACCATTTGGTGTAGAGGCCTCTGTAGAGGCATCTGTCACAAAGGCGCTCCAACAACCATTTCTCGAGAGGCATCTTGTGAATAAGACTGAACTGATTGAGCACATTGCTAACAACGCCGATATTTCCAAGGCTGCAGCAGCTCGCGCACTGGAATCGACGATCGACGCAGTGAAGAAAACCCTGAAGAAGGGCGGTACAGTTTCCTTGGTAGGTTTTGGTACTTTTGCAGTTGGCAAGCGCGCTGCCCGTACAGGTCGCAACCCCCGCACTGGCGACACCATCAAGATCAAAGCGGCCAAAGTGCCTAAGTTCCGTCCAGGCAAGGCCCTGAAGGACGCTTTGAACTAATCAAAGTTTTAACAGTGGGGTGCTTAGCTCAGTTGGTAGAGCGGCGCCCTTACAAGGCGTAGGTCAGCGGTTCGACCCCGTTAGCACCCACCACTTCCCACTGTAAAAGCATATAGAGTGATCTAGATGCTTTTTTTATTCCACAGCGGGTGCTTAGCTCAGTTGGTAGAGCGGCGCCCTTACAAGGCGTAGGTCAGCGGTTCGACCCCGTTAGCACCCACCATTCGCTGTGAGGCATCTTTGCAATAGATGCAGGTTTAGAAGATTGCAGTGGGTGCTTAGCTCAGTTGGTAGAGCGGCGCCCTTACAAGGCGTAGGTCAGCGGTTCGACCCCGTTAGCACCCACCACTCGATCACACAAAAAGCACCTTGCTAAAAAGCCAGGTGCTTTTTTGTTGCTAGAGGCTTTTGGATAACATTGTGATGTTGCTTGCGCAGTCCCTAGAACATCTGCAGATGTGTAAAGGAGTTGAGCAGGTAGAATCTGCAGGTTTCCTTATTCGGTTCGTCGGTCACTTGCAGTGGCTACGCAATTCCATTGAAAAGGCGAGCGAGGGTTCGCCTTTTTTTATGCATCCTCAGAAAGATTGACTATGCTCGAATCAATCCGCAAGCATTCCAAGTTCGTCATGATCTTGTTGTTCTTGCTGATCATTCCCTCGTTCATTTTTGTCGGTATCGACCAGAGCTATTTTTCGGGCTCTAGCCCGACGGTCGCACGGGTAGACGGGCAAGACATCACCCAAAATGATTGGGATAACGCGCACCGCTATGAGAGTGATCGTTTGCGTGCAGAAAATCCCGGCATCGACACTAAGCTGCTGGACTCGCCGCAAGCACGTTACGCCACTTTAGAGCGCATGGTGCGCGATCGTGTATTGCAGGTTGCAGCAAAAAAAATGCACTTGGTGACCAGTGATGCCGCACTGGCAAGTACGCTGCAGAAAATTCCCGCGATTACCAGTTTGCGCAAGCCTGATGGCAGCCTGGATGCAGAAGGTTACCGGGCGCTGCTGGCTGCGCAAGGCATGACGCCGGAAGGCTATGAGGCTGCTTTGCGTCGTGATATGTCTTTGGGGCAGGTGCTGGGGAATGTCATGAATACCGCGTTGGCAACACCCGCGGTTGCGAATGCGGCGATGGATGCGTTTTTGCAGCGTCGTGAAATCCAAGTGGCTCAATTCCTAGCCAAGGACTTTGTCTCTCAGGTGCAAGTCAAAGACGAAGATCTGAAAGCGTTTTATCAAGCAAATCTGGCGAAATTCCAGCAGTCTGAACAGGCCAAGGTCGAGTACGTGGTGCTTGATCTCAAGACGGTGCGTGATGGCATTGAATTGAATGAATCGGATCTGCAGACTTACTACAAAGAAAATGCCTCTCGTCTAGCGAGTGGTCAAGAAGAGCGTCGTGCCAGCCATATTTTGGTGAATGCACCCAAGAGCATGCCTGCGCAGGAGCGAGAGGCTGCCAAGGCGAAGGCTCAAGCGATTGATGAGAAGGTCAAGGCCAATCCCGCAAGTTTTGCAGAAGTGGCCAAGGCTGAATCGCAAGACACAGGCTCTGCGGCATCGGGTGGTGACTTGGGATACTTCGCACGCGGTGCCATGGTGCCTGAGTTCGAGCAAGCGGCATTTGGAATGCAAAAAGGCGAGATCAGTGGCGTCGTCGAATCTGAGTTTGGCTTTCACATCATCCAGTTAACGGATGTGAAGCAGCCTGAGCTTCCCAGCTTTGCGTCAGTGCGTGAAAAAATTGTGAATGATCTCAAAGATCAGCAAGCGCAGCGCAAGTTTGCTGAGGTGGCAGAAGTTTTTGCGAATACGGTATACGAGCAAGCGGAGAGCTTGCAGCCCGCAGTTGAGAAGTTGGGTTTGAAGTTGCAGACGGTAGACGGCGTCACGCGAGAGCCCAAGGCTGGTGCTGAAGGTGTGTTGGCGAGTGAGGCGTTCCTAGAGGCTTTATTTGCCGCTGACAGCATTGATAACAAGCGCAATACAGATGCGATTGACATCGGCTCGAACCAAATGGTTTCCGGTCGTGTTGTGAGCTACCAGCCTGCCAAGCAACTTGCATTTGAGGAAGTTGCAGAGCGCGTGAAGACTTTGTATGTGGAGCAGCAAGCTGCAGTGCTCGCGCGTGAGGCGGGAGAGGCTAAGTTGGCAGAGTGGAAGGCGGATGCATCTAAGGCGCAAGGCTTGTTGCCAGCCGTCGTGGTTGCACGGGATAACCCCGTAGGTATGCCAAGCCAAGTACTGAACGCGGCACTCCAGGCGAAAACCGATGCTTTGCCTGCATGGGAAGGTGTAAGCATGGGCGATGCAGGTTATGCGATTGTGAAGGTGAACAAAATTGTTCCCCAGGACACAAGAAGTGAGGACTTTGCACGCCAAGCATTGCTGCAGTATGTACAATTGACGAGTACTGCGGAAGGCGCTGCGTACTATGAATTGCTTAAGAAGAAATTCGATGTGCAGTTCAAAGTGGCTCGACCCTAAGTAAGAAATTCATAGCTGGTTTCCTTGAGTACTTAAGAAATCAGCTATAATTCAAATCTCTGCTGGTGGCTGTAGCTCAGTTGGTAGAGTCCCGGATTGTGATTCCGGTTGTCGTGGGTTCGAGCCCCATCAGCCACCCCAAAATTTAGTTTTAAGTGTTACTTAAAACAGCCCTTTACGGCGGTCATAGCTCAGTTGGTAGAGCCCCGGATTGTGATTCCGGTTGTCGTGGGTTCGAGCCCCATTGATCGCCCCATATAAAAGCCCATCTTGTTACCAAGATGGGCCTTTTGTTTTGTGCATTACCGAATGCCGTTCACGCGGATTGTGTTGCTCAGCACAGGTGTTGGTAGTTTGCTCTGATGCTTTGGCCGACCTGCACACTTGGCCCGTGGGTGTTTTATACGTGGGCGCGACGCACGCGAACTATGCCAACCCAGTAGGTCGCTGCTGCTGCAGCCAGTTTGGTGAATAGCTGTTCCAGAGGGTTTGGGCACTACCCATTTCTGGGGTGTGAGGTGATAGCGGAAGGCTGAATGCAATGAGGCAGCATTGGTAAATCTTGCTGGCTTTACCTATGATGGTTTCCATGCATCCCTCAAGAGGTTCTTTGTCCTTGCGTATATGGCAGGCTGCGCGCGATACAGCTGTGGCCTGGGGCCGCATTTTTTATTTGTTCGCGATGGTGTGGGTGCTGCTGCTGTCGCCTTCCACATACCTGTGGCCGTCCTTGCAGCCGATTTTGCAGCGTATGTATCGGGACACAGCGCCGATCTTGCTTGGCTTTACGGTGCTGGCTGCCTTGATTTGTCTGGTGATCACGCGCATCGTGGTGGTGACAGCCATCAGCTATGGCTTGTCGCGCTATGCCCTGGAAATGGTGGTGCGGGTGCTGGTGCTAGAGTTGATTCCGTTGACGGCCAGCTTGTTCGTGGCCATGCGCTGCACCATTCCTTATGCGACCGAGCTGGCTGTTATGCGCAGCTCTGGAGCGTGGGACGCACGCGCGCAGCGTGGCGAAGCCTTGATGCGCCTGGAGGTCCTGCCGCGCGTGGTTTCTGGCTTGTATGCCAGTGTGACCTTGGCGGCGCTGTCCTGTGTGGTGGCGCTGGTGATGGCGTACATCGGGGTGTATGGTTTTAGCTGGGCGGGCGTGCCGGGTTACACCCGCATGTTTGGCCATGTCTTCAACCCGTCAGTGACCTTGGTTTTTGTGTTGAAAACCTGGCTGTCTAGCTTGGCAGTTGCCATCATTCCTGTGTCGACGGGGTTGTATGCCAAGCCACGGCGATTGTCTCGGCCGGGCGATGAACTCAATGGCCTGGTGCGTATGTTCGCGGTGCTGCTGCTGATTGAGCTGGCATCGTTGATGGGTAATTACTATTAAGTACTACAACGTTGGAAGGGTTGTGACCTTTGCCTGATTCAAGTAAGCCATCTTTACCGGATTCAGTTGCCTCCGCCCCTGCGGCGGAGTTGAGGTCTGTGGCGCATTTGGAGCGCAAAGCTGCGGCTTTGCTGTTGCTCACTATTGCTTTGATCGCCGGGGCCACTGTGTATTTGCTGTATGCGCGCGGTGCTTTTGAGACGACCCAAACGTTGGTGCTGACTTCGGATGATTCCGAGGGCGTGACTGTGGGCATGGATATGACGTTCTCAGGCTTCCCGATTGGACGTGTGAGCAAGCTGGAGCTAGCCCCCGATGGGAATGTCCGCATAGTGGTGGCTGTGGCCAGCAAAGATGCACATTGGCTGCGTGAATCCAGTGTGTTCACGTTGGTGAAAGGGCTGGTGGGTGGCACCACCATCAAGGCTTACAGTGGCATGCTGCAAGACCCGCCTTTGCAGGATGGTGCTGAGCGCCCGGTTCTGCGTGGTGATGCCACTGCAGAAATTCCACAGATCGTTGCCATGGCCAAAGATTTGCTCAACAACCTCAGCATGATGACCGCGCAGGATTCGGCTCTGGGTAAATCCATGGACCAGATTCGCCAGTTGGGGGAAAAACTCAATGGCGAAAGTGGGGCCATGGAGGTGTTGTTGGGAACGCCCGAGAATGCGCGCAAAACGGTGGAAATGCTCGACCGTGCCAACCAGTTGCTGGCGCGCATGGATCACGTGGTGCGGCGTGCCGATCAGCAGGTGTTTGATGCAGATGGGGTCATGCCCCAAGTGCGTCAGACGGTACAGACTCTCAATCAATTGCTGCAAGAGACGCGAGCCAGCTTGAAAAAGCTGGATGCCGTGCTGGTGAATGCCGAATCCATCAGTGCGAATGTGAATGATGCCAGCAGCGACCTTGGTCAGTTGCGCAACGAGGTGGAAAGCAATTTGCGCAAGATTGAAGACATGCTGACCGATTTACAGCGCAAATGGCCGTTTGCCAAAGGCGCTAAAGAGGCAGAGGTTCAACTGCCATGACAGTGCCTCGCATCTTCCGCATTGCTGCTGTAGTTACGGGGTTGCTCGGGGCGGTGGCATGCTCCAGCCGACCGCCGGCACCGGATTGGGCGCTGGAAGCGCAGTCCGCGTCCGAGCGTGCGGTGAAAGCTTATTTGCAAGGTGACACGCGGGTGGCCGAGGCAGAGTGGCGTAAAGCCTTTGCGCAGGTGTCGGCAACCGGGCAACCCAGTCAGATGGCGCGTTTGGCGCTGCTGCAGTGTGCGGCCCAAGTTGCCGCATTGGAATTTACGGACTGCCCCCATTACCAGGGTTATGCCGCAGGTGCACAGCCCGCAGAGCAGGCCTATGCCCGCTATTTGCAAGTGCAGCACACTGCCCAGGATGTGGCTTTGCTGCCCAAGGCGCAGCAGGACATGGCCCGCCAATTGCTGGCAGGCCAGGCAGGGCAATCGGCTCCCGCAGCGGAGGCCACGCTTTCGCAATTGACGGCCGCAGGCGTGGCCGTGCGCGCAGGGCATTTGGAGCTTGCAGGGGTGCAGCAAGCGGTGCAGCTGGCATCTGCACAAGGCTGGCGCCGTTCGGTGATGGCGTGGTTGCTGCTGGAGCAACGCCTGCACCAAGCGGCAGGCAATGCCGCCGGTGTGCAGGCGGTGGAGTTGCGCTTGCAGGTGCTACAGAATGCCGAAGTTGCTAGTAAGAAAAAGTGAGTGTTAGGCGCTTGCTTTTCAATGATTTCAGATGGTTATAGCCTTGAAATGATTGTGGGGCAGGCGCTTTAAGCTATTGAATTGAATGTATGGAATAAAAAAGCCCCGCTATGCGGGGCTTTTTGCTGTGCGCTGGGCTTAGAAGCGGTGGCGGATACCCACGGCCACGCTGGTGCCGGATTCACTGCCGTTCTGCGTGAATTTATCGTACATGACGGCAGAGTAGACATCGGTGCGCTTGGAGAGGAAGTGGTCGTAGCCGAGGGTGGCTGTTGTGCGTTTAGCGTCGCTAGTACCAGGAGCTAGTTCTGCCTTGGTTTGAGCGATCGCAGCCTTGAAAGTGCCTGCCTTGGTGACGGGCACATCCATCCCCAGCGACACGGTTTTGCCTTCGTAGGCATTTGTGTCTTGCAGCTTGGACTGGCCGTAGGTGGCGTACAGTTTGACCGCAGAGAAGTCGTAGCTGCCGCCCAGCATCCAGTTTTGCTTGGGGAACGCCATCTGTGCTGGAGTGGGGTTGGTGACCTGGGCGCGTTCAATAAATGCGGTCAGTGCCAACGGGCCATTGTTGTAGATCAGATTGGCCGCAATGTTCTTTTTGCTATTGGCATTCGCTTGCTCGCCGAATTGGTAGTGCAGGTTGGCGCGCAGGCCACCAAAGTCGGGCGTGCTGTAGGTGATCTGGTTGCTCCAGCCGGTGTCTGCTGCCGTAGTGCGGTAGTCGTTGGCAAAAGTGGGCCAGGGGGTGTTCGCGTGCAGCACCAGGGGCGACAGAGTGAAGGAGTCGCCGAAGGGGTTGAATAGGATGGTGGGCAGGAAGTTGGGGGCCATGGAACGGCCCAGCTTCACGCTACCAAAGCCACCGGACAGTGACACATTCGCATCGCGGGCGAAGAAGGTGTCGCCGTCAAAGCGGCCGGGGGTGCCGGTGTCCGCGCGGAAGAAGGCGCCCAGTGCAAAACCCACTTTCAGGCCGTTGCCTAGGTCTTCCGTGCCATTCATGCCCCACCAAGAAGTGGTCATGCCGCCAGAGCCTACTTGGCTGCTGCGTTCATTGCCAGCGGTCTTCATCGAGCCGGCGTACATGTCCACCAGGCCGGACAGTTGCACATTGCTTTGTGCTTGTGCAGCACCCATGCATGCCAAGGCGGCACCAAAAGCGATCAGAGATTTTTTCACGGGGGAACTCCCTCAAAAGGTCGAATAAAAAAGCGGTCAGCCGTTTGCCCACTTCAGATGCACAAGGCTGCACCTGAGTGCTGCTTTTGTATACAAAGCACAAGCTGTGCCAGTGTGCAGGAAGTGAGCAGGTGCGCGAGTGTATCGCTGGATGAATGGCTTATGACACTGGTATGAATGCCGACAAGTGTTGCGCGGCCGCATCAGGGTCGGGGGCATTCACCAAGGCACGCACTACGGCGATGGAGCCCACACCGGTGGCCAGAATTTCGGGGAACTGCTCGGCCGAAATACCGCCAATCGCCACCAGTGGGTACTGTTGCATCAAGCGCACATAGGCCTGCAGGCGCGCTGTGCCTTGGGGGGCGGTGGCCATGCGTTTGAGCGTGGTGGGAAACACGGCGCCTAGGGCGATGTAGCTGGGCTGCACGGCATGGGCGCGCACCATTTCGGCGTAGCCATGGGTGCTGACGCCCAAGCGCAGGCCGCTGGCGCGGATGGCGTCCAGCTGCGCGCCTTCCAAGGCGTCTAAATCTTCTTGGCCAACGTGGATGCCATAGGCACCGGCGTCGATCGCGGCTTGCCAGTGGTCGTTGATGAACAGGCGGGCGCCGGTGCATTGCACGGCCTTTACTGCCGCTTGTACTTCGCGCTGGATGGCGGCTTGGTCGTCGCTTTTAAAGCGCAGCTGCACCGTGGGCACGCCAGCGCGGGCCATGCGCCCCACCCATTCGGCGCTGGGCAGCACGCCATACAGGCCCAAGGCGCGCGGGCATGCGGGGAAGGCCAGCGCCGGATTGGCACCGCTTAAACCAAAGTCTTGCGGGCTGTCAGGCCAGTGCGTGGCATCAAAGTGATGGGTACGCTCAGTCTGGCGCTGCCAGGCCTGGGCTAGGCATTCGGCATCCACGGCGATAAAGCCCAGTTGGCTGCAAGCGTGCAGAGCGGCCAAATACGCCGCTTCGCTGCGTTGTGCAGGCGGCGTGGGCTGGGGTACCAGTTCCACGGAGTTGGCATCGTGGTGCAGCCGTGCACCGAAGGTGGCGCTGTGGTGGTGGACGATGCGGTCGGCCAGGGCTTGAATGTCGGAGTTAAGCATGGTGCCAAAACGGTGTGCCCAAAACGGGCGTGCTGGGTTGGGCGGCGGTTTGCTCGGCCATGGCACCGGCCAAGTAGCCGTCACGGCCCGCTTGCGTGGCATCGGCAAACGCACCGGCCATGCGCACGGGGTCTTCTGCCAAGGCCACGGCCGTGTTCAGCAGCACGCCATCAAAGCCCCATTCCATCACGGTGCAGGCGTGCGAGGGGCGGCCCAGACCGGCATCCACAATCAGCGGCACGTTCAGGCGCTCGCGCAGGGTTTGCATGGCATAAGGGTTGGCAGGGCCACGGCCTGTGCCAATGGGCGCGGCCCAGGGCATGACGGCCTGGCAGCCCACGTCCACCAGGCGCTGGCACAGCACCAAGTCTTCGGTGCAGTAAGGCAGCACTTGAAAGCCGTCTTTGATGAGGATGGAGGCGGCTTCCACCAAATTCAGCGTGTCGGGCTGCAGGGTGTAGTCGTCGCCAATCAGCTCCAGCTTGATCCAAGGGGTGTCAAACACCTCGCGTGCCATTTGGGCCGTGGTGACGGCTTCCTGGATGGTCATGCAGCCCGCAGTGTTGGGCAGCACGGGCACGTTCAGCTTGCGCAGCAGCTCCCAGAAGCTGGCGCCGGTTTCAGCCACTTCGGCAGCATTGCTGCCTTGGCGGCGCAGCGAGGCGGTGACCATGGCGGGCTTGGCGCGCGCTACGGCGGCCTCCAGCACGGCCGGCGAGGGGTAGCGTGAAGTGCCCAGCAACAGGCGGCTTTGGAAGGTTTGGCCGTACAGCACCAGGCTGTCGGCGGAGGAGGTGTGGTTGCTCATGGCTGGCAAGAAGGTCGAATGTCTATATGCTGGATTGATAGCTGTCAGCGCTTACTGCATAAGCGCTAGAGGCATATTGGGCTATGCATGTTGCGGTGGGTGCTTCAGCCGCCTGTGACGGGGGCAATCACCTCCATGCGGTCACCCTCGGCCAAGGCATGGGCCGCGTAGCGTGATTTGGGCACGAACTCGGTGTTCACAGCCACTGCAAACGGTGGCTGGGCTTGCCAGTGCGCCACGGCATCGGCCACGGTGGCGTTGGGGGGCAGTTCCACGGTTTGTTGGTTGATGGTGATGTTCATGGGCAAATGCATCCAGGCACAAAACGGTGCAGCGGGTGGGCTGCACCGGGAGTCAAAAAATCAGGCGGCGGCGAGCGCAGGCTGGGTGTGCACGGCCACATCAAAGCGCTGGGCCAGCTCGGTGCTGCCGCTGCGCAGAATTTGCAGGGTGATGTCCAGCATGGCGGGCGAAATCATGTAGCCGTGGCGGTACAGGCCGTTCACTTGCAGCACGCGCTCATCCAGCCAGCGTACGGCAGGCAGATTGTCGGGCAGTGTAGGGCGGCATTGGGTGGCAATTTCCAAAATACGGGCCTCCGCAAAGCCGGAGTGCACGGTGTACAGCGCGCTGAGCAGCTCCATCACCGAGCGCAGGCTGGCCGGTCCCATGTCGTCGGATTCGATTTCGGTGGCGCCAATCACAAAGATGTGGTTTTCTTTGGGGGCGATGTACAGCGGGTAGCGTGGGTGCACCAGCCGGGTGGGGCGCTGCAGGATGACTTCAGGGGCATGCACGCGCACCACTTCGCCGCGAATGCCGCGCAGCGCTTGCCATGCGGTGCGTGCGCCCAGGCCGCGGCAGTCGATCACCAAGTCGGGCTGGCCTGCGGAGCCGGGGGTGAAATCGGTCGTTTCGCGCGGGGTGTGCCAGTGCAACTGCACGCCCAAGCGGGTCAAGGTTTTCTCCAGGGCGGCCAGCAACTGGCGGTTGTCCAGCTGGCCTTCGCCAGGCAGGTATACGCCTTGCTGGAAGCGGCCCTGCAAGGCCGGCTCCACGTTGTTCAGGCCTTCGGCGCCCAAGCTCTGCAGTGCTGGCAGGCTGGGGTTGATACGGCGGTTTTTCTCAAACAGGCTGCACAGGCGGTTGGCGTCGGCCATGTCTTGGCGGTGCCACACCACCAAGGTGCCGTTTTGCTGGAAGAAGACATGCTCGTCCAGCTGCGCAATCAGCTCGGGCCAGCGCGTGAGGCCGTATTGGCCCATGCGCACCACGCCGGGTTCGGTGATGGCAGATTCAGCCAGCGGAGCCAGCATGGCGGCAGCCACACGGGCGGCGGCGCCATCAGCATCGGCGCTTTTGGCTTCAAACACTTCCACGCGGTGACCTTCACGCGCCAGCTCCAAAGCCAGCAAGCGGCCCATCAGGCCGGCGCCCAAAATGGCAATGTGAGAAGGGGTGGTCAGAGCGATCATGGTCAGTACTTCGTCCGTGGGTGGTTGTCGCCATGGACAAAACGGGCGTTGCAGCTGTGCGCAGCTGCCGCTCTGGTGAAACTCCCCACGCCAGCATGATCTGGATCGGGTAGCAGGGCGGCACGCGGTGCGGTGCTTGCCCTAGGGTTTTTCTCAGCCGCGCGCTGTGCAGCATGTGCTGCCAGCGGGACACCCCTGTTTCGTCCGCAAGCCGCAATTACAGCACAGCAGCAGTAAATGCGGCAGCAGCGCGTGAACAAGCCTTGGCTTGGGTCATAATTTTTGGCATGACTACGCAACAACTGCCCGCAGGCAGTGCCTCCACTTCCTTGCCGCGTTATGCGCGGGTGTTGTCCATCGCAGGCTCTGACAGCGGCGGTGGCGCAGGCATTCAAGCCGATTTGAAAACCTTCAGTGCACTGGGCTGCTACGGCATGACGGCCATTACGGCCATCACCGCGCAGAACACCTGCGGGGTCGCGGGTATCCACGGCATTCCACCGCTGATGCTCAAGGCACAGATTGACGCCGTGGTGCAAGACATTGGGGTCGATGCCGTCAAGATCGGCATGCTGCACGCCCCGGAGGTGGTGCAGGTGGTGGCAGATGCCATTCGCACGTATGGCATCACCAAGGTGGTGCTGGACCCGGTGATGGTGGCCACCAGCGGTGACAAGCTCATTCATGATGAAACCGTGAGTGTGCTGGTGCGGGAGTTGTTCCCGCTGGCGACGGTGGTGACGCCCAATCTGGACGAAGCTGGCTGGCTGATTGGCCGCCAGATTACGGATGCCAGCGCGATGGAGCAGGCCGTGCAAGACCTGCTGGCGCTGGGTGCCCAGCAGGTGCTGCTCAAAGGCGGGCACTTGCCGGGTGAATGGGTGGTGGATTTGCTGGCCGGGCGTGATGGGTTGCGCAAAGAACTGGGCTCGCAACGCATCCACACGCACAACGGCCACGGCACGGGCTGCACCTTGTCGTCGGCGATTGCAGCGCACATGGCGCTGGGGCTGGAGTTGCAGGCCGCGGTGGAAAGTGCGCGCACTTACATCCTTGGGGCAATTGCCTCCGGTGCAGAGGTACACACCGGGCAGGGGCATGGCCCCTTGAACCATGGGTTTGCCCCCGTGCCCCAAGTGATTTTGAGGGGTTGAGCCGCACGGGTATTGCCTTGGCAGCTATCAATAAAAAAGGCGCCTTGGGCGCCTTTTTTGATGAGGAGCACAGGGCGTGCAGTCTTACCAGCCCCAGCCCAGCTTTTCCAGCAGCCAGCCCTCTTGGTCTTCCGCAGTTTTGACCTTGGCCCAGCCATCACGCTTTTCCAGCGTTTTGACGATGTCGTACTTGCTCAGCTTGGTCACCACGCTGTGCTTGGTGCCGGGGCCGGCGCGCAGATTGACATTGTCAGACTTGATCAGGTAGTAGGCTTCCGAAGAGGTCAGCGGCAGGTGCACCCAGCCCAAAGCACCTTCAAAGTCTTTGACTTTGACCCAATCGTCTTGCTTGGCAATGACTTGCACGGGGTAGCCGTTGATCAGCTCCCACGCAATGTCGGATTTGGTAGTGGGCTTGGCGCGGATGTTGACGGTATTGCCCTTGATGCTCAAAAACTCTTGGGCTTGGGCCAAGGAAGGCGCGCTGGCAATAGAGCCAGCCAGCAGCAGCGCAGCGAAACCGCCACGGCGCAGGTGGCGAGTGAGGGGAAGGGCAAATGGTGGCAGCACGCGGTGATAACTCCTGTGAATCAATCCGATGTGGCTCCACATGCAAAAACAACCAACGTGGTGCCGACGAAGTGCGAAATCATGCCTGGGTTAGAGCGTGTTGTTGTGAACATGTCTCACAAAACAAATAGCCAAGCCCTGACATTTTTGCATCGCGAGGCATATTAACTGGCGAAACGTTTGGACACAACTCGTGCGCACCACGGGTTTGATGTGCCTTAGAACCGCTCACGCGGCCCTTGGTACGTTGTCACTTCGCCTTGTCGTACACCGGTACTGCCTGCGGCTTCGCGCCCCCTCCCTCACGTGGTGCGTGGCAGGCAACGGGCTGCCACAAAGCACACCAGCAGGGTGGGCAAGGCGCTGCCTGCATCGGCAGAAATCAAGGGCATGCTGTGGTAGAGCGCAATACCCGCCAGCCACAAGGTCACGGTGGGCCAGTGTGCGTGCTGGGCGTTGGCCATCCATTGCGGTGCCTGCGCAAGCCGCTGCGCGGCAGGCTGCCATGCCAGACGGCCCAGGATTACGCCAAACAAAGGCACAAACACCGAGCTGAGCGTGAGCAAGAAGGGCTCAATGCTGTGCATGGGCAGCACCAGGGCCAGCAGCACGCACAGCACGGTCAACAGCAGGCCCCAGCGGCGAACACTCCAGCTGGGCACCACACTGTGTGCAGCCATGGCACCGGAGTAGGTGTCACCGTAGGCGTTGTCGACTTCGTCAATCAAGATCAGCGTCAAGGCAATCAAGCCGCCTTGTGCCAGCAGCAGCGCAGTGACCAGATCGGCGCTGGGCAGCGTCAATGCCACCAGCACGCCCAAGCCATAGCACCACATATTCGCTACGGCAAAGCCCAACCAGGTGCCGCGCATGGCACTGCGGCCATCTTTGCCATGGCGCGCATAGTCGGCCACCAAGGGCAGCCAGGAAATAGGCATGGCAATCACCAAGTCCATGGCGGGCAACCAACCCATGCCACCTTGGCCAGGACGGCTCCACAGGCTTTGCCAGCCTTGCTCCAACGCCAAGCCGACAAAGTGCCAAGTCAGCCACAGCAAAGACAGCACCACCAGCGGCAAGGCTACGCGGGCAATCAACTGGCGCACCAGTTTGAGCATGGAGCCGCTGATCAGCAGCGCGATCACGCCGCCCCACATCAGCGTCATCACCATGGGCCAGTAGCTGGCGGCCATGCCACCTGCCTGGCGGCCAATGGCCACGCTGGCGTCGCGCATCACCACCAGCTCAAACGTGCCCCAGCCAATCAGCTGCACCAAATTGAGCACGATCGGGAGCTTGGCAAACTGGCGCCCATACACATGCGTCATCAGCGCCGCGCTGGACAGTCCGGTGTCACACGCAATCTTGGCCATCCAGCCCAGCAGGCCAGCGCCCAGCAAAGAGCCGCACGCAATGGCCAGCAGCGCTTGCTGTGGCGACAGGGCAGGCAGCAAATAAGCGCCCACTTGCATAACCAGCAGGCCTACGCCCAGGCTGAACCACAGCGCAGCGTGGTCATGCATGGCAAAGACGCGCTCAGCGGGGGAGGTGGGAGACAGCGCTTGGTTGGAAGACGCCGAAGAGGAGGTATTCAATTCAATGCTCCGTATGCCTACGAAGCAGGGGCCGTGACAGGCATGCCAGCGCATGCAGCGTATGCATGGAGCAGCCCTAAACCAACAGCTTCCCTGCGCGAGGATGATCTCAATCAGGTTCAAAGGGACTCTCTCAGCCCACTGCTTGGCAGCAGGGGCACCCCTAGCGAGTTGCCACGAATGTGGCGGCGCGATTGTGCATGCAGGCCATGCAAAAAGCTAGCAATGCAGCACCCCAGAAGCTGGTATGCGCTGTCTTTGGGCAATGCGCGCGGGGCAGTGGTATAGCGGGGAGGCGCATGTACAGGGCGTGTGAGGATGTGTAGCAATAAGGAGCTGAGGGTGTGTGCCAGAGGCATTTAGGCACTGGAGCGCCAAGGAGATGCTGTCTCTACATTGGCTGCGCAGGCAAAGCCTCTAAACTCCTCGCCATGCCAAACCTGTATGAAGCCCTGATCGCCATCGTGCGTGACCATTGGAAGAGCCATGACAACGCCTATCCGCAGCGCATTGAATTGAACGCAAGTGATATGCAGGCGCTGCTGGATGAACGCCAGCTGGTCAATGAAAGCATGAACTTCCCGCTCCAGCCGGGGTGGGAGCACATCTTTCTTGGCACACCGGTGCAACGGGCGGATGTCAGCTGTGTGGTGGATGTGAACGGCCAGCGTTTGCCAATCACACTGCCAAGCAGTGAAGTGGCTGAAAAATAATAATTTGAGTCAAATATGCCTCTAGCGCTTATGCAGCAAGCGCTAGCAGCTATCAAATAAGCGGCATTGCAAAGAAACCTTCTCTTTGCAATGCCGCTTTTGTTTGGGGGGTGCTTAGCGTCAGCGCACGCAGGTGCACGGCATTGGCTGCGGCCGGCGCCAAAGTGCGACTGGCTGTGGGATAAGAAGGCGTGGTGAAGGGGGAGAAAAGCAGAGGTTTTGTTCTGCAGTGCGGAAATTTCGACGCAAAAAACCCTATACCGTGCGCCTGCAGGGAGCGCTGCCTGCAGGAAATAAGTTATTTGTGATCAATAACTTAAGGGTAAACCCTTGAGTTTGTGTGCTGGTAAAGCAAAGACTGTCACTTTCTGGACAACTTGTGCATGTTGTGCTGCGCTGAGTGGTCAATACGCTGGTCTCTGACGCGACAATGAACCGGTTTTCAGTCACAGAAACGACAGGCTATGGACGACCCGATTCTTACTATCGAAGAACGTGAAGCGATCAACTCAGGTCGCTGGTTTTCATCCCTTTCCCCTTCGCTCAGGCACGACATTCTGCGATGCGCATACGTCAAACGATTCAAAGATGGAGCTTTGCTTTGCGCACGCGGCGAAGTGCCGGAGGAATGGTTCGCCTGCGCCAAGGGCGCGGTACGGGTGAGTTCCACTTCCATCACGGGCAAGCAAATCACGCTGACTTACGTAGAGCCGGGGTTGTGGTTTGGCGATACCTCAATTTTCGATGGAGACCGGCGCACGCACGACGCGTATGCCCATGGCTCCACCACGCTGCTGTGCGTGGCCAAGGCGGATTTCAAACGCATTTTGGCCACCCACACCGAGTTCTACGAAGCCATGCTGTGGCTGGCGGCACGCCGCATTCGCCAGTTGTACGGTTTGGTGGAAGACCTGAACACGCTGCCGCTGCGTGCACGGCTGGCCAAGCAGTTGTTGCACTTGGCGCGCAGCTATGGCATTCCCAGCCTTGCCAATGGCGAGGAGATTCGCATCGGCCTGCAGCTGGCGCAGGAAGAATTGGCCCAACTGCTCGGGGCATCACGCCAGCGCGTGAACCAGGAGCTCAAGGGCATGGAGCGCGAGAACATCATCCGTATCGAGCCGGGTGGATTGGTAGTGCGCGACCGCGATGGGCTGCTGCGCATTGTGGAAACTGACTTTTAAAGACGTATGAGCAACTTTGACCATTTTGTAGGTACCAAACCCGTCTCTGAAGCACATGCTTTTGATGTGCAGGCACTGAGCCAGTGGATGAACCAGCATGTGGCTGGCTTTGCAGGCCCCGTGACGGTGGAGATGTTCAAGGGTGGGCAATCCAACCCGACTTACAAACTGGTCACGCCGGGGCGCAGCTACGTCATGCGCTCCAAGCCTGGCCCGGTGGCCAAGTTGCTGCCCTCAGCGCATGCGATTGAGCGCGAGTTCAAGGTGATGCGCGGCCTGGCTGGCACCGATGTGCCGGTGCCGCACATGTATGCCTTGTGCGAGGATGAATCCATCATTGGGCGCGCCTTCTACATCATGGAGTTCAAAGACGGCCGCGTGCTGTGGGATCAGTCCTTGCCTGGTATGACGAACGCCCAGCGCGCAGACATCTACAACGAGATGAACCGCGTGATTGCAGCACTGCACAGCGTGGATGTGGTTCAGCAGGGGCTGGCAGATTACGGCAAGCCCGGCAATTACTTTGAGCGCCAAATTGGCCGCTGGAGCAAGCAGTACGTGGCTTCCGTCACTCAGCCCATTGCAGAGATGGATCAGTTGATGGCCTGGCTGCCCGCCAACATGCCAGACAGCGCCAAGGATGAAAGCAAGGTCTCCATCGTGCATGGCGACTATCGGCTGGATAACGTGATGTTTGCGCAGGATGCCGCCAAGGTCATTGCGGTGCTGGATTGGGAGCTGTCCACTCTGGGCCATCCCTTGGCCGACTTTAGCTACCACTGCATGGCCTGGCACATTCCCGTCAGTCTGGGGCGCGGGATTGGTGGCTTGGATATTGCGGCGCTGGGGATTCCCAGCGAGCAGGAATACATGCGTATGTACTGCGAGCGCACGGGTTTGGCCACGCTGGAGCAGCTCAACGCTGATTGGAACTTTTATCTGGCCTACAACATGTTCCGCATTGCGGCCATTTTGCAAGGCATTGCCAAACGTGTGGAGGCAGGCACCGCCTCCAGCGCGCAGGCCAAAGCAGCGGGCGACACGGCACGGCCGATGGCCCAACTGGCTTGGAGCTACGCGCAAAAACACAGCGCCCAGGCACGCTGACGGACCCTTTTCCCCCTCGTGTGTAAGACGGCCTGCAGCTGCCGGGGGGCAGTGCACGCCCATTGTTTGCTAGTTGACCAAAAAGGAGCACTCCATGGACTTTGACTATTCCCCTAAAACCAAGGAACTGCAGGCGCGCTTGCTGCGCTTCATGGATGAGCATATCTATCCGAATGAATCGACCTTCCACCATGAACTGGAAGCCAACACGCAAGCAGGCAAACGCTGGACACCGCTGAACGTCATTGAGGGGCTGAAAGAAAAAGCCAAAGAGCAAGACCTGTGGAACCTGTTTTTGCCCAAAGACACGGCAGAAATTGCCGGTGTCAAAGGCGCAGGTCTAACCAACCAGGAATACGCGCCTTTGGCGGAAATCATGGGGCGTGTGGGCTGGGCTTCCGAAGTGTTCAACTGCTCGGCCCCCGACACCGGCAATATGGAAACCATTGCCCGCTATGGCAATGACGAACATCGCCAGAAATGGTTGCTGCCTTTGCTGGACGGCAAGATCCGCTCTGCGTTTGCAATGACCGAGCCCGAAGTGGCATCGAGTGACGCCACCAACATCTGCACGCGCATGGAGCGCCAGGGCGATGAATACGTCATCAACGGCCACAAGTGGTGGATTTCGGGCGCGGGCGATCCACGCTGCGCCATCTACATCACCATGGGCAAGACCGATCCCGAAGCGGCCAAGCACTCGCAGCAAAGCATGGTGCTGGTGCCCGCTGACACCCCCGGTGTGCGCGTGGTGCGCCCATTGACGGTGCTGGGCTATGACGATGCGCCGCATGGTCACATGGAAATGTATTTTGAGAACGTGCGTGTGCCGGTGAGCAATGTGCTGCTGGGCGAGGGCCGTGGGTTCGAGATTGCCCAAGGCCGCTTAGGCCCTGGCCGCATTCACCACTGCATGCGTTTGATTGGTCAGGCCGAACGTGCCCTGGAGCTGATGTGCCAGCGTGCCTCCAGCCGCATTGCTTTTGGCAAGACCATTGCCCAGCAAACCGTGACCCAGGAGCGCATTGCCGAAGCGCGTTGCCGCATCGATATGGCGCGCCTGCTGACACTCAAGGCCGCGTGGATGATGGACACCGTGGGCAACAAGGTGGCACGTACCGAAATCGCCATGATCAAGGTGGTGGCACCGCAATTGGCCTGCGATGTGATCGACTGGGCCATGCAAGTGCACGGCGGCGGCGGTTTGAGCCAAGACTTCCCATTGGCCCATGCCTATGTCAACGCACGCACGCTGCGCTTTGCTGACGGTCCTGACGAGGTGCACCGCAATGCCATCGCCAAGTGGGAGCTGGGTAAGCACGGCAACTATGGCCGTGATGCGCAGGTGCCTGTGACACGCGGCTCGTAAGAAGCACTACGTAAAGCCCAAGAAAAAAGCGACCGCAAAGGTCGCTTTTTTTGTGGTTGTCAAAGCAGTAGGCTTATTGCACCTTGGCCTTGGCGCGCAGGGATTCCTGGAACTGCATCATCTTTTGCTGTTCCAGTTGCTCGGCGATTTGGGGCTTGACATCTTCCAAGGCGGGCATCTGGGCTTCGCGCAGGTCATCCACACGGATGATGTGCCAGCCAAACTGGCTCTTCACGGGCGCATCGGTCAGGCCGCCCTTTTGCAGCTTGATCATGGCATCGGTGAACTCGGGCACATAGTTGGCGGGGCTGGCCCAGCCCAGATCACCGCCTTGGGCACCCGATCCGGGATCCTTGGATTCCTTCTTGGCGATGTCTTCAAACTTCTTGCCAGCCTTCACTTCCGCAATGATGGCCTTGGCGCGGTCTTCGGATTCCACCAGGATGTGGCTGGCGCGGTATTCCTTGCCGGCGTTGGCGGCCACGAACTTGTCGTACTCGGCCTTGATTTCGGCGTCGGTGACAGGGTTCTTCTTTTGGTAGTCCGCAAACAGTTCGCGGATCAGGATGGTTTCGCGGGCCAATTGCATTTGCTGCTTGAATTGGGGCGATGCGTCCAGACCGCGCTTGGCGGCTTCTTGCATGAAGATTTCACGAGCAATGATTTCTTCCTTGATTTGGGCGTCCATCTCTGCGGGCACCTGGCGGCCAGAGCGCTCAATCTGTTGCTTGAGGGCGGTGACGCGCTCCAAGGGCACGGGCTTGCCGTTGACGATGGCCAAGTTTTGCGCAGAAGCCGAAAGGGCGGCAGTGCCCAACACGGCGGCAGCCACAAGGCCGGGCAAAAGCTGTTTTTTCATGCGGAAATCCAAGAAAAAGGGTAAGAGGTTGGTGTTCGCCAACGACCGTTGGCGAATCTCGCAATCGTATGCTTAGAGCACTTCAATCGCCAGAGCATGCAACCCCTGGTCGATAAAGTGTTGCAGAGAATCATACACAACGCGGTGGCGTGCTACGCGGCTCTTGCCGTCAAAAAATGGTGCCGCGATGCGAACCCGAAAATGCGTGCCAAAACCTGTGCCATTGGCGCCCGCATGGCCAGCGTGGGCCGCGCTTTCGTCAATCACTTCCAGGTGTGTGGGTGCAAGTTTTTCTCGCAGCATGTGCTCAATGGCTGCGGCAGTGATGGCTTCACTCATGGCTGGAGTCCTTGGTGGCCGTGTTTTGTTCGGGCTCTTTCAGGTAGCGCCCCAAATACAGTGCCTGGCCCACCACAAACGCCAGCATCAGGCCAATACCTCCAAACATTTTGAAGTTGACCCAGGTGTCGGTGTCAAAGTTGAATGCCACCCACAGGTTGAGCACGCCCATGACAGCAAAAAAGCTGGTCCAGGCCCAGTTCAGGGTGTTCCAGACGCTATCGGGCAATTGCATCTGGGCACCCATCAGGCTCTTGATGAAGTTCTTTTTAAACAGCACCAGGCCCACCAGCAGCGCGCCGCCCATTAGCCAATACAGCACGGTGGGCTTCCATTTGATGAAGTTTTCATCATGGGCCAGCAAGGTGGCACCGCCGAAGACGACGATCACGCCCAAGCTCACCCATTGCATGGTTTCCACCTTGCCGGTTTTGAAGCGCAAATAGGCGATTTGCACAATGGTGGCCACGATGGCCACGGCCGTGGCTGCATAAATGCCCCAAGCCTTAAAGGCGGCAAAGAACAAAATGATGGGGAAAAAATCGATCAGCAGTTTCATGAAAAACATGCGGGCCCCTGCGTCCCGCGGTCATGCGAAAGATTGCAAGCATGCCATAGCTGGGGGTGCCAGCACGCGCCCAATGGCCGCGAAGTTCAAGGGTTACGGCGTCAGGCGGCAGCTGCCCGGTTGCTGGCTCCGTCCAGGTAATGGCTGGTTTTAGTTGCCGCTGGCGCCGCCATCGGTGGCATTGCTGGCGCCCGTGCTGTCTTCGAACGTGGCAGGGGCTGCGGTGCTGGAGCCAGGGTCGTGAAAATCCAGAGACGCCGAATTCATGCAATAGCGCAGCCCGGTGGGCAGGGGGCCATCTTCAAACACATGGCCCAAGTGCGCCCCGCATTGGCTGCACACGGTTTCGGTGCGCACCATGTGGTGGCTGCGGTCCACGATTTCGGTGATGGCGCCGGGATCCGCCTGGTAGAAGCTGGGCCAGCCGCAGCCTGCGTCGAACTTGGTGTCGGAATCAAACAGCTTGGCGCCACAGCAGATGCAGTGGTAGCTGCCGTCGGCCCAGTGCTGTTCGTAGCGGCCGGTGAAGGGGCGCTCCGTGGCGGCGTGGCGGGTGACTTGATAGGCCACGGGCTCAGCCCCTTTGGCTTGCAGGGTGTCCAGCCACTGGGCGTCGGTTTTTTGGATGGGAAAAGTCATGAGGAACAACTGATGGCAATGGAAGAGGCCCATGCGGGCGGGAAGTCAGCCCAAGCACCGTGCGCTGGGTGTTCATCAAAGGGGTGTTGCAACACCCGCAGCAGATCTTGCACCACCTGGAAGTTGCCCTGCTCTGCGGCGTGAATGGCCTCCTGCGCCACATGGTTGCGCAGCACAAAGCCAGGATTGGTGTTGAGCATTAAATTGGCATCTGGTGCTTTTCCAGACTGCGCTGATAGCTCTTGATAGGAGAGCAGCCAGCGGTCAAAATCTTCGCTGTCCAAGAACAGTTCACGCGTGCGCTGGAAGTCACCGTCTTGGGCGGAGCGCGACAAGCGGCGCCAGAAGATGGTGTGGTCGATGCGCTGGGTGGCCAGTAGTTCCAGCAAGTGCCCAATTACCGGAGTGGCCGCCGCAGTGTGCTGCTGGGCAGCGCGGGGCAGCCCCAGCTTGGCGCACATGCGTTGGCGGAAGGCCTGGCTGAAGGCCGGGCGGTAGGCTTCCAGCGCGGCCACGGTCACGTCCTGGTCTTCAATCAGCGGCAGCAGGGCCTGGCCCAGACAAAACAGGTTCCAGTAGGCGATTTGCGGCTGCTGGTTGAAAGCGTAGCGGCCCTGGTGATCGCTGTGGTTGCAGATGTGGCTGGGGTCGAACGCATCCAGAAACTGGAAGGGGCCGTAGTCAATGGTCAGGCCCAGCACGCTCATGTTGTCGGTGTTCATCACGCCGTGGCAAAAGCCCACGGCCTGCCAGTGCGCAATCATGTGGGCGGTGCGCTGGCCCACCTCATACAACAGCGCGGCATAGGCATTGCCTGGCACAGGGGCGCCTTCGCTGTCCACACCTTGCCAGCCGCTGCGGCAGGCGGGGTAGTAGCGGTCAATCACGTAATCGGCCAACTGGCGCAACTCGGATTGCATATCGCGGGCGGCAAAGTGCTCAAAGTGGCCAAAACGGATAAAGCTGGGCGCGGCACGGGTCACGACCGCAGCGGTTTCGGCCGTCTCACGGTACACCGGGGCGTGCGAAGCCGTCAGGCACAGCGCGCGCGTGGTCGGAATGCCCAAGGCGTGCATGGCCTCGCTGCACAGAAATTCGCGGATGCTGGAGCGCAGCACGGCCCGCCCATCGCCGCCGCGCGAATAAGGAGTGGGGCCTGCGCCTTTGAGTTGCAACTCCCAGCCTGCAGCGGTTTCACCTACGGTGATGGCGCGCCCGTCGCCCAGCTGGCCTGCCCACACCCCAAACTGGTGGCCGCTGTAGACACCGGCATAGGGCTGGCTGCCGGGCAACACGGCGTTGCCGGTGAAGGCCTGCAAGGCCTGCTCGGTCTGCATGAAACCATCGGGCAGCCCTGCGAGCTGGGCGACTTGCGGGCTTTGCGCCACCCATTGCGCATCGGGCAGGGGGGTGGGCTGAAGGTGCGTGAGGAAGGCTGGGCCAAGGCCTGAGAAACCGGTGCGCCAGGTGCCTTGCCAAGGCAGTGGGTGAGAGCCATCAAATGCATGCATGCAGCGATTGTGGCCAAGTCACGAAACCTTTTTGATCTAAGGAAATGTGTGCGGCAAAAGCCGCCCAAAGGACGCTTTGGCGACACATGCATGCTGGTAAGCCCGTAAACCGTTGGGTGGGCTGGCCCTTTACGATGGCTGCCAATGCGTGACAGCGCAGGCGGTACACGCCCCCCATTACATTCCCAAGGAGACATAGCCCATGCAAGGCCTGATGCAGAACCAGCAGTTGCTGATTTCGAGTTTGATTGAATTTGCCGCCCGCCACCACCGCGATGCGGAAATCGTGTCGCGCCGTGTGGAAGGTGATATTCACCGCTACACCTACGAAGACTTGGCAGGGCGCGCCAAGCAACTGGCCAACGCGCTGGATGAGCTGAAGCTGGCCCATGGCGACCGGGTGGCATCGATTGCCTGGAACGGTTACCGCCACATGGAGATGTACTTTGGCGTCAGCGGCTCGGGCCGCGTGCTGCACACCATCAATCCGCGCCTGCACCCGGAGCAGGTGGCTTGGATCATCAACCACGCTGAAGACCAGGTGCTGTGCTTTGACATGACGTTTTTGCCCCTGGTGCAGGCCGTGCACGCCAAGTGCCCCACGGTGCGCCAGTGGGTGGCGCTGTGCGATGCCGACAAGCTGCCTGCCGACAGCGGCATTCCTGGCCTGGTCAGCTACGAAGCATGGATTGGCGGTCAAAGCAAGCACTACCGCTGGCCCCAGCTGGATGAAAACACCGCTTCCAGCATGTGCTACACCAGCGGCACGACCGGCAATCCCAAGGCCGCGCTGTACAGCCACCGCTCCACTGTGCTGCACGCGTATGCTGCGGCGCTGCCCGATGTGATGTGTATGTCGGCCCGCGACGCCGTGCTGCCCGTTGTGCCCATGTTCCACGTCAATGCGTGGGGCATTCCGTACTCGGCTGCATTGACGGGTGCCAAAGTGGTGTTCCCCGGCCCTGCGCTGGATGGCAAATCACTGTATGAGCTGATTGAGGCCGAAGGCGTGACCTATGCCGCCGGCGTGCCCACGGTGTGGCAGATGCTGCTGGGCCATATGCAGCCCAATGGGCTGAAGTTCAGCACCCTGCGCCGCACGGTGATTGGCGGCGCAGCCTGCCCACCAGCCATGATTACTGCTTTTGAGGACGGCCTGGGTGTGAAGGTGCTGCATGCCTGGGGCATGACCGAGATGAGCCCGCTGGGCACGCTGTGCACCTTGAAGAACAAGCACTTGCAGCTGTCCAAGGAAGAGCAATTCAAGCTCAACCAGAAGCAAGGCCGCGCCATTTACGGCGTGGAGATGAAGATTGTGGACAGCGAGGGCAAGGAGCAGCCGTGGGATGGCAAGACCTACGGTGACTTGATGGTGCGCGGGCCGTGGATTTTGGAGTCGTACTACAAAGGCAGCAGCCCGCTGGTCAAAGATGAGCAGGGGCTGGGCTGGTTCCCCACCGGGGATGTGGCCACCATCGATGAAGACGGTTTCATGCAAATCACCGACCGCACCAAGGACGTGATCAAGTCGGGGGGGGAGTGGATCAGCTCCATCGACATCGAAAACATTGCCATGGGTCACCCCGCTGTAGCCATGGCAGCGTGCATCGGCATGCCCCATCCCAAGTGGGACGAGCGCCCGATTGTGGCGGTGACGCTCAAACCCGGTGCGCAGGTCACACGCGAGGCATTGCTGGCGTTTTACGAGGGCAAGACGGCCAAATGGCAGATTCCAGACGACGTGGTGTTCATGGATGCCATTCCGCTGGGTGCGACAGGCAAGATGCTCAAGACCAAGCTGCGTGAGCAGCTCAAGGACTACCGCCTGCCTTCACTGGCTGTGAATGCCTAGGCACTGAACAGGAGCAGCGAACAGGAGCTGGGAGCACGCTGATCCCAGCCAAGGCGGGCAAGCAACCGCGCTACTGACGGGTGTGCGCTCACAGAAGGTGTCAGTCAATGACTTTCTTTATGGTGTTAATACATGACGTAAGTGCTGGTCTGTGCCCATGGTGCCAAGACGCTTACAAAATAAGAGCTGTTTGCGCTTGTATGGATTAGGTTTTCCATACAAAACTAGCTGAAACATAGAAAGCACCTGCACAAGGTGCTTTCTTTTTTATGAATTGACGGGGTGGCTGAACGCCCTAAAAGTCACCCACGTGACCCCTATCCATGCGTGTTCTTACCGAGGGGGATAGTCCCGAGAGTGAAACCACCATGCGGTTTTTGCGAATGACTGACTACGCTTGTCGGGTGATTTGGTGAGAGTGAACCAACCCTTTATCTACGCAGGAGACAAGCATGCAATTTGTGTTGAAGACCGTGGCCGCATCCGTATTGCTCAGCGCTGCTGGTGCATCGATGGCCCAGCAAGGTGAAACCGTCAAAATTGCATGGCTGGATCCGTTGTCGGGCCTGATGGCTGCGTTGGGCACCAACCAGATGAAGAGCTGGCAATACCTGGCCGAAGAATTCAGCAAGAACAACGCCGCCGGTGTGAAGTTCGAGATCATCCCGATCGACAACAAGCTCAGCCCGCAAGAAACCACCAGCGCGCTGCGCTCGGCCATGGACCAGGGCGTGCGCTACGTGGTGCAGGGCAACGGTTCAGGCCCGGCGCTGGCCATCATGGATGCGCTGGAAAAGCACAACGCCCGCAACAAGGGTAAAGAGGTGCTGTACCTGAACTACGCGGCCGTGGACCCGGATCTGACCAACAGCAAGTGCAGCTATTGGCACTTCCGTCTGGATGCAGACACCTCCATGAAGATGGAAGCGCTGACCACCTACATGAAAGACCTGCCCGATGTGAAGAAGGTCTATCTGATCAACCAGAACTACGCGCACGGCCACCAAGTCAGCAAATACGCCAAAGAAATGCTGCAGCGCAAGCGCCCCGATGTGCAAATCGTGGGTGACGACATGGCGCCATTGGCCCAAGTGCGTGACTTCTCCCCCTACATCGCCAAGATCAAGCAGTCGGGCGCAGACAGCGTGATCACCGGCAACTGGGGCTCTGACTTGTCGCTGCTGATCAAGGCTGCCAACGATGCCGGCCTGAACAACGTCAAGTTCTACACCTACTACGGCTCCACCACCGGTGTGCCAACGGCCATGGGTGCAGGCGCTGCGGGCAAGGTTTACCAAGTCGCTTATGCCTACACCAACTTGCCAGGCGCGTTCACCGAAGTGGGCAAGGGCTTTAAGGCCAAGATGAATGACGACATGTACACCGGCGCGGTCTACCACGGCTTTGCCATGCTGACCGAGGCCTTCAAACGCGCTAAGAGCACCGACCCTGTGAAGGTGGCCGCAGTGATGGAGGGCATGAAGTTCAAGAGCTTCAACGGCGAGGTGGAAATGCGCAAGCAAGACCATCAGTTGCAGCAAGGTCTGTACATCAGCCGTTGGGACAAGACCGATGCCCAAAACCCGATGGACATGGAAAACACCGGCTACACCTTCAAGCAGGTGAAGTACTTCGAGCCCTATGTGGCCAGCACGCCCACGTCGTGCCAAATGAAGCGCCCCAGCTAAGCGGAGCCACCCCGGCGGGTGGAGCAAGGCCCGCTCACGCAACCTTGGGGCTGGGTGGCCTGCCCAGCAGTGCAGCGCTAGCGCTGTAGTCACAAGGGCTTCGCACCTCATCCCCAGTGCAAATCTGCGATTTGCTGGGGTCGCGTGAGCCACTGTGGCACAGACAACCCGCTTTTTACGCCGTGGCGCCGAGTCTGGTGGTGCGCCACACCGTGTTTTCTTTGCGTTGACAGGGTTCCATGAATCTTGAATTTTTTGTGATCTCCATGCTCAACGGCATCAGCTACGGGCTGCTGCTGTTCATGCTGAGTTCGGGCCTGACGCTCATCTTCAGCATGATGGGCGTGCTCAATTTCGCGCACACCAGCTTTTACATGCTGGGTGCTTATTTCGGCTACATGCTCTCGGGCGTCATCGGCTTTTGGCCGGCACTGGTCGTTGCACCACTGATGGTGGGCGCACTGGGTGCCGCGTTTGAGCGCTACAGCCTGCGCAAGGTACACAAATATGGCCATGTGCCCGAGTTGCTGGTCACCTTTGGTCTGTCCTACTTGATTTTGGAAGTGGTGCAGCTGGTCTGGGGGCGCAGTGCCGTGCCCTACGGCCTGCCCACCGCTCTGCAAGGCCCGCTGTTTACGCTGTACGGAACGCAGTTCCCCAAGTCACGCTCTTTCATCATGCTGATGGCGCTGCTCATGCTGCTGGCGGTGTGGCTGCTGCTGACACGCACACGCATTGGGCTGGTGATTCAAGCGGCGCTGAAAAAACCCGAAATGGTGGAGGCGCTGGGCCACAACGTGCCGCGCGTGTTCATGCTGGTGTTTGGCGGCGGCTGCGCGCTGGCCGGGCTGGCCGGTGTGATTGGCGGCAACACCTACATGACCGAGCCTTCGATGGCCATGTCGGTGGGCTCCATCATCTTTGTGGTGGTGGTAGTCGGGGGGCTGGGGTCGCTGGCCGGGGCGTTTTTGGCATCGCTGCTCATCGGCATCGTGCAGACCTTTGCGGTGGCACTGGATTACTCCTGGGCCACGCTGTTTAACAGCCTGGGCATGCACATCACGCCGGAGAGCTTTGGCTGGCCCGTGCTCAGCCTGACGATTTCGCAGATGGCGCCCATCCTGCCGTATTTGTTCTTGGTGCTCATGCTCATCTTCCGCCCAAAGGGGTTGATGGGCACGCGGGAGGACTAAGCCATGTCAGCCATTTTGCTTTCGCCGATGAACCACGAAACCATGCCGCATGTCGCGCCCGCTTCCTCCGCCCCTGTGCGCTATTACCGCTTCAAACCGTGGAATATAGGGCGCGTAGTGGTGTGGAGCGTATTTGCCCTGTTGCTCATCATCGCGCCGCTGGTCTTCACCAGCTCCTTGGCGCTGACCATGCTCAGCCAGATGGGCTATGCCATCATCATTTGCCTGTCCTACAACATCTTGCTGGGGCAGGGTGGCATGCTCAGTTTTGGGCATGCGGTGTACACGGGGCTGGGCTCGTTCATTGCCATCCATGCGATGAATCGCGCCGCCGATGGCGGCGTGCCCATTCCGGTATGGCTCATTCCGCTGGTGGGTGGCCTGGCCGGCATGTTCTTTGCCGCGCTGCTGGGGTGGGTGACCACCAAAAAATCAGGCACCACGTTTGCCATGATTACCCTGGGGGTGGGAGAGCTGGTTGCCGCCATGGCGCTGATGTTTCCCGGTTTTTTTGGCGGAGAAGGCGGTATCACCACTGACCGTGTGTATGGCACCACGTTCTTGGGCTTTGATTTTGGCCCCAGCATTCAGGTGTACTACCTGATTGCGGTGTACTGCTTCATCTGTACCGCGCTGATGTTTGCGTTCACGGCCACGCCGCTGGGCCGCATGCTCAACGCCGTGCGCGACAACCCCGAGCGCGTGGCCTTTGTGGGCTACAACACCCAGCGCGTGCGCTATATGGGCTTCATTATTGCGGGCTTTTTTGCCGGTATTGGGGGCGGGCTGGCGGCTATCAACTTCGAGATCGTCACGGCCATGGACAGCGTGAGCATCATCCGCTCGGGGACCTATTTGCTGTTCACCTTTCTGGGCGGTGCCACCTTTTTCTTTGGCCCCATCATCGGTGGCGTGCTGATGGTGGTTGCCACGGTGTTTCTGTCAGAGATTACCAAGGCATGGATGCTGTATCTGGGCCTGATCTTTTTGTTCATGGTGATGTATGCCCCCGGCGGTATTGCCAGCCTGATCATGATGAATCTGCGCCTGGCCAAGTACGGCAAGTTGGGGCGCATTGTGGGCGCCTACCTGGCGCTGGCGGGCACGGCTGTGGTCATGGTGGTGGGGCTGGCCGCCATGGTGGAGATGCTCTATCACCTGCAGCTGAATATCGGCTTGGGCAGTGAACTGCGCTTTATGGGCAGCACGCTGAATGTGCACAGTGTGGAGAGCTGGCTGGGCGCGGGCCTGATCTTTCTGACGGGCTTGGGGCTGTTTGAGCTGGTGCGCCGTGAATACGTGCGCCAGTGGGGGCAGATTCAGGAAGAAATTGAGCACGACATCCAGCGTGCGGAGGGCATCTGATGGGCCATCACACACCTTATGCCTTGGAGCTGCGTGACCTGCGCAAAAGCTTTGGCAAGACTGAAATCATTCGCGGCGCCAATCTGGCCGTGCATGCGGGCGAGCGCGTGGCCATCATCGGCCCCAATGGCGCGGGCAAAAGCACCTTGTTCAACCTGATCAGTGGGCGGTTTGCACCCACCAGCGGTGAAGTGCTGCTGCACGGCCAGCGCATTGATGGCAAAGAGCCGTTTGAAATCAATCGCATGGGCCTGTCGCGCAGCTTTCAGATCACCAACATCTTCCCCAAGCTCAGCGTGTTTGAAAACCTGCGCTGTGGCGTGCTGTGGAGCATGGGCTACCGCTACACCTTTTTGCGCTTTCTGTCGCGCATGGATGCGGTGAACGAGCGCGCCAAGCAGCTGATGGAGCAGATCGGCTTGCACAAGAAACGCGACGAGCTGGCTGTGAACCTGACCTATGCCGAGCAGCGCGCGCTGGAGATTGGCATCACCATCGCCGGTGGGGCCGATGTGATTTTGCTGGACGAGCCCACGGCCGGCATGAGCAACAGCGAGACCGCGCGCTTCATCAACCTGATCCGCGAGGTGACCGTGGGCAAGACCTTGCTGACCGTGGAGCACGACATGGGCGTGGTCTTCGGTCTGGCCGACAAGATTGCTGTGGTCGTCTACGGCGAGGTGATTGCCTTTGACACGCCCGAAAACGTGCGTGCCAATGCGCGGGTGCAAGAGGCGTACCTGGGCTCGGTCATTGCCGATGAACAGGCGCAAGCTGCGTTGCATTGAGGAGGCCCACATGTTGCACATCAATAATTTGCATGCCTACTACGGCAAAAGCCATGTGTTGCACGGCGTGGATTTCTCGGTGAACGCCGGAGAAATTGTGGCCCTGCTGGGGCGCAACGGCTCGGGGCGCTCCACCACGGCCAAGGCCATCATGGGGCTGGTCGATTGGGAGGGCGATATCCGCTGGAAAGCGCAAGCGCTGCACGGTCAAAAAACCTATGAGGTGGCGCACCTGGGGATTGGCTATGTGCCGGAGAGCCGCGATGTGTTCCCCAATCTCACCGTGCACCAGAACCTGCTGCTGGGTCAAAAAGGCAGTGGCAAGGGCAGCCGCTGGAGCTTTGACGACATGTACGCCATGTTCCCGCGCCTCAAAGAGCGCCAGCACACCGAAGCGGGTGTCATGTCGGGTGGTGAGCAGCAAATGCTGACGCTGTGCCGCACGCTGATGGGTGATCCGGATCTCATCATCATTGACGAACCCACCGAAGGCTTGGCACCAAAAATTGTCGAACTGGTGGGCGAGTACCTGAAAAAAATCAAGGAACGCGGGGTGTCGGTGCTGCTGATTGAGCAAAAGCTCACCATTGCCATGCGCATCTCTGATCGCGCCTTGGTGATGGGGCACGGTGCGATTGTGTTTGACGGCACGCCTCAGAGCCTGAATGCCAATACCAATGTTCGCAAGGAATGGCTGGAGGTTTAAAAAATCAATAAAGTGAGCTGCTGGCGCTTGCTGTACAAGCGCTTAAGGCATATTTGATGCAAATATGCTGTGTGGAAATTTTCCATCTACATGGTCGTAAAAAAGGGCTCCAGCTGGAGCCCTTTGTCTTGGCGGCGTGCGTTGTGTACGCCGCGAGCGTGGTGTCACTTCACTTGCGAGCGGCTGCCGTCCTTGGCCAGCTCAAACACCACAAATTCAAAGTCTTTCAAGTCACCCTTGGCATCGAACGCCACCTTGCCGATCACGGTGTCAAACGTGTGGGCGTGCATATAGTTCGCCACCTTTTTGGGGTCGGCACCCACGGCCTTCATGGACTTGTCCAGCACTTGCAAGGCCGCGTAGGCGGGCATTTGGTAGGCGCCGTTGGCGGAGCGGTTGGCTTTCTTGAAGGCATCGACCACGCCCTTGTTCTCGGGGCGCTGGCTGAAATCAGCCGGGAAGGTGAACATCATGCCCTCTACGGCAGGGCCGGCAATTTCAATCAGGCCTTGGTTGAACGCACCTTCTGCACCCACAAAGCGGGTCTTCAAGCCTTGCTCTTTGGCCTGGCGCAGCAGCAAGCCCATTTCTGGGTGATAGCCACCGAAGAACACCACATCCACCTTGGCGGTTTTGAGTTTGGTGATGACCGCGGAGTAATCGCTGTCGCCTGCGTTGATGCCGTCATACATCACCACCGGTGCTTTGAGGCTGTCCAGCGTGTTTTTGACGTGCTGGGCCACGCCCGCGCCGTAGGTTTGCTTGTCGTGCAGCACGGCCACCGCCTTGGGCTTGAGCTTGTCGACGATGAACTTGGCCGCAAATGGGCCTTGCTGGTCGTCACGGCCAATCGTGCGGAAGAAGTGGTGGCCCTTCAGCCCATCGGTCACCTGCGGGGCCGTGGCACCGGGGGTGATGGCCACAATGCCTTCTTCTTCATAAATCTTGGAGGCAGGCACGGTCACACCCGAGCACACGTGGGCGATCGCAAACTTGGCGCCGGAGTTGAGCACGCGGTTGGCTGCGGGCACGGCTTGCTTGGGCTCACATGCATCGTCAATGAACACCGGCTTGTATTCGCGGCCATTCATGCCGCCAGCGGCATTCATGGTCTCCACCGCCGTGAGCAGGCCCGCCTTGACTTCATCGCCATACTGGGTGTTGGGGCCTGTCATGGGAATGGGAACGCCGATGAGGATGGGTTCTGCTGCATGGGCGCTGATGGCTGCCGAGCCCATCAGTGCGGCGGCGGCCCAGGCGGTGCTCAAGCGAATGAATGTTTTGCGTTGCATATAGGAGTGAGCCTTCCAAAAAAGGGAAAAGTGCGTGCACGTGCTGAACACGCTGCACACATTGTTGGGTGGGCGCTCACATGCTCGGTTATGACTTTCCCCAGCGTTTTATTGCAGCCACACTTGTCACGTGCCATGGTTCAGACGGTGCACACAAGCTTCGCAAGAAATGCGCCATCAGCGAGTTGCCCTGTGACCGTTGATCGGTTTTTCTTCGATGGCTCCGATGCGCGTGCCAGCAAGATTCCGCATCTCGGAACCCGCCTCTTGCTGATGTCCCAATCGAGACAATCCGAGGGCAAAACTCCATAGCGTTTGCCGAAGTCGCTTCCTAGAATGAATTGCAGAACGCCCGTTCTTTTTTCATAGAACCGAAGGAGACAAGCCATGACGGCTGAATACAAGGTCCACGCATCCGTGGCCGTGATCACGCTCAATAACCCGCCGGTCAACGGACTGGGTTTGTCCACCCGCCGCGCCATCCTGGAAGGTCTCAACCAGGCCAATGCCGATGCCGCCGTGCAAGCCATCGTGATTACAGGTGCCGGCAAGGCCTTCTCGGGCGGTGCAGACATCAAAGAGTTTGGCAAGGAAGCCGCACTGCAAGAGCCCAATTTGCACACGGTGATTGCGCAGGTGGAGCAGTCGGCCAAGCCCGTGGTGGCGGCCATCCACTCGGTGTGCATGGGCGGCGGGCTGGAGTTGGCGCTGGGCTGTCACTACCGCATTGCGGCGCCAGGCACGACCGTGGCGCTGCCCGAGGTCAAGCTGGGTCTGCTGCCTGGGGCTGGCGGCACGCAGCGCCTGCCACGCGCCATTGGGGTGGAACCCGCGCTGAACATGATCGTCAGCGGTGAGGCCGTCAAGAGCGAGTTGCTGGCGCAAATTCCTGGCCAAAAACTGTTTGACAAGCTGTCGGCCAGCGCCGAGAGCCTGGCACAAGAAGCCCTGACTTTGGCCCAGACCGTGGGCGAGCGCCATGCCGACGGTAACGAGGCGCTGCCCCTGGTGCGTGACCTGAAGTGCAAGCACCCCAAAGGCGATGCGTACTTTGGTTTTGTGCGCAACATGGTCAAGGGCATGTCCAAGAACTACCCCGCGCCCCTGAAGTGCGTGGACGCGGTGGAAGCGGCCACCAAGCGGAAGTTCCAAGACGGCCTGAACGTGGAGCGCGAGTTGTTCATCAACCTGATGTGGACGCCCGAGTCGCGCGCGCTGCGCCATTTGTTCATGGCCGAGCGCGCCACGACCAAGATTGCCGACATTCCCTCGGATACCCCCACCCGCGCCATCCACAAGGTGGGCGTGATTGGTGCGGGCACCATGGGCGGGGGCATCAGCATGAACTTCCTGAATGCCGGCATCCCCGTGACCATTCTGGAGACCAAGCAAGAGGCGCTGGATCGCGGCGTGGCCACCATCCGCAAGAACTACGAAGCCCAGGTCAAAAAGGGCAAGCTCAAGGAAGACAAGTACGCACAGCGCATGGCCCTGCTGTCCACCACGCTGAGCTACGACGATCTGAAAGACTGCGACCTGATCATCGAGGCCGTGTTTGAAGAGCTGGGCGTGAAGGAAGCCGTGTTCAAGCAGCTCGACGCCGTGGCCAAGCCCGGCGCCATCCTGGCCTCCAACACCTCCACGCTGGACGTGGACAAGATTGCTGCCTTCACCCAGCGTCCGCAGGACGTGGTGGGCATGCACTTCTTCAGCCCTGCCAACGTGATGAAGCTGCTGGAGGTGGTGCGCGGCAAGGCCACGGCCAAGGACGTGATGGCCACGGTGATGCAAATCGCCAAGAAGATCAAGAAGACCGCCGTGGTGTCTGGCGTGTGCGATGGCTTCATCGGCAACCGCATGATTGAGCAGTACAGCCGCCAGGCGGGCTTCCTGCTGGACGAGGGTGCCAGCCCCGAGCAGGTGGACAAGGCTGTGGAGAGGTTTGGCTTTGCCATGGGCCCCTTCCGCATGGGTGACCTGGCGGGCAATGACATTGGCTGGGCCATCCGCAAACGTCGCGCGGTCGAGAAACCGGGCATGAAGTACAGCGCCAGTGCCGACCGTCTGTGCGAGCTGGGCCGCTTTGGTCAAAAGACCGGCAAAGGTTGGTACGACTACGCCCCCGGCAAGCGCGATGCGATTCCGAGCCAGGAAGTGCTGGACATGATTGATGCACACCGCAAGGCGATGGGCATCACGCCGCGCCAGATTTCGGACGAAGAAATCGTGCAGCGCCTGGTGTTCTCGCTGGTCAACGAAGGCGCACAGATTCTGGAAGACGGCATTGCCAGCAAGTCGGGCGACATCGACATGGTGTACCTGACCGGCTATGGCTTCCCCATCTACCGTGGTGGCCCCATGCACTACGCCAGTGAGCTGGGCCTGATCAATGTGGTGCAAGCCATGAACCGCTTTGCGCAAAACCCCCACGACGACGCCCAGTTCTGGAAACCCGCTCCTCTGTTGGCGCGCTTGGCCGCCGAAGGCAAGTCGTTCGCTTAAAGCGCCGTTGGCAAACCCAGAATTTGAAGGATTGAAGTTATGACATCCGCAGTGATTGTTTCTACCGCGCGCACCCCGCTGGCCAAGAGCTGGAAGGGTTCGTTCAATATGACCTACGGCCCCACGCTGGGTGCCCACGCGGTTGCACACGCCGTGCAGCGCGCCGGCATCGAAGGTGCCGAGGTGGAAGACGTGATCATGGGCCTGTCGCTGCCCGAAGGCACCACCGGCGGCAACGTGGCGCGGCTGATTGCCACCCGCGCAGGGCTGCCTGTGACAACGTCTGGCATGACCATCAACCGCTTTTGCTCCTCGGGCCTGCAATCGATTGCACTGGCAGCGCAGCGCATCATTGCGGGCGAAAACGAGGTGCTGGTGGCTGGGGGCCTGGAATCCATCTCTTGCGTGCAGCAAGAGGTGAACCAGCACATGGCCGTTGACCCCGAGCTGATGAAGATGAAGCCCGAGATCTACTGGAGCATGCTGCAAACGGCCGAACAAGTGGCCAAGCGCTACCAGATTGGGCGCGCGGCCATGGACGAATACGGTGCTGCCAGCCAGCAAAAAGCGTTTGCCGCCCAAAGCGCAGGCTTGTTTGATGCAGAGATCGCCCCCATCACGGTCACCATGGGCGTGGCTGACAAGGTCATGGGCCTGACGACCAAGCAAGTCACCGTCTCCAAGGATGAGGGCATCCGGGAAGGCACGACCGTGGAAGGCATCTCCGGCCTGCGCAGCGCGCTGCCAGGTGGCTTGATTTCGGCGGGCAACGCCAGCCAGTTCTCCGACGGTGCTGGCGCTTGCGTGCTGGTGCATGAAGACTACGCCAGCAAAAAGGGGCTGCAGCCGCTGGGCCGCTTTCTGGGTTTTGCCGTGGCCGGTTGTGAGCCGGATGAGATGGGCATTGGCCCGGTGTTTGCCATCCCCAAGGTGCTCAAAAAGCTGGGCCTGAAGGTGGACGATATCGACCTGTGGGAGCTGAACGAAGCCTTTGCCGTGCAGGTGATCTACTGCCGCGACAAGCTGGGCATCCCGAACGAGCGCCTGAATGTCAACGGCGGTGCGATTGCCTTGGGCCACCCCTATGGCGTATCAGGCCAGCGCCTGACGGGCCATGCGCTGATCGAAGGCAAGCGCCGTGGCGCCAAGCGGGTGTGCGTGACCATGTGCATTGGTGGTGGCATGGGCGCAGCTGGCATTTTTGAAGTGCTCTGAGCGTTTGACAGCGCCGTAAATCCCGCAGCCGCCTTCCTTCATACCGAGGGTAGGCGGCTTTTTTACCGCTTTGAATTTTTTAAAACCATAGCTGCTAGCGCTTGCTGCATAAGCGCTAGAGCCATATTTGACTCTTCATCATGTCCCAACTGCGCTCCACCCTGGAATTTCTGTTGTACGACTGGCTGCACGCCGAAAGTCTGACCGCCCGCACCCGCTACGCCGACCATAGCCGCGAAACCTTTGATGCGGTGCTGGACACCTGCGAGCGCATCGCCCGCGAGAAGTACGCACCCTTCAACCGCACGGTGGACACGCAAGAGCCCACCTTCGACGGCGAAAAGGTGATTCAGCCGGCCTGCACCGGCGAGGCACGCAAAGCCTATGCGGACAGCGGCATGCTCAGCGCTGCCCAGCCTTACGAGCAAGGTGGCATGCAGCTGCCCTATATGGTGGAGGCCGCGGCCAACAGCTTTTTTGCCTGCGCCAGCATCAGCATCGGCTCCAACCTGCTGACCGTGGGCAACGCCAACCTGCTGCGCGTGCACGGCACACCCATGCAGCAGCAGGTGTTTGCCGATAACGCATTCAACGGCCGCTGGGCGGGCACCATGGCGCTGTCGGAGCCACAAGCCGGTTCCAGCCTGAGCGACATCGCCACGCGGGCTGAGCCCGATGGCGCTGACTTTGCGGCCGACCCGCTGGGCGCGCGCTACCGCCTCAAGGGCAACAAGATGTGGATCAGCTCGGGCGACCACGAGCTGACCGAAAACATCGTGCACCTGGTGCTGGCCAAGATTCCCGGGCCGGACGGCAAGCTGATTCCGGGCGTGAAGGGCATTTCGCTGTTCATCGTGCCCAAGAAGCTGGTGGATACCGCAGGCAACTTGACCGGCGAGCGCAACGACGTGGCGCTGGCCGGTCTGAACCACAAGCTGGGCTGGCGCGGCACCACCAATACGCTGCTGAACTTTGGCGAGGGCAAATACCCGGTGCGCGGCGGCGCGGGCGCCATCGGCTACTTGGTGGGCAAACCGCACGAAGGCCTCAAGTGCATGTTCCACATGATGAACGAGGCGCGCATCGGCATTGGTATGGCCGCCACCATGCTGGGCCTGGCGGGCTACTACGCCAGCCTGGATTACGCCAAAAACCGCCCGCAGGGCCGCCCCATGACCGAAGGCGGCAAGGACGCCAGCAGCCCGCAAGTTGCCATCATTGAGCACGCCGACGTCAAGCGCATGCTGCTGGCGCAAAAAGCGTACTGCGAAGGCGCGCTGGCGCTGAACATGTACTGCGCCAAGCTGGTGGACGAAGGCCGCACGGGCAATGCCGAAGAAGCCGCGCGGGCCAAGCTGCTGCTGGAAGTGCTGACGCCGATTGCCAAGAGCTGGCCCAGCGAGAACTGCCTGGAGGCGAACTCGCTGGCCATCCAGATCCACGGCGGCTATGGCTATACGCGCGACTTCCCGGTGGAGCAGTACTGGCGCGACAACCGCCTGAACATGATCCACGAGGGCACACACGGCATTCAGGCGGCCGACCTGCTGGGCCGCAAGGTGGTCATGCAAGGCGGTGCAGGCCTGCAGCTGCTGGCGGCCACCATCCAAGCCAGCATCGAGAAAGCCGCAGCTGTGCCCGCATTAGCTGCTTACGCGCAGGATTTGGGCAAGGCGTTGCACGCGGTGCAGGCGGCCACCCAAGCGGCTTGGGCAACGGGCCATCCGCAAGAGGCGCTGGCCAACGCCGTGCCTTACATGCAGGCGTTTGGCCATACCGTGTTGGCATGGGTGTGGCTGGAGCAGGCCTTGACAGTGCAAGCGCAGGATGCTGCGCTATCTGTAGCTGCTAACGCAGGCAGGATGGGCGCTTTAGCCTATTTTTATCACTATGAACTGCCCAAGACTGCCGCATGGCTGCGCGTGGTGAGCGCCCGCGATATGACATGTGCCCACATGCCGCTGGATGCGTTCTAAGCCATAGCCATTTGCATGCAGCAACAAAAAAGCCTGCCACGCAATGGCAGGCTTTTTTTATGAATATTATTGAATCCAAGGGGTGAATGAGTAATTCGTGCACCACAAAGAAAGCCGCCTCTGGCTGGCAGAGGCGGAAAATAGATTACAAGCGTCAGTCCCGTGATTCACTACAGTGCAGACCGTGCGAATTCTATGGGAGAACGCCATGATTTCGCAGCGAATTTGCGGATTTGATTTTGCAATATGGAATTTTTATATTTCAGTGAATACTGAAAATTCTTAATGCGCAAGTTTATTGCAATATATTTTAAATCTAAGAGATTCTTATATTCATAAATGCCCGAATGCGCGCAAGATGCGCAAAAAATCTGCCCCAGGTAAAAACGTTTTTTAAAGATTATTTTTTGTAACTCTTTTATAAGAGTTGATGATTTTGATCTGGTTTTGTAGTGCGCTTAATGGGCGCTTAACGTTGGGCAGGAAGGTGGGGCCAGGCAGTGCCAGGGGCTAACCCAGCTTGGCGGTATGGCTTCCTGGCAGCCGATTGCAGTCGATATGCTTTGCATGCAAACTAATTGACATGCAAACTATCTCTGAGGATTTGCCTGAAAACGCGCCTGACCTGCTTCAGGCGCGTTGCCGTTTTGGGCTCTTGATTGGCAGCGTGTTTCGCCAGTGGCGCAAAAAAGTGGATGAAAGCTTCAAGGAGCAGGGCCTCACGGATGCAAGCCGCATGCCTTTGCTGATGCTGTACACGCACGGTGAAGCCATGTTGCAAAAGGACTTGGCACAGGCGTTGTCGCTGGACACTTCTTCGTTGGTGCGGGTGCTGGATCAATTGCGCGAGGCTAACTGGGTGCAGTGGGCCTGCGCACCTGCAGACCGGCGCACCAAATGTATTGCCCTGACCCCTGAGGGGGAGCAGATGGCAGCAAAAATTTTGCGCACCACCTTGGAGATTGAGCAAAGCATCTTGGCCGGGCTGAGCGAAGAGGAGCTGGCGACGACGCGCGCTTCACTGCGCAAGATTGCCCTCAATTTTGAGCGCATGGATGGGGCTGCTCACTGCCCAGCGCTTGTCGCCCCGCTCGGTGCAGGCACGGCCCCAGTACTGAAAAACAGATAACAACAGATAACAGCAGATAACAACGGTTTTAAAAATGAAGTTCAAAGTTTCACCCTTTATGTGGGTGAGTTTCTCCATGATCGTGGGGGTGATGGGCACGGCGCTTATCAGCCCTTTGTACGCTTTGTACAAAGAGACGTGGCAGCTGCAAGCCAGTGATGTCTCGCTGATCTATGTGATCTACATGGGCGGCGCCCTGTGCAGCCTGCTGTTTTTAGGGCGTTTGCCAGACCGCGCAGGTTTTCGCCATGTCATGCAGGTGGGGCTGGCGCTGGCATTGCTGGGCACGGTCATCAGCATGCTGGCGTGGAACATGGTTAGCTTGGGTGTGGGGCGTGTGATTGTGGGGGTGGCCTCCAGCATGCTCACCACCAGCGCTACTTTGGGGTTGGCGCAGCTGTCTCGCCCAGGGCATATGCAGCGCGTTGCCATGATGACGGGATTTTTGCTGGCTTTTGGCTTTGGTTTGGGCCCGTTGGTGGGCGGCATCATGGGGCAGTGGGCGCCTTACCCCTTGGTGACCACCTATATCCCCACCCTGGTTTTGGGCTGCATTGGCCTGTACGCTTTGGCCCGCCTGGAGCTGCCTGCTGCGGTACAAGCGGCCACCCGGCCCGCATTGCAGTTGCGTGATGTGCTGCCCAAGCTCACCTGGCCCGCCTCATCGGACTCGTTCGCGTTTGTGCTTACCAGTGCGCTGCCATTTCTGGCGTTTGGTGTGTTTGGTCTGTATGCCTCGATGTCGCCGCTGTTTCTGGACAAGCTGGTGCCGTGGCATGGCCCCGTGGTCAGTGGAACGGCGATTGCAGTGATTTTGCTGACCTCGGCCTGCGTGCAAATTTTGGCGGGCAACATGGCCACGCACTGGTGCGGTTTCACGGGCTTGCTGAGTTTGGCCGTGAGCAATGGCCTGCTGATGCTCAATCTGTGGGTGGGCTCGGCATTGTTGTTTGCGCTGGGCGTGGCGCTGACCGCGATCGGGCACGGCATGAGCATGCTCTCGGGCATGGGCATGATCAACCGCATTGCCACTCCAACCAACCGTTCGGGCTTGCTGTCGACCTATCTGGTGATTGGCTACATCGGCAGCATGCTGCCCATGATGGCGATTGGCTGGATTGCTGACCACTGGGGCATGAATGCGGCAGTTTCCAGCTTCTGCAGCTTTGTCGTGATTTTGGCGACCACGGTGGCGGTGCTGTTTTTCAAGCATCCCCGCATGCGCACTGCTGCGCACTAAGCCTCAACCGCGCAGAGGCGGCCGTGCGCACCCTATTGGCCGAGACACCCCCGCACCGCGTCGGCGGGTGTGCAGCCAGCACCGCCCTAGGCGGGGCGCGCCCAGATGGCTGGGTCTTGCTAAGCCGCCGTGGCCGCAGGGCTGGCAGCGGGTCGCAGCGACCACGCCACGCCTGCGGCGAGCACCAGCAGCAGTGCTGCGGCGCCAAAGGCCACCCAGTGGGTGTGGTGGGTTTCATAGCCCCAGCCACCCAGCCAGGCGCTGAGCATGGCACCCACTTGGTGGCCCAGATAGGCCCAGCCGTATAGCACGCCTACTTTTTTGACGCCGTACACATCCGCCAAGATGGCGGAAGACAGCGCAATGCTGCCCGCCCACACCACGCCGCCCACTGCAGCTACGCCATAGAGCTGCCAGACACTGCCCGCCACCAGCAGGCCGATAAAGCCCAAGCCCCGCACACCGTAGATCGCGCTCAGCAGTTTGCGCCGTTCCACCTTGTCGGCGATGCGGCCCAGCACCATGGTGCTGGGAATGGCGACCAGACCAATCAGGCCAATACCCAAGGCACTGGTGGTGGCGTCAAAACCATGGTCTTGCAGCATGGGCATGCAGTGTGTGCCCATCAGGTTCATGCTGAAGCCGCAGGCAAACAGGCCGAAGGTGATTTTCCAGAAGGTGGTACTGCGCATGGATTGCCAGACGCTCAAATCTGCCAGGGGTGCAACCCGTAGCACTGCGGGTGCACCGTTGGCTGCGGGCAGGGGGGCGTCGGCATTGGCCGGGGCGTTGTCGTGTACAACCAGCAAGGCGGTGGGAACAGTGAGCAGCGCAAAAATGGCCGCAAACCCCAGCAAGGTGTGCTGCCAGCTGAAATACTGCAGCGCCCAACCCAAAGCGGGTGTCATCACGGCAATGCCTGCCATTGAACCCGTAGACAAGAAAAACAGCGCCATGCCGCGGCGGCGGTTGAACCAGCGGCTGATGACACCAGTCAGTGCCACCGGGCTGGTGAATGCCGCGCCTACCGACATCCACACGCCAAAGCTCCAGAAGATGCCCGCGGCTGAACGGGTGTTGACGGCCCACAGCGTGGAAGCCACCAAGATGGCGGTGCCCAGCAGCAGCACATGGCGCGTGCCGATACGCCCCACCAGCCAGCCCGCCAGGGGCATGGCCAAACCGTAGCACAGCATGCCAATCGCAATGATGCTGGCCAGCAAACTGCGGCTAAAGCCCAAGTCTTCGGCCATCGGTAAAAACAGCGGCCCTATGCCCAGGCGCATGCCCACGGTCAAAAGCGTCAGCAGTGTGGCTGCTGCCACGATGTTCCAGCCAAAGTACCAGCTGGAGGTGGATGAATGTGTCATGGTTATCAAGCTCCCTGGGTGCCCACGGGTGGTGTGTCTGTGTGCACCTTGGCCGTGTGCGGGCTGCATCCTAGGCGATGCAGCAGGGCGTGCCTGTCACAGGCAGGCGATGTGCTTGATTTTTGATAGCTTGCAGCGCTTGCAGGTATTTACTTTGAGGCTTATTTGGTGCTTGAAATAAATATCAAGCAAGGTGCGCTGTTGCCGCGTGCCAGCAGCAGTGTTTATGCCGTCTCTTGCTGCCAGGGGGCAATCCAGCGCTGCACCATGGTGGCATCAAGCTGCAGGTGTAGGTGTTGTGCGCCAGCTGCCACCGCCGCTTGGCGCAAACCGGCAGGTACCACGGGGTGTGCCAGCACATGGGCGCTGCTAGTGGTGGCGTAGTGCTGGGCAAGTGTGTGGCCGATGGCCTGGAAGACCGGGTGAAACGGCAGGGGGCGCTTGGCCGCAACTGCCGTAGCAGGGGCCGTGGTCTGTAATTGCTGCAGCCACTGGCTGGCGCTGGCCCGGTCTTTGTCGGGCAGGGCCAAGGCTGCATTGCGGGCGCGTTGCAGCAGCTCGCGGTCTATGGTTTCAGACCAGGCGGGCTGGCTCAATGCCAGCACACAAGCGGCGGTAAGAACGGACAGGGTGTAGCGCATATCCAGCCAAGCGTTGTAGCAATCACTGGCCCAGAGGTTTGCAATGCAAGCGCAGAGGGCAGAACCAGCGCAGCACCTTACGCCTGCGCAGGGCCTGTTACAAGATTTATTACAAGTGCTTTCAGGCGATAGCGCTGATGCAGCCTGCGCTAGTTGCTATAGAACTTTTTTTGCGCAACGCCACCCAGCCGCCAGTCGGGCATGGCGCGGGCAATGCTGTGCACCACCAAGGCCGTCAGCGCGCATTTGAGCAGGTCACCGGGGATGAAGGCCACGTTGGCCCACATTGCCTGGGTCAGTGGCAGCTTGGCAATCCACACCAGTCCCGCAATGCCGCAGACATACAGCACTGCAATGCCGCCCACGGCAGATGCCATAAACGCGCTGCACGCTGCGCGCAGCGGGGTGGATTTGGGCAGCCAGGCCATCAACCAGCCTGTGACCAGGGCCGCCAGCGGCCAGCCCACCAGATAGCCCGCCGTGGGGGCGACAAACACGCCCAAACCACCCCGCCCGCCCGACAGCAGCGGCAACCCGACGGCCACTGCCACCAGGAACACCAGCATGGCCTGCAAACCCCGCCACGGGCCGAGCAAGCAGCCCGCCAGCATGACGCCCAGGGTTTGGATGGAAATGTGCACCCCCAGCGGCAGATCAATTTTGGGGATCAAGCCCATGACGCCCAAGAGGGCGGCAAACAAAGCCACCATGGCAATGGATTCAGAACTGCGGCGTGTCAAAGGGGTGTGCATGGTGTGTGAAACCTCGGTTGTTCACCACGGTGGTGTGGCGCGAGCTGGCATTGTATGCACGCTATTTGTATCTAAAGCAGCTGCAATTTGAATTCATCTGCATTCAATAGATTAGTTTGAGTAGCTGGTAAAAGTGGCGATTGCGTCGTCATTGGGTGGCCGGAAACGCACAGTTTGCGTGCAAATGGCAGCAAATGAGCGGCGCTGTGGCCAACCTTCGGTTATCGCGCGGTGAAAAGCAAGCAACAGCGGTCATCGTCTGTGGTAGATGTCGCCAGCCAGCGCCCGCTGCACCTCTGCAGGGTCGCATCAGCTGGTGCGCAATTGCTCCAGCATGCGGCACGCGCCCTCTACGTGCTGGCGGGCAGCGGGGCTGGCTACTAGCATGCGCGCAAAGCCGTGCACCATGCCATCGGCACGCTGCAGCACACACTGGGGGCCTTGGGGCAGTGCTTGCAGTTGGTGGGCAAAGTTTTCGGCTTCGTCGCGCAAGATGTCATGGCTGGCCGTCATGATCGCAGTGGGCGGCAGACAAGGCAGTGCGGCCGTGCACAAGCTGGGCGCGCGCAGGGCATCATCTGCGCCGCCCAAGGCTTGCCAGTACCGGTGCATGGCGGCATCAGTCAGCCCATAGCCTTGGGCAAATGCTTGCACACTGGGTGTGGCCAGATCTGGCAGCAGGCAAGGGTAGAGCAGCAACAGCGCTTGAATTTGTGCATGTGCAGTGTGCTGCTGCAGCACGGCGCGCACGGCGGTGGCCAAAGCCAGGTGGCCGCCCGCACTGTCACCGCCCAGCAGCACCTTGCTGGAGGCAAACGGCAGCACGCCTTGCATCTGGTGCAGCCAGTGCAGCACAGCCTGGGCATCGTCCACTGCCGCAGGGAAAGGATTCTCCGGCGTGCGGCGGTAGTGCACGCTCAGCACCGTATGGCCACTGTAGTGGGCCAGGTGTTCACACAGGTCATCGTGTGTATCCAGGCTGCCCACCATCCAGCCGCCGCCATGCAGCCACACCAAGGTCTGCCCGCTGGCATGGTGGCTGGGCATGTAGCTGCGCACGGTGATTTCGCGCCCTGGGGCAGACACAAAGTGGTTCTGCACAGCAATCCCAGCCAGCCCTTGCCTGCGCAGCAAGCGCGCCTGCAACTCACTGAGCAGGCGGCGGCGTTGCACGCAGTCCAGCTGTGGGGTGGGCGTTTGTGCATCCAGCTGCGCAAAACGCTGCAGGCAGATGGCCAAGGCCGGGTCGATGTCAGAGGGTTTCATGGTTTTGATAGCTGCCAGCGCTTGCTGCATAAGTGCTAGAGGGATATTTAATGCTTACTCTGCGGCTGCAGTGCTTGGGGGCGCGCGGTATACCAGCACCTTCAGGCTGCGCTCTTCGTCCACATCGGCAAACACGGCGGGGTTGGCCACGCGCTCGACAAATTGCAGCTCGGGCGCAATCTCGGCCATCTGGTCCTGCAGAAAGGCGGTATTGAGCTCGGGTGCATTCAGGCACAGCAGCACATGGCCGCCGGGGCGAAGCAGATCGGGCAGGCGGCGCATGAGCTTGGCGTAGTCTTTGGTGGCCACAAAGCTGCCCTTTTGGTAGCTGGGCGGGTCAATGATGATGAGGTGGTAGGGCCCACCGCGTGTGATCTTGCCCCAGCTGCTGAAGATGTCATGCGCCAAAAAGCTGGCGCCCGTCAGGCCGTTGAGCTGGTGGTTTTGCTGCCCGGTGGCCAAGGCTCCTTGGGCCATGTCCATATTCAGCACCTGGCGTGCACCCGCATCCAGCGCCACCACGGAAAACGCGCAGGTGTAGGCAAACAGGTTGAGCACCTTGAGGCCGTGGCGATGTTCCGGGTGGTTTTCTATGTGCGCGCGCACCCACTGGCGGCCCTGGGCCATGTCCAGAAAAATGCCGTGGTTTTGCCCGCGCAGCACGTGGGCTCGGTACTGCAGACCGGCTTCGGTCACGGTGTGCGGCTCGGGCACGCTGCCACTCATCAAGCGCGTTTCAGCCTTGGCGCCGGGCTGGCGCATTTGGAAGACCCAGTTCAAAGTCTGGGTGTTGCCTAGCTGTGCCCAGCGGTTTTCCAGCGCTTGGCCAATGGTTCCCAGCTGCGCTTCGTCCAGCGGCTGAAAGCTGGTGAGTACCAGCACTGGCGGAAACGCATCCAGCACCAGATGCTCACAACCCGGATAGCGCCCGCCCCGGCCATGGAAGATGCGGCAGGCATCGGTGGGCATCTGAAATTGGGCAATCGTATCGAGCAGGGCTTGCATGGCAGTCACAGAAAAAATCACAAGGGCAAGAGTATGCGGGAGGCAGCGCGCGGCGGTGAGGGAGGGCGGGTAAAAACCAATCGGCGATGAAACTGCAATGGCTGACAGCTGGGTGGCAAGGCTGTTGGATGGGGGCTGAAGCGGGGCTGGCCCGTGTTTTGAGGAGCGAATTCCCAATGCCTGGGGGTGCACAGATCTGCTGTCACAGGCTTGGCACCAACTGCGAAGCGCGGATTTGCACGGATGCAGAGGTGGTCATCAAACCGTCATTGTGGTGTAGTGACGCTGTCACGCTGGGTGCGCAGCATGGCGGCTGTGTTCAGCTTTTGCCATTCAGCACCATGATTTCAGTCGATCACATCGTTGACATGCATTTGCCGCAATTGCAGCGGCACCCACGGCTGAGCGTTGGAGTGCGCGGCGTGCTGCGCCGCTTGCTCAGGGAGCAGAACTTTCGCAGCTTTGCCCAGCAATACCCGCATCTGGAAGGCTTTCAGTTTGTGGAGCAGGTGCTGGCGCACTTCGCCTTCAGCTATGCCGTGCGCGACAACGAGCGCGAACGTATTCCCACACACGGGCGCGTGGTCATCATTGCCAACCACCCGATTGGCTCGCTCGATGGGCTGGCCTTGCTGAACATGGTGGGCGGTATCCGCCGCGATGTGAAGATTGTGGCCAATGGCTTGCTGGCGGAGTTGGAGCCGCTCAAGCGCTTGCTGCTGCCGGTGACCATGCTCGGGGCGCGCAGCGGTGCGCGCCAGCTCAAAGCCATTTTGGAGCACCTGCAAGGCGAAGGCGCGGTCATCATCTTCCCTGCAGGCGAGGTGTCTCGCCTGCACCCGGAAGGGGTGCGCGACGGGCGCTGGAACACGGGTTTCTTGCGCCTGGCGGGGCAGACGCAAGCGCCTATCGTGCCGATTCACATTGATGGCCGTAACTCGGCGCTGTTTTATGGCGCGTCGATGCTCTACAAGCCTTTGGCCACGCTGCTGCTGGTCAAGGAGATGTTTGGGCAGCACCAAAAAAGTATTGATTTGCGCATTGGTCACCCCATTCCCTACAACAGCTACAGCAGCTTGCCCCTGGAGTTGGGCGCTGCAGCCAAGTTGTTGCGCAAGCACCTGTACCGGGTGGCGCAGGACAAGCCCACTTTGCTGCGGGTGGAAACGGCGATTGCGCACCCGGTCAATCGCAGCGCTTTGGCGCAGGCGGTCAACGCGTGTGAACTGCTGGGGGAGACGCCGGACGGCAAGCGCATTCACTTGTTTCGCGGAGGGCTGGATTCCCCCATCCTGCGCGAAGTAGGGCGGCTGCGCGAGCTGTCGTTTCGCGCTGTGGGTGAGGGCAGCGGCACGCGCTGCGATCTGGATCGCTTTGATGCGCACTATGACCACTTGATTTTGTGGGACCCTGAAGACTTGGAAATAGCGGGTGCCTACCGCATGGCGCGCACTGTCAAGGTGCTGGCCGAGCAAGGTGTGCAGGGCTTGTATACCCACAGCTTGTTTGAATTTACCCCCGGTATGCAGCCGTTTTTGCAGCAGGGGCTGGAGTTGGGGCGCTCTTTTGTGCAACCGCGTTACTGGGGCAAACGGTCGCTGGACTATTTGTGGTTTGGCATTGGTGCCTATGTGCGGCGCTACCCCGAATGCCGTTACCTGTTTGGCCCGGTCTCTATCAGCCGTGACATGCCCTCTGCGGCACGCGATTTATTGATCTACCACTACCGCAGCCACTACGGTGCAGCCTGCCTGGCGCATGCCCGCCGCCCTTATGTGCCCGTAGAAGGCTGGGACGTGCGCGCGCAGTTTACGGGGGAAGATGCGGCAGCCGACTTTGTGCGCCTCAAGCATCTGCTGGCGCACATGGGCTCGGCAGTGCCCACGCTGTTCAAACAGTATGCGGAGGTGGCAGAGCCCGAGGGCGTACGCTTTTTGGACTTTGGCGTGGACCCCTACTTTGCGCACTGTGTGGATGGTTTGGTGCTGGTAGATGTGAGCAAGCTCAAAGCACACAAGCGGGCGCGCTACATGGGCGAAGTCGCGCAGTGTGAAGCTTGAATCTGGTGTTTTTGGCTACCAGCGCTTATCCAGTAATCGCTGGTAGCTATGGTTTTTTAACGCGTGCCTGGCACAGACACCAGCTGGTGCAAGCCATCGCTAAAGCGCGCGGCATACATGCCAAGCTGAACCAAAGTCCGGTGATTGACCTGCAAGTTCACTTCGTGCGGTGGCAAGGCATGGGTGATGCGCACGGCACGGCTGGCGGTGCTGATCAGCTCTGGCTGGCGCAGCGGGGCTTTGCGCGCATCGAGCAAAGTGGCCACTAAGGGGTGGCCAATATCGGTGGTGCGGCGCACCACCACCGCGGTCTCTGCGGTTGACAAGGCCACGTAGACGCCAGGCGGAAACAGGCCGACGCAACGGATCAACGCATCTCCAGCCTGTTCATACAGCTTGGACTGCGGGCCTGTCACGGCTTGTACCGAGTCCGCTACGCTTCGCCCGGGACGGTTGCGGCGCGGGCTGATCATGGCGGCATAGCGGTCACAAGTGGCCAAAATGCGCGCCAAACGTTCAGCAGGGGGCTGTTGCATCAACGGGGCTTGGGCCGCAGTGTTGATATGGTGCAAGCCCACCGTGTCCAGCCATAGCGTGTCCTGGATGCCCAATTCTTCCAGCTTGCGGCGGCCTTCCTGGGGGTGCAGGCGGATAGCCTCTTGCTGGGCAATGCTGGGCCGGTCGCGCTGCAGCGCCAGCTGGTCTTGCAGTGTGGTCATCCCAATGTTCATGGTGAAGGCGGCGCGCACCAATGCATCACGTTCATGGGGAGGGAGCTCAAAGTCGACGGCCAGAATGTGGCACAGCGTGGCACATACCAAGGCATGCGAAGCGCTGTAACCCACGGTGGAGGTGCCCGCCAGCTGGAACATGGCGTACAGCGCGCTGTCACTGTCATGCGCCACCAGTTCTTGGAGCCAGGTGTGCAGCTGCATCACTTTGGTGGGCAACTGCTGTACCAGTGCTGGGCGCGCCAGCAGCAAGCCCAGCGCAGCTTCCAGGTCAGACCACATGCCCAGCAAATCTTGGTACGGGGCATCATCTTCGGCACTGGCGCTCAAGGACAAAGGCGTGCAGGAGGGGGAAGGGGTGAAGCTTTGCATGGCCTAGCGCATCTCCAGCACCATTTCGTTGCCTTGCCGTGTCATGTGCAACTGGGACAAAAAGCTGTTGCCCAGCAGCACGTAGGGCATGGGCTGCGGGCTCACTATGGCATCCACCCCGTAGACGGTGATGTCACCCACACGCACGGTGTCTAACCGGATGCGCCAGCCCTGCGTATTACCGTTGGCGGTGCGTACGGTGACGGTGCTGCCTTTTTGGTAGTCCAGCCCCATGCGCTGCGCATCGGTTTGACCGATGCCGATCACACTGGCCCCGGTATCCACCATGTATTGCATGGGTTTGTTATTGATGAAGCCGCTGTCCCGAAAATGCCCCCGGCTGTCAGAGCGCAGCACCACCTTGCGTCCACTGGCTAGGCCCTGGCCCACACTGACGGGAGAGTCTCCCATGCGCAGGGATTGGCGCTGGCCCTGCAGCTCAATGAGGGCGCTGTCGCCTTGTACCTGGATGAGGCGCACACCTTGGTGGCTTTCGTTGGCGCTCAGCGCTTTGGGGCTGCCGTTGATCACCAACAGCGCTTTGCTGCCCATCACCCCGGTCATGGCAACAGACTGCGCATAACCCACTGTGGCGGTCAGTGCGGAGCAGGCAAGCGTTGCAAGCGTATTGCGCAGTGCGGGGTAAAGCATGGTGTGCGGTCAGACTGTGGGGTTACCACAGTCTACCGGAGCACTCTTAGTCGCGGAAGTTGTTAAAAGACAGCGGATGGTCGGCCAAATCCTTGCGAATCAGCGCCATCGCCGCTTGCAAATCATCACGCTTGGCACCCGTGATACGTACCGCATCGCCTTGGATGGCAGCTTGCACCTTCAGCTTGCTGTCTTTGATGAGCTTTTGCAGCTTTTTGGCCAGCTCAGACTCAATACCGTTTTTGATCTTGACGGTTTGCTTGACTTTGTCGCCCCCAATTTTTTGGCTGGCCTGCACGTCCATAAACCGCACGTCAACGCTGCGCTTGGTCAGCTTGTTGCGCAGAATATCTTCCACTTGCTGCAACTGGAAGTCGGCATCGCCAAACAACGTAATTTCTTTGTCTTTGAGCTCGATACCGGCAGAAGTGCCTTTGAAATCAAAGCGGGTGCCAATTTCTTTGGCAGTGTTTTCAACAGCGTTCTTAACTTCAACGAAATCGGCTTCAAGCACGGTGTCAAAAGATGGCATGGCGTTTCTTTCTTAAATAGGGTGGTAGACAAGGCACTTGGAGCGCTGGGCAGACGCAGGCCAAGGCACAGTGCGACAATCTCAAGGATGTTAGTCGAGAAAAATACCCCCCTGCAGGACTGCAACACCTTCGGCATTGTGGCAAGCGCGGACACCCTGGTGCGTATCCGCAGCGCGGCAGACGTGCAGAAATTCGCCGCCAGCCCGCACTACCAAGGCCGCCAAGTGCTGGTGCTGGGCGGCGGCAGCAATATTGTGCTGACCGGAGATGTGATCCATGCGGTGGTGCTCAAGATGGAGATTCCTGGTATTGCTGCGGTGGACGAAACCGATAGCCATTGGATCATCGAAGCAGGGGCCGGCGTGCGTTGGCACGACCTGGTGGCATGGACCGTAGAGCACGGCTACCCTGGTTTGGAGAACCTGGCACTGGTGCCGGGAACTGTAGGTGCGGCGCCGGTGCAAAACATTGGGGCCTATGGCGTGGAACTGCAAGACCGCTTTCACGCGCTGGATGCGGTGGACTTGGTGACGCACGAGGTGTTCAGCTTGAATGCGGCGCAGTGTGCATTTGGGTACAGAGATTCCATCTTCAAACATGCACCAGCAGCGCCAGCGGGCACGCCAGTGGCCAAAGCGCAGGGCATGGGTTTGGCAGGGCGTGCGGTGATTACCAAGGTGCGTTTTGCACTGTCCAAACACTGGAAGCCCGAGCTGGGATATTTGGACTTGCAGCGCAAGCAAGAGCAAGAAGGTGTGGCTCACCCCACCGCACAGCAAATCTTTGATTGGGTGGTTGCCATTCGCCAAGCGAAGTTGCCGGATCCTGCCGTGGTGGGGAACGCAGGGAGCTTTTTTAAGAACCCGACGGTGACCGAGGATCAGTGCCGCGACATCATTGCGCGCGAGCCCAAGATCGTGCACTACCCGATGCCGGATGGCTCCATCAAGCTGGCCGCTGGGTGGATGATTGATGCCTGTGGCTGGAAGGGGAAAACCTTGGGGAATGCAGGCGTTTATGACAAGCAAGCGCTGGTGCTGGTCAATCGCGGTACAGCCGCCAACAGTGTGACGGGTGGAGAGGTGATGACATTGGCCAAAGCGATTCAAACCAGTGTCTATGAGCGATTTGGTATTCGCTTGGAGCCAGAACCTGTTGTGGTGTAAGAGGGCTTGCTTCACCTCCTGTAGCGAACAAAAAAAACGCTGTTATCGACAGCGCTTTTTTAATGGCAGCCACACCTGCTGCCTGGTTGGTGCCTGACAGTCAGGCCAAGGATTTTTGCTTCATCCACTCCCGGGCCTGCTGCTGTGCGTAAGCAATTGCACGATCCGCAGACTGGAACAGTGGCGTGAAGGTGAAAAAGCGCTGGGTGCGCTCTGTACCTTTTCCGCTGTCTACCGTCAGCTGTGCTTGGAAGCGGCCATCAGCTTCAGCCAGAGCTTGGGGCTCAAACTTAAAGCGGTCGATGGTGATGGTGCGTGAGGGTTGTTGTTGAATTTTGGACATATGTCTCTCCCTTCTTCATGTCTCATACATACGCGGCGCGTAATGCATGATAAGAATAGAGGCGCTCATGTACAAAAAGTTCCTTGCCCTTTTCGTGCCTCATATCAACATCGGGCTAAACCAGTGTTGCAGCCTTATTTCAGACTGCCAGAGAGGAATTTAGCCAAACGTTCACTCTTGGGACTGGCCAGCACCTGGCGTGGATCGCCTTGTTCTTCAATCAAACCCTGGTGCAAGAAGACTACATGGTTGGAGACTTCGCGGGCAAAGCCAATTTCGTGGGTGACTACCACCATGGTGCGACCTTCTTGCGCCAGCACTTGCATCACCCGCAGCACTTCCCCCACCAATTCGGGGTCGAGTGCACTGGTGGGTTCATCAAAGAGCATGACTTCTGGCTCAACCGCCAGTGCGCGGGCGATGGCCACGCGCTGCTGCTGGCCCCCACTCATGTGGTTGGGCCAAGTGTCTTCGCGGTTTTCCAAGCCTACCAACTTCAGGTACTTGCGGGCTCGCTCGACGGCCTCATCTTTGGAAATTCCCAGCACGTGCACGGGTGCTTCAATGATGTTTTGCAGCACGGTTTTGTGTGCCCACAGGTTGAAATGCTGGAACACCATGGCAAGTTTGGTGCGCATCATCTGCAGCTGTTTGGGGTTGACGGGCTCTAAATCCCCAGTGCGGCCCGGTTTGAGTTGCAACTCTTCGCCTGCCACCACGATGCGGCCTTGCTGAGGCTTTTCCAGCAAATTAATACAGCGCAGCAACGTTGATTTGCCGGAGCCAGAACTGCCAATCAGGCTGATCACATCGCCCGCTTGGGCGGTGAGTGTGACACCCTTGAGCACATGGTTGCTGCCATAGCTCTTGTGGATGCCTTCGGCTTGGAGTTTGTAAACAGTGGATGTCATGGATGCAAAACGTGTGCGGTGTTAGTGCGTACGCGGAGCCAAGTAAGCCAGAAAGCGTTTTTCCAGCAATTTGAAAAAGCCAATCAGCGCAAAGGTGACGCACAAATAAATGGCTGCAGCGGCCAGATATGCCTCAAAGGGAAGGTAGTAGTCAGAGTAGATGCGGCTTGCAACCGCCGTGACATCGGTGAGCGCTGGCACCACGCTTGCCAGACTCGTGGAGTGCAGCATCATCACCGCTTCGTTGCAGTATGGGGGCAGGGTGCGACGCAAAGCACTGGGCATCACAATGCGCGCCATGATTTGCCAGCGACTCATGCCCATGGCACGAGCTGCTTCTACTTCGCCTGGGTTGGTTTCACGGATGGCGCCCGCCAGCATTTCTGCCGTGTAGCCGGCCGTATTCAGTGCAAAGGCCAGCAAGGCGCAAAAGAAAGGCTCTTTAAAGTGTGTCCAGGGCCAGACGTCGTCCCAGCGTGACTGGATCCAGTCCAGTTGGGCCAATCCGTAGTAAATCAGGTAAACCTGAATAAGCAGCGGCGTACCACGGACAAAGTAGGTAAAGGCACCCACAGTTTTCTCGAGTATCCAGTTTCCGCTGGTGAGTGCAATCGCCCCGAGCAAGGCCAGCACGCAGCCGATCGCCAAGCTGGACAACAGCAGCCATAAGGTGGTGAGCAGCCCGTTGCCATACATGGCCAGGTGCTCGGGTTGGAAAATGATGTCCCAGCTCATAACTGCACCTTCTCTGTACCCAAGCTATAGCGTGCGTTCAGGCGTTTGAGTGCCCACAGCGAAAGGCTGGTGAACACCAGATACAGTGCAGCGGCAAACAGCAAAAAGATAAAAGGCTCACGTGTTGCTGCGCTGGCTTGTTTGGCAAGGTAGGTCATGTCATGCAAGCCAATCAAGCTCACCAAAGCCGTGGCTTTGATCAATACCAGCCAGTTGTTGGTAAAGCCCGGCAGGGCGTAGCGCACCATTTGCGGCAAGGTGATGCGCACGAAGGTTTGGGTAGAGCCCATGCCAAATGCCCAGGCGGCTTCCATCTGGCCGCGGGGGATCGACAAAATTGCTCCGCGGAAGGTTTCCGTCATATACGCGCCATAGATAAAGCCTAAAGTGCCGACACCGGCAACAAAAGGATTCAGATCCAGGGTGAAGTCAGAGCCAATCGACTCAAAAAAAGTATTGATGCCAATCGCTGCACCATAAAAAATCAGCAGCATGAGCACCAGTTCAGGGATGCCACGCACCACCGTGGTGTAGAGCGTTGACACCCACACCAAAGGCTTTTTGCCCGATAGCTTGGCCGTCGCGCCCAAGAGGCCCAAGACGGTGGAGACAAAAAGAGAAGCCAGAGACACCGCAACAGTGAGCAGTGCCCCTTGCAAGATAGATAAGTAGTAATCGCTCATGCGTACACACGCTTTTCCTAAACAAGACTGCCCGCTGCCGGGTCAACCGGGCAGCGGGCAGTGGCGATCTTAGAGCTTAGTTGCCGTAGGGATCGAAGTCAAAGTACTTCTTCGCAATGGTGTTGTAGGTGCCATTGCTGCGGATGGTCTTGATGGCCTGATTGATCTGGTCTTTCAGTTCCTTCTGGCCCTTGCGCATACCGATGCCAATGCCGTCACCATAGTATTTGGTGTCGTACTGGTCGGGGCCTACATAACCGTAGTCCTTCCCTTCAGGCTTGCGCAGGAAGCCGCCGTGCACTTCCACCTTGTCGGCCACAGTACCGTCCAGGCGGCCAGCGTTGATGTCCAGGTACACCTGGTCTTGCGCTTCGTAGGGGATGATGTTCACGCCAGCAGGCTTGAGTTCACCCAGGGCCCACTTTTCCTGGGTGCTGCCCTTGAGCACGCCAATGCGCTTGCCCTTGAGCGATGCGGGGCCGGTGTAAGCAGTGCCCTTCTTCACCACAATCGCGCTGGGGGTCTTGTAGTAGCGGTCTGAGAAGTCGATCACGCGCTTGCGCTCTTCGGTCATGGACAGCGAGCTGACGATTACATCGTACTTGCGGGCCTGCAGGCCGGGGATCATGCTGTCCCAGACCTGTTCCACGAACACGCACTTGCGCTTGATTTCGGCGCACACTGCATTCGCAATATCTACGTCAAAACCTGTGGGCTTGCCATCAGGTGTTTTGTAGGTGAAGGGTTCGTAGGTGGGGTCGATGGCCACCTTCAGGTCGGCAGCTTGTGCCGCAGTAGCGCAGGCAGCCAACAGAGCCAAACTCAGAATCTTCTTTGCCATTCAAGTCTTCCTTCAATGTAGTTGTGTACGCCTTGGTCTTTGCATGATGCGTGCCAAGATGTAAACCCATTGTAGAAGCGCGCGGCTACGAAGCGCAGAGTTTTTCTACCAATATGAAGGCTTTGTCGCGGGCCTGCACGCGCAAGTTTTGGGCATTCGAGCGCCAATCAGGAAAACCGCAGGCCCAGTGCTGTGCTCGTGGGTGAGGGAGGTTTGCAAAGGCCGGAGGGTATTTCTCCCCTTAAGCTGGGGCAGTTGTCTTCATACGAGTTGGTATGGTTGGGGCTGCTTAAACGCCAGGCAGGTTGTGTTCCATGGTCTGGCTGGCGCCAAGATGAAAAGGGCATAAAAAAAACCGCTGCAAAGGCAGCGGTTGGAGGCAAGCCAGAGGCGTGGCCTCTGTGGCTTGACTTTTTTACTTGTTGTCCAGCTGGGGCAGGGCGTTGGCGCTGCTCACGCTCAACAGGCCAGCCTTGGAGTAGATGGCCAGCTTTTCGCGGGTGTCGATCAGATCCAGGTTGCGCATGGTCAGCTGGCCAATGCGGTCTGTGGGGCTGAACGGCGCATCTTCCACCTTTTCCATCGACAGACGCTCGGGCGCGTAGGTCAGGTTGGGCGACTCGGTGTTCAGGATGGAGTAGTCGTTGCCGCGGCGCAGCTCCAGCGTCACGGTGCCGGTCACGGCGCGCGCCACCCAGCGCTGCGAGGCTTCGCGCAGCATGATGGCCTGGGGGTCGAACCAGCGGCCCTGGTACAACAGGCGGCCGAGCTTCAGGCCGTTGATGCGATACTGCTCGATGGTGTCTTCGTTGTGGATGCCGGTCACCAGGCGTTCGTAGGCAATGTGCAGCAGGGCCATGCCGGGGGCTTCGTAGATGCCACGGCTCTTGGCTTCAATGATGCGGTTCTCGATCTGGTCGCTCATGCCCAGGCCGTGGCGGCCGCCGATGCGGTTCAGTTCCAAGAACATCTCCACGGGGTCGGCGATTTCTTTGCCGTTGATGGCCACGGGGCGGCCTTCGTCGAAGGTGATGGACACTTCTTCAGCCTTGACTTCCACCTCAGGCTTCCAGAAAGCCACGCCCATGATGGGGTTCACGATACGGATGCCGGAATTCAGAAATTCCAGATCCTTGGCTTCGTGGGTGGCGCCCAGCATGTTGGAGTCGGTGGAGTAGGCTTTTTCGGCCGACATCTTGTAGCCAAAACCTTCCTTGGTCATGAAGGCCGACATTTCGGCGCGGCCGCCCAGCTCGTCGATGAAGGTGTTGTCCAGCCAGGGCTTGTAGATCTTCAGCGCGGGGTTGGTCAGCAGGCCGTAGCGGTAAAAGCGCTCGATGTCGTTGCCCTTGAAGGTCGAGCCATCGCCCCAGATGTTGACATCGTCTTCCTTCATGGCGGCCACCAGCATGGTACCGGTCACAGCGCGGCCCAAGGGGGTGGTGTTGAAGTAGGTGATGCCACCGGTGGAGATATGGAAGGCGCCCGACTGGATGGCGGCAATGCCTTCGTTGGCCAGCTGGGGGCGGCAGTCAATCAGGCGTGCCTTTTCTGCGCCGTATTCCATCGCCTTGCGGGGAATTTCGTCGTAGTCGGCTTCGTCGGGCTGGCCCAGGTTGGCCGTGTAGGCGTAGGGCAGCGCGCCCTTGTTCTTCATCCAGCGCAGGGCGGCAGAGGTGTCCAGGCCGCCGGAGAAGGCGATGCCGACCTTTTGGCCGACGGGTACGGATTGCAGAATGGTTTCCATGAGATTCTCTCTAAATGAATAGCTGCCAGCGTTTGGTGAATAAGGGCTAGGGGCTAAAAAGGCTTGAAATTCAGGCAGGCCGCACGCCCGGGGCTCAGGCGTAGTGGCAGATGTAGTGGTAAGCCTCGGTCACGCGGATGTCGAACTTGGAGTTCGCGGGAATGTGGAAGCTCTCGCCTGCTGCGGAGGTCTTCCATTCATCGCTGCCGTCGAGCTTGTACTCGCAAGCGCCACCCACGCATTCCATGATCTCTGCCGCTGCGGTGCCAAACGTCAGCGTAGCGGGCAATACCACGCCCACGGACTTCTTGGTGCCATCGGCCAGGGTGAAGCTGTGGCTGATGCACTTGCCGTCAAAGTAAACATTGGCCTTGGTGGTCAGGGTAACGCCGGTGAAATGCTCGGTAGTCATGGATTGCGCGTAATCGCTGAGTTTGGATCGAAGCTGGGCATTTTAGGCTACCTGCGTGGCCCTTGGGGGTTCGCAAAACGCATAAGGCCAAGCCCTTGCGGCAGGGGCTTGGTGGTAGACGAGTGGAGAGGAGTTCAGCGACCGCAGGAAGCGGGGTGCGGGTTGGTAGATGCCGCGAGGGCCAGTGAAATATGCGCGGCGTACCTTGGTGGAGGGGATGGCTCCAGTAACGCCACATAAATTGGAGGCGAACAACAAATATTAGTGCAGCTAGCGAGGGCGGTGCGGCGGGTGTGTGCCGATGCGCATGTCAATAATGGGCAAATCGTTGTCATTGGCGCGGTACTCGATGCTCTCGATAGGAGCTGCTCCCGGGGGGGTAGAGCCATAGGATTTCGTTCCCGGTGTGGCGCTGTTGGCGCTGGCTCTGTCGGTGTTGCGGTAGGTGCCGCTGGGTTGGGTGGAGTGGATGGGAATGCGCTTGCCGGGGTTGTGCGCCATGCGTTGCGAGTACTGCTGGCCTTGGTATTCGTACAGCACGTCGTAACCCACCAGTTCATCTTCATAGACCGTACGCGTTTTGCAGCGCGTGTGGCTGGAGTATTCAACACACTCCTCATGCGGAACGGCCGCCTGCTCATAAATCGGAGTGGCCTCCAAAACCTTGCCGTACGTTGGCTGTGCGAATGCGGCAAACGGCGCGAGTCCCAGGCCGAGGCATGCCATGGCCAAAGACAAACCAAGACGGGCGGGTGGTGTGGTGGTCACGGGGGCTGCTCCTAGGGTGTGATGTCGATGCTTGATTGGCCGAGCGAGAGGGTACAACGTGGTTCAAGCATGTCGATATGTGGTATTCAAACGCGTGATGCCAGCCAATTTTCGGCATTGAAGCCCACGGTGATGTCACCATCAGCCCATTCCACGACGGGGCGCTTAATGGCGCTGGGGTGTTCTTGCAATACCCGGGTCGCACTGGCGGCATCCACCACGCTGGACTGAAGGGTAGGGTCCAGTTTGCGCCAAGTGGTTCCCTGGCGGTTGGTGAGCTTTTCCCAGCCGACTGCTTGCATCCAGCTCGGTAGTTTGTCTGCAGGCACGCCTTGCTTCTTGAAGTCATGGAACTCGTAATCGAGCCCTTGCGCTGTGAGCCAGGCACGTGCTTTTTTCACAGTGTCACAGTTGGGGATGCCGTAAACACGAATAATCTTGTTGGTACTCATGGTGTTGATGGTGATGCATGCGTGGGTGCGCGACAATCATGCACTGTATGCACAGCAATTTCTCCTCTCTTTCTGAATGGCTTGCGCACTGCGAGCAAATTCATCCACAAAACATTGCCATGGGGCTTGAGCGCGTGCGCGAAGTTGCGCAGCGTATGCAGTTGAAATTTGACTGCCCTGTGATTACGGTGGCAGGCACCAATGGCAAGGGCTCTACCTGCGCCATGCTGGAAGCCGTAGCCCTGCAGTCGGGCTACAAGCCCGGGGTCTACACCTCGCCACACTTGGTGCACTTTGAAGAGCGTTGCCGACTTCATGGTGAGATTGCGAAAGCCGAAGAATTTTTGCCGCACTTCGCCGCAGTCGAAGCCGCGCGCTTCCAGGGTGAAGAGGTATTGCTGACGTATTTTGAGTTCACCACGTTGGCCATCATGCGCATGCTGAGTGTGGCCAAGCTGGATGTAGTGATCTTGGAAGTGGGGCTGGGTGGCCGCCTGGATGCGACGAATGTGGTGGACGCCGATTGCGCCATCATCACCAGTATCGATATCGACCATGCGGCGATTTTGGGCAACGACCGTGAAACCATTGGCCGTGAAAAGGCGGGCATCATGCGCGCGGGGCGGCCAGTCATTGTGAGCGACCCGGTGCCCCCGCAAAGCGTCATTGACCATGCTGAGGCGATTGGCGCTGATTTGCGGATGTTTGGCAAAGACTTCAATTACAACGGTGACAAGCAGCAATGGGGTTGGGCTGGGCGTGACCGCCGCTATGCAGGCCTGTCGTACCCTGCGCTGCGTGGTGCAAACCAGTTGATGAACGCCTCGGGCGTGCTGGCTGCGTATGAAGCGCTGCGCCCCGTGTTGCCTGTGACAGCGCAAGCAGTGCGCACGGGCTTGGCCATGGTCGAGTTGCCTGGGCGCTTTCAGATCATTCCCGGGCAACCCACTTTGGTGCTGGATGTGGCGCACAACCCGCACTCTGTGGCTGCGCTGACCGCCAACTTGGATGCAATGGGTTACTACCCGACGACGCATGCGGTGTTTGGTGCGATGGCGGATAAAGATCTGGCGCCTATGCTGCTCAAGGTGGGGCCGCTGATCGATCGTTGGTATTTCACGGATTTGCCCACGGAGCGTGCGGAATCGGCCTCGAAGTTGCAGCAAAAGTGGAATGCTGTGCAGATGGTTGCGGGGGGCACGCGCCGTGAAGTGCCCACTAGCTTGTACGAGAATCCGCAAGCCGCATTGGATGCCGCCGTACAGGCTGCAGACCCGGCTGATAGAATCGTAGTCTTTGGCTCGTTTTATACGGTCGGTGAGGTTTTGAAAGATGGGCCACCTCGCCTGCATGCCAAACATTTGGGCGAATAAGGTCCGCTACGCGACGCATCTTCATGGCACTTTTCAAATTCCGTTGGCCTGGTCACAAAGAGGAAAGCGAGCAAACGCCCGTGCGGCGTTCTCGTTTGGCCCAGTCTGAAAGCGTAGATGACATGCGCCGCCGTGCGCGCCATCGCCTCATTGGTGCCGCCGTTTTGGTGGCGCTGGGGGTGATTGGGTTTCCTATCTTGTTTGACACCCAGCCGCGCCCCATCCCGGTCGATGTGCCGATTGAAATTCCGGATCGCAATCAGGTCGCTCCCATGATGGTGCCGGCAGACCAGGCACGGACAGAGCCCAAGCTTGCGCAATCTGCGCCTTCAGCTGCGGCGCGCGCTACAGATGGTGCGCTGGGTGATGGCGAAGAATTGGTGGTGAATGAGCCAACACCTTTGGCGGTGCCCAAGCCGCCAGAGCCACCTCGTCTGGTGCCAGAGCCTGCGGCCAAGCCTGAGGCAAAGCCAGAACCTAAACCTGAATCGAAGCCCAAGCCAGAGCCTAAACCTGAGCCCAAGCCAGAGGTAAAGCCAGCACCCAAACCTGCGGTGAGTGATGCCGAGCGTGCCCGCGCCTTGCTGGAAGGACGTGCCCCGGTGCCTGCGCCTGCTGCTGCCAGTGCACCCGCGAAGGCTGAGGCAAACAAGCAAGGCCGCTTTATTGTGCAAGTGGGGGCTTTTGCCGATGCTTCCAAAGCGTCCGAAGTGCGCGCCAAGCTGGAAATGTCGGGGCTGAAAACCTATACCCAAGTGGTGGACACCAAAGATGGCAAACGCACCCGGGTGCGCGTGGGCCCCTTTGATCAACGTGATGCCGCAGACAAGGCCGTAGCACGGATCAAGGGGTTGGGACTGCCAGCCTCGGTGCTGACTTTGTAATGCAACCGCTCACGCACAGCTGAAAGATTACGGAAAGCGCATGGTTGTTTTGGATGGCTTGTTGCTGGGCATCTTGGTGGTGTCCATGCTCTTGGGTGCGTGGCGCGGTTTGATTTTTGAGCTGTTTTCCCTCGTCGGCTGGGTCGCAGGCTTTTTTGTGGCGCGCTTGTTCGCCCAGGATGTGGCCGGCCTGCTGCCGCTCAGTGGGTTTGATGCCGCCGTGCAATACGGCATTGGCTTTGTGTTGACCTTTGTGGTGGCTGTGTTTGCATGGGGGCTGCTGAGTGCATTGGCCAAGAAACTGATTGAAGTGGCCGGTTTGCGCCCCGTAGACCGCACCTTAGGTGCAGTGTTTGGCGTGCTGCGCGCAGCTGTATTGATTTTGGTGTTGTCGGTGGTCGTGGTTTCCACACCGCTGCACACCCAAACGTGGTGGACGCAATCGCTGGTGGCACCTTGGCTCACCGATGCGGTGGCGAGCGTTTTGCCCGCGCTGTCGGTGGAGTGGGGGAGGCTGTTGCCTTCGGCGTAAAAGAGTAAGGGCTGGGCCTCCAAGTGGGCGTGGCCTGCAAGCAAAGACCGCGAGAGCAATCTCGCAGATAGATGGAACGCAACTATGTGTGGAATCGTCGGCGTGGTGTCAACCACCCCCGTGAATCAACTGATCTATGACGCCTTGCTGCTGCTGCAGCACCGTGGCCAAGATGCAGCCGGTATCGTGACCCAGCAAGAGCGCAAGTTCTTCATGCACAAGGCCAAGGGCATGGTCAAGGACGTGTTCCGCACGCGCAATATGCGTGCTTTGCCGGGCAATGTGGGTCTGGGTCAGGTGCGTTATCCCACGGCGGGCAACGCTGCCAGTGAAGAAGAGGCGCAGCCTTTCTACGTGAATGCGCCTTTTGGCGTGGTGATGGTGCACAACGGCAATCTGACCAACGCCAAGCAACTGCGCGAAGAGCTGGCTAGCACCGACCACCGCCACACCAACACCGAGAGCGACTCTGAAGTGCTGCTCAATGTGCTGGCGCACGAAATTGGCCGCGTCACCAGCGGCGCTCCGCTGACGCCCGATGAGGTGTTCAAAGCCGTGCGTGCGGTGCACAAGCGCATCAAGGGCTCGTACGCCGTCATCGCGCTGATTGCGGGCTATGGTTTGCTGGCTTTTCGCGACCCGTTCGGTATTCGCCCGCTGTGCATGGGCAAGGGGGCGGATGGCACATATATGCTGGCCAGCGAATCGGTAGCGCTGGAGGGTACGTTGCACCAGTTTGAGCGCGATATCGCTCCTGGCGAAGCCGTATTTATTGCCAATGACGGCACCGTACACACCGAGCAGTGCGCTGAAAACAGCCAGTTGTACCCCTGTGTGTTTGAGTACGTGTATTTGGCGCGCCCAGACTCCACCATCGACGGCATCTCGGTCTACCAGGCCCGTCTGAACATGGGTGAGACACTGGCCAAGCGCGTGATCTCCACCGTGCCGCCTGCGGAAATCGACGCCATCATTCCCATTCCGGAGTCCAGCCGCCCCAGCGCCATGCAGCTGGCCCAGTTGCTGGGCATTCCCTACCGCGAAGGCTTCGTCAAGAACCGCTACGTGGGTCGCACTTTCATCATGCCTGGGCAGGGCGCGCGCAAAAAATCGGTGCGCCAAAAGCTCAACGCCATTGGCAGCGAGTTCAAGGGCCGCAACGTGCTGCTGGTGGATGACTCCATCGTGCGTGGCACCACCTCCAAAGAAATTGTGCAAATGGCGCGCGATGCAGGCGCCAACAAGGTGTACCTGGCTTCGGCCGCGCCACCGGTGCGCTACCCGAACGTGTACGGCATCGACATGCCGACCAAGTCGGAGCTGGTGGCCCATGGCCGCACGGTAGAGGAAATCCGCCAGGTCATCGGCTGCGATGCGTTGATCTACCAAGATGTGGATGCCATGAAGCAGGCCGTTGGCAAGATCAATCCTGCGGTGCGGGGTTTTGAAGCTTCGTGCTTTGACGGTGTGTACGTGACGGGCGATATCTCCGAAGCCGAAGTGAACGCATTGAACGAAGGTCGCAACGCTGGTGCGCAAGAAGAGTCTGAAGATACTTCGCGTCTATCTTTGCCCAATGCACAAGAGCAATAAGCTCTAAACTGGGCGTCATAAGCCCAGAGGCACAATAAAAGGAGCTGCTCGCGCAGGTCAAATAAGCACTTCAAAGTGATTTGTCTTTGAAAGCCTTGTTTGATATGCGCAAGCTGCTCCTTTTTTCATGGCGCAGACCTGCTGTCTGCGCCCTTTAGATAGATTGAGGAATAGCGTCGTGACCGAGAAACAACTCCCAGAAGATCTGCATCCCGAAACTTTGGCGGTGCGTGAAGCCCTGCCCCGCAGCCAGTGGGGTGAGCACTGCGAAGCGCTGTACATGACCAGCAGCTTTGTCCAGCCCGACTGCGAAACCGCTGCCCGTCGTTTTGCCGGGCAAGAAGAAGGTTTTACCTACAGCCGCACCACCAACCCCACGGTCAGCAGTTTTGAAAAGCGCTTGGCGGCCATGGAAGGCACCGAGTGCGCGGTGGCGACATCGACAGGGATGTCGGCCATCTTGCTGGTGGCGTTGACCACGCTGAAGGCGGGTGACCATGTGATCTGCTCACGCTCCATGTTTGGCTCCACCATCAAACTGCTGGGCACGGAAATGGCGCGCTTCGGTGTGGAAACCACCTTTGTGTCGCAAACCGATATTGCCGCGTGGAAGGCTGCGGTGCAGCCCAACACCCGCTTGTTTTTTGCCGAAACCCCAACCAATCCGCTGACCGATCTGTGTGACATCGCTGCGCTGGCAGAGTTGGCGCATGCCAGCGGCGCTTTGCTTGCGGTGGACAACAGCTTTGCCACGCCCATCTTGCAGCAGCCCGCCAAGCTGGGGGCGGACATCGTGGTGCACGCGGGCACCAAATTCTTGGATGGCCAGGGGCGCACCATGATTGGGGCGGTGTGTGGCTCTATCGCGCTGGTTGACAAGGTGATGGGGACCTTCTTGCGCAGTGGCGGCCTGAATGCCGCGGCCTACAACGCTTGGACGGTGATGAAAGGGTTGGAGACGCTGTCGCTGCGCGTCAAGGCCCAAAGCGCTGCAGCGCTGGAGTTGGCGCAGTGGCTGGAAGCGCACCCCCAAGTGGCGCGCGTGTACTACCCGGGTTTACGCAGCCATCCGCAGTACGAGCTGGCCATGCGCCAGCAAAATGGCTTGGGTGGCGCCGTGCTGTCGTTTGATGTGCATGGCGGCAGCCCTGAAGCCTTGCGCAAGAACGCCTTCCATGTGGTCGACCATACGCAGGTGTGTAGCATTACGGCTAACTTGGGCGATGTGAAGACCACCATCACCCATCCCGCCAGCACATCGCATGGCCGCCTGACCGAGGAGCAGCGTCAAGCTGCAGGCTTGGGTCAGGGATTAATTCGCATCTCTGTGGGGCTGGAGCACTTGGATGACCTCAAGGCAGACCTCTCCCGCGGACTGGATACTTACCAATGACACAAAAAATTCGCACCCGTTTTGCACCTTCGCCCACTGGCTTTATCCACTTGGGCAATATTCGCTCGGCCCTGTACCCCTGGGCATTTGCCCGCGCCAATGGGGGTGACTTCATCTTGCGTATTGAAGACACGGACCTGGAGCGCTCCACACAAGCCTCGGTCGATGTGATTTTGGAGGGTATGCAGTGGTTGGAGCTTTCGCACGACGAAGGCCCCTTCTACCAAATGCAGCGCATGGATCGCTACAAAGAAGTGCTGGCACAGTTGCAGGCCAAGGGCTATGTGTACCCCTGCTACATGAGCATGGAAGAGCTGGACGCGCTGCGCGAAAAGCAAATGGCCAACAAGGAAAAGCCCCGCTACGACGGCACATGGCGCCCAGAAGAGGGCAAAGTGCTGCCCGCGATTCCTGAAGGCGTAAAGCCTGTGCTGCGTTTCAAAACTCCCAAGGACGGCATCGTCGCTTGGGAAGACAAGTGCAAGGGCCGTATCGAATTCCAGAACTCGGAGCTCGACGACCTCGTGATCGCCCGTCCTGACGGCACGCCTACCTACAACTTCTGCGTGTGCGTGGACGATATGGACATGAATATCACCCATGTGATTCGCGGTGATGACCATGTGAACAACACGCCCCGCCAAATTCACATCTTTGAAGCACTGGGTGCTGCGGTACCTGTGTTTGCGCACTTGCCTACGGTTCTGAATGAGCATGGTGAGAAGATGTCCAAGCGCAACGGTGCCAAGGCCGTGACCCAGTACCGTGACGAAGGCTATCTGCCTGATGCCATGGTGAACTATCTGGCCCGTCTGGGCTGGAGTCACGGAGACGATGAAATTTTCTCGCGCCAACAATTCTTGGAGTGGTTCAATCTGGATCACTTGGGTCGCAGTGCAGGCCAATTCGACGAAGCCAAACTGCGTTGGGTGAATGCCCAGCATTTGAAGGCCATGGACGACGTAGCCTTGGCTGCCAAGGTCAGGCCTTTTGTGGTGAAGGCCGGCGTAGCAGAAAATTTGCTGGATGCGGATGATCGTTTGGTGCGTATCTGTGCGTTGTTCAAAGACCGCTGCGAAACCTTGGTGGATCTGGCGAATTGGGCGAAGTTATTTTATGTGGATAGCGTGGAACGCAATACGCAAGACTATGCCCAGCATGTGACCGAAGCAGCCATTCCCGTGCTAGACGCATTTGCCGCAGCCATGGAAACTGTGGAATGGAGCAAAGAGGCGATTGCAGCCAGCATTAAGGAAGTGCTGAAAGCGCAAGGCATCAAAATGCCTGTTTTGGCGATGCCTGTGCGGGTATTGACACTGGGTACTGCACACACGCCATCGGTGGATGCGGTACTGGAGTTGCTGGGGCGTGAAAAAATCCTCACCCGTTTGAAAAACCGCTAAAAACCTGTCTATAATTCGAAGCTCTGCACGATGCAATCAATAAATAAATTGCTTGCATTGTCAAG
>NZ_JARXOV010000017.1:0-99203 GCF_030162955.1 Comamonas jiangduensis
CAGTGCCAGTGCCAGTGCCAGTGCCAGTGCCAGTGCCAGTGCCAGTGCCAGTGCCAGTGCGCCGCGCCCTACCGCCCACCCCTGAGACAACGTGGAAACTCACACCGCCTCGCGGCATATGCACGTATGCAGTCTGTTGCGCGCCGCATTTTTAGCCCACCCTTTTGCCTGTTCATCACCGTGATTCGTTTAACGCTTCTCCTCCCACTCGTTGTGGGCCTTGCCGCCTGCAGCGACTTTCAAGCACGCATGAGCGGCTACCCCACGCAGGACACCGCGTTGAATGTGGAGACCGCCTCCTCCAACGAGATTGCCGACGCCTTGAGCCAGTTGTCGCGCATTGCCGTGCTGGGCGATGACTGGGAATTTTTTGACCCCCAAGACCCATGCACCGTCCATGTCATCGACAAAAGCGCAGGGCAAAACATTGCGTTGCAGCTGATCGGTGCTGAGTTTGATTTAAAGCGCGACGCGCACACCAAAAACTACTACGCCATCATGAAACATGGCGCCACCACCGTACTTGGGCCCGATCACGCCCCGCTGCGCCTGTTTGAGACCGACACCTACCACGATGTGTTTTTTGCCGAAGGCTATCTGCAGGCCTTGGTCAACAAATGCCAGCAAAGCCTCGCACGCGCCGCTCACCCCTACCATTGAAGTGCCCTCTTTAATCAATTTTAATAGCTACTTACGCTTATATATAAAGCGTTAAACCATTTTTTCATCAATAAAAAAGCCCGCTGCGTACACAGCGGGCTTTTTGCTGGGGCTAGTGCAAGTGCAGCGCCTGCTTACAGCGCTTCTTTGCGCAGTTGCTCCGCGCTCTTGGCAGACAGCCAGCCGGGGGCCACGTCAAACACCGTCTTGGCACCGGTCATGCCCCATTGCTGCATGCGGTGCACGGCACGGGCATAGGCCACCAGCACGCTGGAGGTGAACTCAGGATTGCTGTCCAGCTGCAGACGGTATTCCACCACCTGCTTGTTGTCGGCCGAGGTATTGCCGCTGCGAATCACAAAACCACCGTGGGGCATGGCGCTGTGCTTGGCCTTGAGTTCTTCGGCCGTGATGAAGTTGACCGTGGTGTCATACTCATCAAAGTAGTTGGGCATGGTCACAATCGCCTGGCGCACGGCTTGTGCATCGGCACCTTCGGCCAGCACCACATAGCAATCACGCTGGTGCTTTTGGCGCGTGGTCAGCGTGGGGCGGGAGCCGCTGCGCACCGCATCTACCGCGGCTTCCACGGGGATGGTGTACTGCACGCCACCGGCCACACCGGGCACGCGGCGGATGGCGTCGGAGTGGCCCTGGCTCAAGCCCTTGCCCCAGAAGGTGTAGGTGGCGCCATCGGGCAGCAGGGCTTCGCCCATGATGCGGTTGATGGAGAACATGCCGGGGTCCCAGCCGGCAGAAATCAGCGCCGTGGTCTTGCCACCTTGGGCAGCAGCATCGACGGCAGCAAAGTGCTCAGGGATGCGGGCGTGGGTGTCAAAGCTGTCCACAATGCAGAACTTGGCAGCCAGCGCAGGCGACTGCACGGGCAGATCGTCTTTGGAGCCACCGCACAGCACCAGCACGTCCACGCGGTCGGCATGGCCTTCGAGGTCGGCCATCGAAAACACGGGGGTGCCTGCGAACAACGGTGTCAATTGCGCAGGGTCGCGGCGGGTGTAAATGCCTGCCACCACCATATCGGGGTTCTTGGCCACAGCGTTTTCTACGCCGCGGCCCAAATTGCCGTAACCCACCACGCCAATGCGGATGGGGTTTGCTACCTGGGTATCCATGGACCAACTTCCTTTCAAATCAACTGTGAAGGCACCAGGCTTGTGCGCTGCACGCCTGATACCGCATCTCTCATGTTTTGCCGTGCCCTAGGCCGCACGCGCCACGGCGGGGCGGCGCATTTGCCATGCCCCATCCAGTGCCAGCAAGGCCACACCTGCGCCAATCAGCACATACATGGGCTCTTGCCCGGGCTGAATGCGCTCGCCCATCAGCAACGCGGCCAGCACCAGCAGCATGGGCTCCACATACGACAGCAGCCCAAACAAGCCCAGCGGCAGCAAGCGGCTGGCCGCCATGTACAGCGCCAGCGCCACCGCGCTGATCACGCCCAGCAGCGGCACCATCCAGTGCAACATGGCCGTGGCTTGCACAGACTGCCAGCCTGTAGCGCCAGCGGAGGCATCTGCAAACGCAAACCATGCGCACACGGGCAGCATCAGCACCACATCCAGCCAGTGCCCCGCCAGGCTGTTGGTCTTGAGCACCCGGCGCAGCACAAAGTACGCGGGGTAGCCAATCACCACCACCCAGGTGGACCAGGCCAGACCACCGGCATGCCAAATTTCCCAGGCCATGCCGCACGCTGCCAAGGCCGTGGCGGCGGTTTGCAGACCACTCAGGCGCTCTTGGAACACCAGCCGCCCGGCAACCACCATGGCCAGCGGCAACAAAAAGTAGCCCAGCGACACCGGCAGCGCATGTCCATGCAGCGGCGCCCACATAAACAGCCACAGCTGCACACCTGCCAAGGTAGAAGTCAGCAGCAGCATCACCGCAAACGGCCAATGCTGGGCCACCCGCTGCCACAGCGCCCACACCGCCGCACCCTGGCCGCTGTAGAGCAGCCATGCCGTGGTGAATGGAATGGTCATCAGCATGCGCCAGCCAAAAATTTGCTCACCCGTCAGCGGTTGCAGCAGCGGGGCCAGGTAGTAAATGCCACCAAAAATGCATGAAGCCACTACCGAAGCCAAGACGCCCTGAAACATTCCGCCCACTTTCTTGCTCTGTATGCCAGCGCTGCTTGCGCTGCGCCAAAACGATGCAAACCATGCACCAAACCAGTGATTTTCAATCAATTTCGGTGCGCGGCGCGCACATATTTGGCGAGAGCCACCCACACCACCGCGCACACCATCGATGTGCGCCTGGCACAACGCACAAAACCGCAGGCGGTACGCACGTACAGCAAGTCAATCCCACAACGCAGCCAAAGGGGCCGCAGCAGGGCTTACGCCCGCACGCCCATCCCGCCGCCGCTACACTTGCCCGCTTTGCGCCGTCTGTGTGCGCCCTCACTGCCTTGCCATGACCGAAACCCCTGATCGCCCCTGCTACACCCACCCGCTGGAAATTCTTTGGCAGGACGAAGACATGGTCGTGGTCTACAAGCCCGCAGGCTGGCTGGTGCACCGCACCGCCATTGCGCGCCATGAAACCCGCTTTGTGCTGCAAACCCTGCGCGACCAGATTGGCCAGCATGTGTGGCCGGTGCACCGCCTGGACCAAGGCACCTGCGGCGTGCTGGTGTTTGCGCTGAGCAAAGAGGCCTGCCAAAAGCTGGCCGCCTGCTTTGCCGACCACAGCGCCCACAAACACTACCTGGCCTTGGCGCGCGGCTGGCTGCCCGATACCGTGGAGGTGGACTACGCCTTGCAGCCCGACGATGCCCCCGAAGATGCGCCCGCCCAGCCTGCCCAAACCCTGCTGCGCTGCCTGGCGCACCTGGAGTGGCCCGAGGCTTATGACCCGCGCCACGCCAGCACGCGCGTTTCGCTGGTAGAAGCCTTCCCCAAAACCGGCCGCCGCCACCAGATTCGCCGCCACTTGAAGCACGAATCCCACCCCATCATTGGCGACGCCACCCACGGCAAAGGCCCTCTCAACCGCTGGTGGGCCGAGCGCATTGGCCTGCACCGCCTGTGGCTGCATGCGCACGCGCTGGAAATTCCGCACCCACGCACCGGGCAAGTTCTGCGCTTTTGTGCCGACTGGCGCCAACTGGCCCATGTGCCTGAAGTGCAGCAATGGCAGCAACTGCTGGCCGTACCCGGCTGGCAAGCGACCGAACGCGGCTTGCCCGAGAGCTGCAGCACCCTGCTGCCCACCCCAGCAAGCACCTAAAAAGAGAGCTGCTAGCGCACAAAGAAAAAGGACTTCAGATAGATAACTATCTGAAGTCCTTTTCGCATCAGCGCCAGCAGCTATCAATACTGCAGACCCAGCCGTGCGTCACGCCTTCTTGGGCTTGATCCACTTGCCCTCTTCGTCAAACTCCAACAGCGGGGCAGGCACCAAGTCATAGCTAGCGCTGGGGTCGGCCTTGAGCTCGCCCGTGAGCAAATCCAGCAAACGGGCGTTGTCCATCTTGAAGCCGCAGGCCTGCGCGTGACCACCGCCGCCAAAGCTTTCGGCCAGCGGAATGCAGTTGAAATCCGAGCGCGAACGCAGGCCCACCTTCACGCCCTTGGTGCCGGCGTGCCACATCAGCGCAAAGCTGCCGCTTTGGCGCGAGAGGATATCGCCCACCTGGCTGTGGAACACGCCGGGGCTATTGACCATCAAACCTTGCATGCCGTTGAACGTGAGCACCTGCGCACCGCTGGCAATGTCTTGGCACAGGCTCTGGAACTTCTCATCCATCGCACCGCCGCGCGCCATGAAGGTGGCTTCTTGCTCGGGCGTGAAAGCGGCAATTTCGGCCCAGCGCTCAAAGGTGCGCACCTCCATGTCCAGCGCAGCCAGGAAGGGCGCGCTCTCGGCAAACTCCCACTTCCAGATGTCGCGGTCTTCGATGTACTTGATCAGGCCGGGTACGGGCTTTTCGGGGTGGAAAAACTCCCAGCCCAAACGCGCACCGGACTTGTTCATGTCAAAGTGCACCACGCCGCACTGGCACTGGTAGCCCGTCAGCTTCTCGGCCGCGCTCTTGTGGTGGTCCAGCACCACCAGCTTGCTGACCTTGGATTCAATCTCGGCCATCAGCACGGGCTCAAACGCAAAGTCCACCACGTACACCGCACGGCCTTCCAGGTCTTCACCCAGATCCGCTGCGGTCTGGATTTCACCGTGGTCCAGCCCGCGGTATTCGGCCTTGTCACCGTAGAACAGCCACGCCGCCATGGCAGCGCCAAAACCATCGGGACAGCGACGACCGTGGTAGAGGATGAGGGGACGCACGTCTTGCAAAGACGGTTGTACAAACAATTGCAGGGGCAAAATGGTGTTTTTCATGTGGCCTACATTGTCGCCGCATGCGCGCAGCTGTGCATTTCATCGCTCCAAGACGACAAGCATTTGGCCGAGATTCCGCACACACCCCTTTGCGGCTTGCCTGCACCATGGGGAGATTGCATCTCAACCAAGGAGCCAGGCCATGCAAGACTGGTGGCAGCAAGTGGCCCACACCGCAGTGGCCGAGTTTTCTGATGTTCCCGATCCCGCACAGGCCACGCGCATCGTGATGCGCCTGTGTCTGGCAGCCCTGCTGGGTGGTCTGTTGGGCTGGGAGCGCGAAGCGATCGGCAAAGCCGCCGGGGTGCGCACCCACATGCTGGTGTGCATGGGATCGGCCATGTTTGTCATGATTGCGCTGCAAACCGGCGCGCAGGCCAATGAGGCCAGCCGGGTCATGCAAGGCGTGATTGCCGGGGTGGGCTTTCTGGGGGCCGGCACCATCCTGAAAGAAAACACCAGTGCCCAAGGTTTGCCACAAGTCAAGGGGCTCACCACCGCCGCAGGCATCTGGTTGACGGCCGCCATTGGTGTGGCGGCGGGCATGGGCGAGGAAGCTACCGCCGTCCTCAGTGCCTTGCTGGCCTATGGCATCTTGCGCCTGGTACCCACACTGGTCAGCCGCACCGAAGTAAAACAGGCATCACCGCCTCAACCCACGCGCGATTGATGCAAGTTTGGAATGATTCAATTTCGCCACCGCATGCCTATTGAAAATCCCATCATCGCAACTACTTATTCATAATCAACAGCTTAGAAGAAAAAATCAGCACACACCCAAAGACCTTGCCACACTTGATTACATTCCACCAGGGCAGACAACCCGTCTGGCAAGACCCATAATGGTTTCTCCTACGTATCAGTGACTGGTGCACGAAGCTGTGCCAGCCACCCCAACTGATGAATACCGCCAACGACATCACCCCTTATTTGGGGACATTGCTCAACTTCCGTCACGATCTGCACGCGAACCCTGAGCTGCGCTACGAAGAGAACCGCACGGCCGACAAGATTACGGCCTACCTTCAGGCACTGGGCCTGCCCCTGCACCGCGGTCTGGGCAAAACCGGCGTGGTTGCCACCATCTACGGCAAAGGCCGCTCCAAAGACAATCCCGGGCGCTCCATCGGTATCCGTGCCGACATGGACGCCCTGCCTGTGCAAGAAACCACAGGTGCCGCGCACGCCAGCTGCGTGCCCGGAAAAATGCACGCCTGCGGCCACGACGGCCACACCACCATGCTGCTGGGCGCGGCCACCTTGCTGTCCAAGAACCCCAATTTTGACGGCACCGTACACCTGATTTTCCAACCCGCAGAAGAAGGTGGCGCAGGTGCCAAGGCCATGATGGACGACGGCCTGTTCCAACTTTTCCCGTGCGATGCCGTGTTTGCCCTGCACAACTGGCCCTCGCTGCCCCAAGGTCAGATGGCCGTACGCGTTGGCCCCATCATGGCGTCCACCCTGCGCTTTGAGATCCGCGTGCGCGGCAAGGGCGGCCATGCGGCCATGCCCCACAAAACGCTGGACCCCATCCCTGTCGCCTGCGCCATCGTGGGCCAGTTGCAGACCTTGGTCTCGCGCGGCGTAGACCCGCTGGACAGCGCGGTGCTCACCATCGGCAAGATCGAAGGCGGCACCGTGGAAAACATCATCCCTGATGAATGCGCCATCTATGGCACCGTGCGCACGCTGAGCAAGTCAACACAGGAATACATGGTGGATGGCTTGAAGCGTATTGCCAGCCACGTGGCGGCTGCGCACCTGTGTGAAGCCACCTACATCCACAAGCCTGGCTACCCCAACACCACCAACACCGCCGATGAAGCACGCTTCATGGGCGAAGTGATGGCAGAGATGGTGGGCGCAGACAATGCCTTCCCCGACATCGCCCCTGCCATGACTGCGGAGGACTTTGGCTTCATGCTGGAAGAAGTTCCCGGCGCCTATGGCTGGATTGGCAACGGCCCCAATGGCCAGCCCGGCGTGGGTCTGCACAACCCCGGCTATGATTTCAACGACGACAATATCGAGCTGGGTTCGCACTTTTGGGACACCCTGGCTCGCCGCTGGTTCGAACAAAAGCGCTAAGCAAGCGTCCACTTGCCCAAACCGCGCCCAGGCGCGGTTTTTTTATGGCTGGAGAATTTGCATGAACATCACACACCGCAACCCCATTCAGCGCCGCCACCTGCTGCTGGCAGGCGCCAGCCTTGCCGCTGCTGGCCTGCCATCACTGGCCAGTGCGGCCAAGGCAAATGCCGCAGCATCCACTTGGCCCAGCAAACCCATTCGCCTGATTGTTCCCTACCCCGCCGGCGGCATCAATGATGTGGTGGCACGCATGTTGGGCGACCAGATGGGCCAGACGCTGGGCCAGCCCTTTGTGGTGGACAACAAGCCGGGGGCCGGCGCCACCATTGGCATGGCAGAGCTTGCCAAGGCTGATGACCAGCACACCTTTGCGTTTGGTGCCATCAGCCCGCTCACGCTCAACCCGTATCTGATGAAGGTGGCTTACGACCCGATGCACGACATCATCCCGGTTGCCAGCGTGATGTATGCCCCCGTCTATGTACTGGCAACCACCGCCTTTCGCGGCCGCAGCTTTGCCGATGTGCTGGCGCAAGCCCAGACACGCCAAGGTGTCAGCGTGGCGACTTCAGGCTACGGCACGCTGGCGCACATCATGGTGGAGCAGCTCATCCGCGCAACTGGCGGCAAGTTTGTGCACGTACCCTACAAAGGCGGCAGCCAATTGGTGACCGACGCCGCTGGCGCGCAGTTCGATTTGCTGCTGGCCAACCCTTTTGCGCCCATCAATGCACTGATTGAGCAAGGCAAGCTGCGCGTACTCGCAACCACAGGCCCTCAGCGGGTGCCTGCGTTCAAAGACACGCCCACGCTGGGCGAGCTGGGTTTTGACAAAGCCAACCAGACCTCGCTCTTTGGCTTCTACGCACCGCGCAATACCGAACCTGCAGTGATTGAGCGCTTTCATGCCGAGGTCAACCGGATAGTGCTCAGCCCCGAGATGCGCCAGCGCCTGCGCAAGCTCGACAACGTTCCCCGGGCCTCCAAGCAAGAAGACTTTGCCACCGCGGTGCGCAAAGACTATGCGCTCAACGGCGTGGTGATTGAGCAGGCCCATATCCGCGTGGAATAAGCCCGCCACCAAGCCTGGGCTCCCTTCGCTGCGCCCCATGCGCAGCACCGCTGTCTTACCAGCTTCAACTGGCCATGCCCAACTGCGGATTGAGCAACCAATCTTGGGCTAGCACCGGGCGACTGAACAAGTAGCCCTGGCACAAGATGCTGGGCTCCCACGCTTGCAGCAGCTCTGCCTGGGCGGCTTGCTCCACCCCCTCTGCCACCACGCGCAGATCTTTGGAGCTGGCCACCATCAACAGCGCCTGCACCAGCACACTGTGCTCGGACATGGGGGCCAAATCATGAATGAATGCCTGATCGAGTTTGATTTCCTGAATCGGCAAACGCATCAGATACGCCAAGGATGAATAGCCCGTACCAAAGTCGTCCAAGGCAAACTGCACGCCCAATGCACGCAAAGCCACCATTTTTCGGATGGTGCCCTCCACATCGTTGAGCAACAGGCTCTCCGTCACCTCCAGCGTCAGCAGCTGCGCGGGAGCGCCCGTGCGCTGCAGCACATCGCGCACCTTGTCCACAAACTGCGGCTGGCGAAACTGCACCGTGCTGACGTTGACCGACAGCCCACAGCCCTGGGCTTGCACGCGCGGATCATTGAGCAGCAAACACACCTGCTCCATCATCCAGTCGCCCAGCGGCACAATCAGGCCACAGCTTTCCGCCACCGGAATGAAATCGCCCGGCGCAATCAACCCTTTGACCGGATGCTTCCAGCGCACCAAGGCCTCCGCGCCTGCCACACGGCCATTCATGTCCACCTGAGACTGCAAAAACACCTGCAGCTGCCCTTCGTCCAGCGCGACGAGCAACTCTTTTTCCACCTGCATACGCCGCTGGATGGACTCATCAAGCAGTTCTGAATAGGAATGCACCTGCCCACCGCCTTGGTGCAGTGCTTGGCTCAACGCCACGCTGGCGCGGCGCAGCACATGGTCTGCACTGTCGGTCCTCAGCCCATCCTCCACAAAGGGGAACACGGTAAAGCCCACGCTGCAACTGAGTTTGACCGTCTCTGGCCCTTCAGCCAGGCTGGTAATTTGGGTCATGCGCAAACCCTCTTGCAACTCCTGCGCCACCGCATAGGTGTGCATGCGTGCCCCATAGCGGGATTGCCCCACCGCAGGCACGATGACCGCAAATTGGTTGATGCGAATGCGCGCCAGTTTGGCAACACTGGGGGCCACGGCGCGCAGCCGCTGCACAAACGACTGCACCAAAGCGTCCATCCAGCCACGGCCTCGCGTAATTTCAAAGTTCTGATAACGATCAATTTCCACCAGCAGCAAGGCGTGCCAGTCGTGGTGCTCGCCATAACGTTGCGGGCCCTGCCCACTTTGCAGTGCAACCAGCATCTCATCGAGCAGCTCTTGCACCGCATGCCGGTTGAGCAACTGGGTCACGCTGTCATGCTTTTGCAAATGCAAGATGCGGTTTTCTGCTTCTAGGCGCTGTGAAATATCATGGCGGTTCTCCACCAGATAGCTCACCAGACCTTGCGCATTCAGCACAGGGGCAATGCGCACGTCATCGACCACGATGTCGCCATTTTTCAGCCGGTTGCGCACCGTGTCTTGCCAAGCCTGGCCGGTTTCTACGGTTTGGCGCATCTCCTGGTACTGCTCCTGTGTCAGCCCCGTCAAAGAAACCTGCCGAGAGGGCAGCCCCATGACCTCGCTGCGCAGGTACCCCGTACGCTCCTCATAGGCAGGGTTGGCGTAAATCACATGGCCCTGCAAATCGACCACCAAAATGCTGTCGGGAGACTGTTCCACCGCCTGGTACAGCACATGGAGTTGCTGCTTGTGCTGCTCCAGCGTGCTCAAGGATTCGCGCAAGTCTTCCAGATGCCTGCGGTAGCCCTGCAGCATCAGCCCAGTGATGCCCAGCAAGAAAAACAGCACGTAGCTGACGGACAGCATCTGTGCCCAGTCGATATAGCCCCAGTGAATCAGCCCAATACCCAGCAAGATCACCGCGAATGCGGCGATGCTGGCCTCAACCATACCCAACGTCCAGGCGGCAAATACCACCAGCACCGTCAACACCAGCAAGCTGGTCGAGGGCTGAAACGCAAAGTCCCAGGCAAAAAAGCTGGTCAGCGCCACAGCCCCCACAACCAGCCAACGGGCTGCCCAGCGCCAATGACCGCGCCAAATCAGAAGCAGTGCAATCCCAGCAATCAAGGTGGCCAAAGGGCCGCCCCACCAGCGGTTGCTCCCCTGCACCGCAAAAATGGTGGTCAACCAGCCCATGCCGCCATACCAGATGCTGATGAGTACAGCCCCAATACGTGCATACGCCAGCGCAGGTGAAGAACGGGTGTTGTGAGGTTGCGCGAAGGTGAACATCGAAGCGAAGGCTATGGGCAACAACTGGGAGCCAAAGATTGCTCACAGCCTGCTACACCCACGCTCCGCACGGCGTAGGTAGAAATGCTGTTTTCAGCGCGGCTTGCGCCCTTTTTTACGGGCTTGGGCCTGCGCATCCTTTTTGGCCTGGCGCTCGGCATCGGCCACCGCAGCCACTGCAGCCCACTGCTCAAATTCTTCAGGCGTCTCTAAGGTGATGCGCCCCAGCATATGGGTGCGGTAGTCGGTAATCACAATCTCCGCCGCTTTTTGCAGGTTTACACGCCCGCCACTCATCACGCAGCCGCGCTTGCGGCCAATCGCCTCGAGCAACTCATCGTCATGCAAGGCCTGAATTTGCGCCACGCCCAGACCCAGCTTGAAGCGGTCTTCCAAGTTTTGGGGATAGTGCTTTTGCAAGATCAGCAGCAGCTCCAGCGCCACCAGTTCTTCGTCGTAGGCATTGCGCCCCACAGAGCCCGAAGCCGCCAGGTTAAAGCCGCTTTGCGCGATCGAGATACGGGGCCAGAGCATGCCCGGCGTGTCCCACAGGTAAAAGTCGGCATCCAGCACAATCCGCTGCTCATCCTTGGTCACCCCGGCTTCGTCGGCCGCCTTGGCCTGTTTTTTACCGCTCATGGTGTTGATCAAGGTGGATTTGCCCACATTGGGCACCCCGCAAATCAGCACCCGCATGGGCTTGGCCATGCCCCCACGGTTGGGTGCCAGCTGGCGGCATGTCTCCACCAGACGGCGGGCCGGGGCCACTTCTTCGGCATCCATGGCAATCGCACGGGTATCGGGCTGGGCGTTGTACCAATCCAGCCATTGCTGGGTTTTGACGGGATCGGCCACGTCCTGCTTGTTCAGCAGCTTCATACGCGGCTTGTGGCCCGTGAGCTCTTGCAGCAAGGGGTTGAAGCTGGAGCCGGGAATGCGCGCATCCAGCACCTCAATGACCACGTCAATGTCTTTCACACGCTCTTCAATGAGCTTGCGCGTGGAATTCATGTGACCGGGGAACCATTGGATCATCTGCATGGCGAAGGGCTTTCTGACGTTCTTGTTATCGGGGAGCGAAGGGCAGCAAGGATAATCGCAAGCTGTTATCTCGTCCCCAACGCCCGATCATGTCCTCCCAACGCTCCAAACCATCTGCCCCCCCTTTGAACAACGACATGCTGGTGCGCGGCGTGATTTTGGTGCTGATTGGCTTGATTTTGATCATCGCCCCGCACTTCATGTCCGCCACGCCCACCCGCGAGCTGTTTGAGCACGCCCGCATTCCTGCATGGTTCTCCCTGGTGCTGGGCGCTGCCTTTGTCGGCCAGTACGCCCTGCGCCGCCGCAAACAAAAATAAAAGAACCAAAAACGGCTCTAGCGCTTGATACACCAGCGCTTTAAGCTATTAATTTTCTTTCATCCTGCAATTTAAAGACGGCCACTTGCTCGGCCAGGTGACCTGCCTGCGCATGCAAGCTGGCGGCAGCTTGGCTGCTGGCCTGTACCAGCCGGGCGTTGTCCTGCGTCATGCCGTCCAGCGCCACCATGGTGGTGTGCAACTGCGCCATGCCCTGGCTTTGCTCCTGGGCTTTGTGGGTGATGCCCCCCACCAGGCTGCTGACGTGTTGCACATCGCGCACGATGCGCTGCATGCGCTGACCGGCATCTTGCGCCAGCCCAGCCCCCGACTCCATTTGCTCCAAAGAGCTGGTAATCAAGGTTTTGATCTGCCGCGCCGCATCGGCACTGCGCAGCGCCAGAGCACGCACCTCGGCGGCTACCACGGCAAAGCCCCGGCCTTGCTCGCCCGCACGCGCGGCTTCCACCGCCGCGTTGAGCGCCAAGATATTGGTCTGAAACGCAATCCCATCAATCACCCCGGTGATGGCGGCAATCTCCGCGCTTTGGGCGCGCAAGTTGTCCATGCTGTGCACCATCTGCTGCACCACAGCACCGCCATCGCTGGCCGACTGCGCCGCCGAGGCAGACAACTGGTGCGCCTGCCCGGCGTTGGCCACCGAATCCGCCAGTTGCTGGCTGATTTGCTCAATCCCAGTAACCGCCAACTGCAGTTGCGCATCGGTGTGCTGGGTGCGCTGCGCCAGCTCGGAATTGCCTTGTGCCAAGTGGCTGGCCGTTTGCGTGACATGGCCCACACCGCTGCGCACCTGCGCGACCACGCTGTGCAACTGCTGGCCCATGCTGGCAAAAGCGCGCAGCAAACTGCCCATTTCATCCTTGCGGTTTTCCGTCACCTGCTCCGTCAAATCACCGCGCGCAATCGCTTGCGCCAGCACCACAGCTTGCGCCAAGGGTTGGGTGATGGAGCGCGTGATGGCCACCGAAATCCACACCCCCACCACCAGCAATACGGCATACACCGCCAGCGCCCACAACTGCGCCGACTGGCGCGCCTGTGCTGCCGCCTCTTGCGCGGCCTGGCGCGCATGCTGCAGCTGCTCCAGCCACTGCGTTTGGGTTTGCAAATATTGCTGCGCAGCGGGTTGCAGCGATGCTTTGACCAGCCGCTCCGCCTCCCAGGCCATGCCCAAATCCCGGGCTTTGAAAGTTTGCGCATAGCTTTCGCGCAGCGCGGCCTCTTGCACGGCCAACTGCTCCCCCAAGCTGCCCTGCAGCGTCATGGTCTGCAGCAAGTCATGGGCTTGCGCCAGGTTGTCGCGCGCTTTGCCGGCAAAAGCGGCAATCACGGTTTCTTCGGAGGAAAGCACGCTGGCCAGTGCCGTCTCCACACCCTGGTGGGTCAGGGCCTGCCATTGCTGTGCCCGGGCAATGCCATCATCGTGCCGTTGCAAGCTGGCAGCTGCGCCCTGCTCCACCTGCTGCAGGTAGGCAATCAAGCCACCAGCCACCAGCACGCCGCACAGCAGCAGGCCACCAAAGACGACCGCCATCTTGGTGGCCACTGGCCAGTGGCGCAGCATGCCACCCTGGGTACGCAGCGCGGGTAGCGGTGATTTTTCTACCCCATCCGCCACGGATACGGGAGCTAAAGAAGAGGCAGGGAGCGACATAGCAGCAAACATCTCAACATGGAGTGCTTGCCAATTTAGTGCTACAAAATGTCAACACTGTGACAGTCGGATGACATCAAGGCCATGCGTACCCGCACGGCATCGGCCACGTTTCACACAAAACAAGAGCAGCTAGCGTATGCAAAACTTTGGTTTGCAAGTGTTTTATATCTAAAACCTAGATTTCACGAGCGCTAGCAGCTCTTATTTTTTACCCTCTCACCCACCCATGCGCAATCCGTAACGCCTGTGCCGCGCCGCTGGTACAGCATCGCAAAGCGGAGGTGGATGTTAGAGGTAACAGACAAACCTACCGCCAGCATGCCCACAGCAAGGCGGCGTGAAACACACGGTGCAGCAGCGCATCCGGGCCGCGTTAGCAAGCCGGGCGCAGCAAGCGCGCCGAGTGGGTGTTAACCCAGCGCCGCAGGATCCATGTACCGCTGGCGCCACGCTTCGAAAGTGCCCGTGTCCGCGGCCTCAATGGCGCGCTGGTCTTGCTCGGACTTTGCGGCCAGTTGCGCCCATTGCGCCTGCTGGGCGTCCGTCCACGGCAGACTCAGCAAATGCTCGCGTACCCACAGCGATTGGGTCAAGCCAAACTGCATAAAGCTGTTGCCGTGCAGGCGGTGCGTATGATCCAGTACACGGGCAGACGGCGTGGTCTCAGGCTGCGCCACACGCGACTGCGCCAAGGCCAGGGCCTCGCTGTACGCATCGGTGCCGTGGGTGGCATCCAGCGCCTGCGCAAAGGGCAGGCACTCGTCCAGCACCTGCTGGGCCCAGCTGCTGAGCAGCACCTGTTCGTTGCCGCGCTGCAGCATCAAGCCGGGCTCACGGCCGCGCTCCGCCACCAGATGCTGGTTGTGCTTGAGCTGAGTGATCTCTTCGGGGCAATCGTTGGGGCTGTCGGTCAGCAGGCAGTGCAGCAAGAACACATCCAGCATCCGCATGGTGGATGCGTTGATGCCCACGGGCTCAAATGGATCCAGATCCATCAAGCGCACTTCCACATATTCCACACCGCGCTCACGCAAGGCATGCAAGGGGCGCTCGCCGCTGTGGGTGGTGCGCTTGGGGCGGATGGTGCCGTAGAACTCGTTTTCAATCTGCAGCAAGCTGGTGCCCAGCTGGTTGTAGTCACCGCCGGGGTTGCGAATGCCCAGTTGCTCGTACGCGGGGTAGGGCTGGGTCAATGCCTGGTAGAGCGAGTCGGCATAGCCATCCAGCCCGTTGTAGCTGACGTTGATCGATGCCTGCGCATCGCTTTGGTAGCCCAGACGCCCCATGCGCAGCGAGGTGGCATAGGGCAAATACAACGCTTTTTGCCCATCGCCCAACGGCAGCAAGCGGTGCTCACGGCCTTCCACAAAGCAGGGACACAGGGCTGGTGATGCGCCAAACAAATACAGCAGCACAAACGCGTGGCGGCGAAAGTTGCGGATCAAGGCGAAATATTCTTCGCTGCTAACGCCCGGCATGGACCAGTTGTAGTGAATGCCCGAAATGGTCTGCATACGGCGGCCATAACGGTGACCCAGCCCCATGCGGTAGACGCTTTTGGAACGCCCCGAGTGGGAAGATCCATAGCGCCCCAGTGGAATAGTTTCATCGGTGGGCAGGCCACAGGGCATGCTAGATGCCCAAACCATCTCTTCACCCAAAGCAGCCATGCTGCGCAGCGTGTATTGGTGCACTTGCTGCAATTCATCCAGGCACTCTTGCACGCCCAGGTGCGCTGAAGTGATCAGCTCCAACTGCGATTCACTGTAGTCTGTGGTGATGTGCGGGTGCGTGAGGGCAGAGCCCAAGCCCGCTGGGTGCGGTGTCAGTGCCAAAAAGCCCGTAGGCAGCACGCGCAAGCCTTCTTTTTCAATACCGCGACGGATACCGGACAGACGCTCGGCTGCGGGAAATAGCGACGGCTTGGGCTTGGAATTCATTCTTTTCGGCTGTTGCGTTCAAAAAAACGGGGGACAACCTTAGCATGCCTCTCCCACACACGGTGATGATAGAGACATGCTTTTTGATGTGACACACCGCGCTTGCATAACCACGTGGCGGCTGTGCCGCCGCAGCACGTGATTGCACACTGACTTTGTAACGGCTAAATGGCCGTGTCTATCAGACAGAGGCTGACTGCGCGGCCATCGCCTTGCCCACCTCCAGCTGCCCCTGCGCCGCACCACTTTGTGGCATCTGCTCGCCCGTGCGGTCTGTCACCGCGCCCAGTTGCGCAGCAAGTTGCTCGGCAGCATCTTCGCCGGCACCCACATACACGCCTTGCGTCAACGTGATGTGCGCCGCCTCAAAGCCGCCGGCACCCGCACACAAAATGGTGCGCGTGGGCGCATCTGCATGTGCCAGCACCAGCATGGCAGGCACCACCGCTTCGGGCTTGAGGGCCGCCAGCACCGCTTCCGGCATCAAACCTTCCGTCATCCGCGTGGCCGCCGTGGGTGCCAAGGCATTCACATGGATATTGTGTTTAGCGCCCTCAATCGCCAGCGTCTGCATCAGCCCCACCTGCGCCATCTTGGCGGCGCCATAGTTGCTCTGGCCAAAGTTGCCATACAGGCCCGAGGAAGAGGTCGTCATGACAATGCGCCCGTAGTTTTGGGCCTGCATATGGGGCCAGACGGCTTTGCAGCAATTGGCCGCGCCCATCAGGTGCACCTCCACCACCAAGCGGAAGTCCTCCATCTGCATCTTGGCAAAACTCTTGTCACGCAAGATGCCTGCGTTGTTGACCAGAATGTCGACGCGCCCCCAAGCGTCCACCGCCTGCTGCACCATCGCCTGCACGGCCGCGAAATCCGTGACCGAAGCGCCATTGGCCATCGCCTGCCCACCCATCGCGCGGATTTCATCGACCACTTTTTGCGCCGCAGACACGCTGGCGCCAGAGCCATCCACCGCACCACCCAAGTCATTGACCAGCACTTTGGCACCCCGGCGCGCCAAAGCCAGTGCATGTTCGCGCCCCAGACCGCCACCGGCGCCCGTCACGATGGCCACCTGCCCCTCAAACGACAATTTTTGCATCTTCATCTCCTTAGTTTGTATGCATGCTTGTATGAATGCGTGCTTGACCTGTCATGGGTGGAGCACTGTACGCACAGCCTCTGGTGTTCGCGTTCGCCGATGCGACTCTGGGGCTCAACGCGCTTATCCACGGCAACACGGCACAAGCATGTGGACAAACTTTGCAGGGCTGTAAACAACTGCGCTAAGCCCTTGTTTTACAAACCCCGATGGCATTTGCACATTTTTTCATCACCGCCCCAAACCCCGGCAACACTTAGCCCGCATTTCTCTTGACAATCCTGTGGACAACCTAACGGAAAGCAAGCAACAACAAAACCAAGTACTTGTTTTCAAAAGAACTATTAAAAGCTGACTGTTTTTTCATCAGTCTGCGCAACTCGTAACAGCAACCTCAGGCACGCCTTGAACACCTGCGGCTAACAGGCAGTTGCCCCCAAATTGACTGGACAACCATGTGGATAAGCCATCCGATAGACCCTGATGACCGCACAAGTACTTGATCTACAAGGCCCAGAAGTTCTCTGCCTATTTTTTAAGCATCTTGCACACTAGCTACTGGTCAGCGCGTATGCGGCGACAATCCCTGCCCATACCGATCGTCCGCCCTGGGAAAACCGTGAGCACACCTCTGTCACCTGAACTATTTACCGTCAAACTCGAACCAAGCGGCCAGCAATGCGATGCATGGGCAACCGACACCCTGCTCGACTCCATTGAGATGGGCGGCCTGCAATGGCCCAGCTCCTGCCGCAACGGCACATGCCGCACCTGTTTGGGGTACATCCGATCTGGCAGCGTGCACTACCAAATTGACTGGCCCGGTTTGACCGCAGAAGAAAAAGCCGAAGGCTGTGTACTGCCCTGCGTGGCTTACCCCAACGGGAATGTCAGCTTGCAAGACCCTGAAAATTGACCCAGTGCAGCAGGGCAATCTCTGCACCCGCTCAACAAAGCACTAAAATGCCAGCTTTCCACAGAAGCCAGCACCATCCGGCGCATGGCTATTAGCGACGGATGACGTCTGCACACATGTTCTTTGGACGCATGCACCACGCATGCTGGGCGGGTGCCCATACCAAGGCCGTGCTGGCGGCAACCCGACAGGCAAATCCAAGGAACGACACCCCATGAACACCCCACTCACACCCGTGCAGATTTCGCCGGTGGAAGACATCGTTGCCGAAATGCGTGCTGGCCGCATGGTCATCTTGGTCGATGAAGAAGACCGCGAAAACGAGGGGGACTTGGTACTGGCGTCCGACCACGTCACGCCTGAAGCCATCAACTTCATGGCCAAGTTTGGCCGCGGCCTGATTTGCCTGACGCTGACCCGTGAACGCTGCGAATTCCTCAAACTGCCCCCGATGGCGGCACGCAACGGCACCGTGTACAGCACTGCATTTACTGTCTCCATCGAAGCCGCCGAAGGCGTCACCACCGGCATTTCCGCTGCTGACCGCGCACGCACCGTGCAAGCTGCAGTGGCTGCAAATGCCAAGCCCACCGATTTGGTACAGCCCGGTCACATCTTCCCGCTGCAAGCCGTAGATGGTGGCGTGCTGATCCGCGCCGGCCACACTGAAGCTGGGTGTGATTTGGCAGGTATGGCTGGCTGCACGCCGTCTTCCGTCATCTGCGAAATCATGAAGGACGACGGCACCATGGCCCGTCTGCCTGATCTGCAGCTGTTTGCCGCAGAACACGGTCTGAAGATTGGCACCATTGCGGACCTGATTCAGTACCGCAGCCGCAATGAATCGCTGCTGCAAAAAGTGGGCAGTCGCTCACTGCAAACCCCTTGGGGCGAGTTCACTGTCCACCTGTTCCAGGACAAGCCCAGCCAATCGGCGCACATGGCCCTGGTCAAAGGCACCTGGAGCGAGACAGACGAAGTGCCCGTGCGCGTACACGAACCCCTGTCCGTACTGGATGCGCTGGAAGTCAACCGCTCCATGCACTCCTGGGGGCTGGACACCAGCTTGCAATACCTCAACGCGCAAGGCCAGGGCGTGGCCGTGCTGCTCAACTGCGGCGAAAGCGCAGACCAGTTATTGGCGCAGTTTGAAGGCAGCGCCCGCTCTGCACAGGCGCCTGAGCGGGGGCGTATGGATCTGCGCACCTACGGCATTGGCGCACAAATTCTGCGCGAATGCGGTGTGCACAAAATGAAACTGATGGGCCAGCCCCGCCGCATGCCCAGCATGGCCGGCTACGGTCTGGAAATCACCGGCTATATCACCAAGGAATAACCAAGATGCTGAACGCTGACAAAGGCGCTGCCACTTCGCTGAACGGTCAAGGACTGCGTATTGGCATTGTTCAAGCCCGCTGGAATGAAGGCATTACCAATGCACTGGCCCAAGCTTGCCACCAAGAGTTGCTGGCCACCGGCGTGCAAGACGCAGACATCGACCATGTCATAGTGCCCGGCGCACTCGAAGTGCCTGTGGCCCTACAAGCCATGGCCGAGCGTGGTGGCTACGATGCCCTGATCGCACTGGGTTGCATCATTCGTGGGGAGACATACCACTTTGAGCTCGTAGCCAACGAATCGGGCGCAGGCGTCACGCGCCTGAGTCTGGACTACCGGCTGCCGATTGCCAACGCAATCATCACCACTGAAAACCTCGAGCAAGCGATTGCCCGCCAGACCGAAAAAGGTCTGGACGCAGCGCGTGTGGCCATAGAAATGGCCACACTGCTCCACACACTGAAAAAATCATGAGCGACGAATACGCATCCGCACCGGCTGGCAAAAGCAGCCCTCCCCGCACCAAACGCACGGGCTTGACCAGCACCGGCGCACGCAAGGCGGCTTCCAAAGCCCCGCGCACGCGTTCGCGTGAATTTGCGCTGCAAGGCTTGTACCAGCACATCGTGGGCCGCAACGACGCCACATCCATCGATATGTTCACCCGCGACCTGGCAGGCTTTCACAAGTGCGATGCGCTGCACTATGACGCGCTGCTGCATGGTTGCATCAAGCTTGAAGAAGACTTGAACGCACTGATCACGCCCAAGCTGGACCGCAAGCTGCAAGAGCTGTCGCCCATCGAGCACGCTTGCATGTGGATTGGCGCTTATGAGTTGATGCACTGCATGGATGTGCCATGGCGCGTTGTGCTCAATGAAGTGATTGAGCTGGCCAAGGAATTTGGCGGCACGGACGGACACAAGTACGTCAACGGCATCTTGAATGCACTGGCGCCCGAGCTGCGGGCTACCGAAGTAGAGGCCGACAAGGCCGGCAAAACCGCCTAATATTGGCTCCTTGCAAAAGGCAGCGCGCCCAGCAGGCCGCTGCCTTTTTTATATGCTTTTGTGTGAATTCCAACGTGACAGCGCTTTGCGCTTTGCTTGCCCATGAAGTTTTCTACGCGCGCCGAAAAGATCGATCCCTTTTACGTCATGGAAGTGGCCAAAGCCGCCCAGCAACTGGCCCAAGAAGTTGCCAGCAGCCCCGAGCCCATGATCTTTTTGAACATCGGCGAGCCTGACTACACCGCCCCCGAGCAAGTACAAGCCGCCGCGCAGCGCTGCATCACGACAGGTAGCACCCAGTACACCAATGCGCTGGGCCTTGAGCCTTTGCGCGAAGCCATCAGCCAGTGGTACCTCACACGCTTTGATGTGGATGTGCCTGCGCGGCGCATCGTGATTACGGCAGGTGCCTCAGCTGCGCTGCAGCTGGCCTGTTTGGCCCTGATTGAAGCGGGCGATGAAATCCTCATGCCCGACCCCAGCTACCCCTGCAACCGCCACTTTGTGAGCGCAGCAGAAGGCGTGGCAAAACTGATTCCCACCAGCGCGGCAGAGCGCTACCAGCTCAGCGCAGACCAAGTGGCCGCGCACTGGGGCGAACAAACCCGTGGCGTGCTGCTGGCATCGCCCTCCAACCCCACCGGCACCTCGATTGATCCGGCTGAACTGCGGCGCATCCACGACGTGGTCAAGTCCAAGGGCGGCATCACCATCGTCGATGAAATCTATCTGGGCCTGTCGTACGAAGAGGCTTTTAGCCACAGCGCGCTGGCCATCAGCGACGACATCATCTCCATCAACAGCTTCAGCAAATACTTCAACATGACGGGCTGGCGCTTGGGCTGGATGGTGGTGCCCGAGGCCATGGTGCCGGTGGTGGAGCGCATGGCGCAGAACCTGTTCATTTGCGCCTCCACCATCGCCCAGCACGCCGCGCTGGCATGCTTTAGCCCCGAGAGCATTGCAATTTTTGAAGCACGCCGCGCAGAATTCAAGGCACGCCGCGACTATTTTCTGCCTGCACTGAAAGAGTTGGGCTTTGGCATTGATGTCATGCCCGACGGCGCTTTCTACGCCTGGGCAGATTGCACGCCGCTGTGTGCCAAGCTGGGCGTCAAAGACAGCTGGGAGTTTGCCTATGCGCTGATGGAGAAGGCGCACCTGGCCATCACGCCAGGGCGCGACTTTGGCACGGCAGACACCGCCCGTTATGTGCGTTTTTCGACCGCCAACTCCATGGAGCAGCTGCAGGAGGCCGTACGCCGCATGCAAAAGCTTTTTCAGTAACGCAAGGGAACTTTGATGGCCTTCACCTTTCCCATCCGGGTGTACTGGGAAGATACCGACGCCGGCGGCATCGTCTTTTATGCCAACTACCTCAAGTTCTTTGAGCGTGCGCGCACCGAATGGCTGCGCAACCTGGGCGTAGAACAGCAAAAACTGCGTGATGAAGTCGGTGGTATGTTTGTGGTCACTCAGGCCGAGATCAACTATCTCCGACCTGCGCGTCTGGATGACATGATCGACGTGAGCGCTGTGTTGCAATCGGCAGGCCGCGCGTCGTTCACCATTGCGCAGCAAGCTTTTTTGCGGCCTGTGTCATCCGATCAAGCGCCACAGCTGTTATGTGAAGGCAGCATTCGCATTGGTTGGGTCGATGCCACTACCATGCGCCCTGCCCGTATTCCGAACTCCATCGTGGAAAAACTCTCATGAACGCAAGCCAAGACATGTCCATCCTCAGCCTTATTTTGCAGGCCAGCTGGGTGGTGCAATTGGTCATGTTGATTTTGGTCGTCGCCTCCGTAGCAAGTTGGGCGACTATTTTTCGCAAGTCCCAGGCCCTCAAGCAGGTGCGCCAGTTCAACGAATCGTTTGAACAAGATTTCTGGTCGGGCCAAAGCCTCAACGACCTCTACAACAGCGCCACGCAAAACGCCAAAAACGGCGGCCCGATGGAACGCATTTTTGCCAGCGGCATGCGCGAGTACAAAAAACTGCGTGAGCGCCGCATCAACGATAGCGGCACCTTGATGGACGGCACACGCCGCGCCATGCGCGCCAGCTTTCAGCGTGAAATGGACGAAGTGGAGTCCGGCCTGTCCTTCTTGGGCACCGTTGGTTCGGTCTCGCCCTATGTGGGCCTGTTTGGCACGGTCTGGGGCGTGATGCACGCCTTCACCGGCTTTGCCAATATGGAGCAAATCACCCTGGCCACCGTGGCGCCCGGTATTGCCGAAGCCCTGGTGGCCACCGCCATGGGCCTGTTTGCCGCCATTCCCGCAGTGACCGCTTACAACCGCTATGCCAACACCATTGACCGGATTGCCAACAGCCAAGAGACCTTCATGGAAGAGTTCACCAACATCTTGCAACGCAATGTGAGTGGTCCCTCCGCAAGCGCCACGGCTTCGGGCTATTGAAGGCAGGAGCATCACATGCCAGCAGCCAGCTCCCGAGGTCGCGGTCGCCGCACCGTCAATGAAATCAATATGGTGCCGTTCATCGACGTGATGCTGGTGCTGCTCATCATCTTCATGGTGACAGCACCCATGCTCACGCCCGGCGCCATCAATGTGCCCAGTGCCGGCAAGTCCACCAAACCTGCCGTCAAAAACGTGGCCCATGTGCTGATGAACGCCGATGGCAGCATCCGCATCAAAACCCCCAATGGCGAGCAGGCCGTGTCGCTGCAAGAGCTGGGAGTGGTGGCGGCGACCTGGCAGTCCAACCAGCCGGAAGACAGTGCGGTCATGATCCAGGCCGACAAAGGCCTGACCTATGAAGCCGTTGTGACGGCCATGGGCGAGCTGCAAGCTGCGGGCGTCAAGCGCGTGGCACTCGGCGTGAAATCCGCCGCCAAATAATTTTTTACGCGCTTCGTTCACAGCCTTGTTGTCCTCCATGTCTTCTCGCCTCGATCACGACCCATTTGCCCCTCCCCGGCAGTCCAAAAAACTGCGCAACTGGGTGATGGCATTGCTGGCACACGCCATTTTGGTGGGTGCCTTCGTATGGAAAGTGAGCCCTCCCGATGCGGTGGAGCAAGCTGCCGTCGAGGCTGAGCTGTGGGCCGAAAACTTTGAGCAAGCGGCGCCACGCGCGCCCACGCCACCGCCTGCCCCGGTGCTCGAACCCACTCCAGCCCCCAAGCCGGAACCTGAGCCCGAACCGGTTCCGCTGCCGCCCCCGCCACCTGCGCCGCCCCAGCCCAGCCAGCAAGAGCTGCAGGCCCAGCGCGATGCTGAGCTGGCACTGCAAGAGCGCAAGCACAAGGAAGCCGAGCTGAAAAAGCAGCGTGAGCTGGAGGCCCAAAAGGCCAAGGAAAAGGCAGAGCAGGAAAAAGCCAAGCTCGACAAAGAGAAGGCCGAGCAAGCGCGCAAAGACAAGATCGAGCAAGACAAGCGCGAAAAGCTGGAGCAGCAAAAGCGCGAGAAAGCCGAGCAGGAAAAGAAAGAGCGTTTAGAGAAGGAAAAACGCGACAAGGCTGAGAAAGCCCAAAAGGAAAAAGCCGAGAAAGCCGAAAAAGAAAAGGCTGAGAAGGCCAAGGCTGAAGCCGAAAAGAAGGCTGCCGACGACAAGCGCAAAAAAGAGCAAGCAGCCCAAGAGGCCAAGGCCGCCAAGGAGCTGGAGCGCATGCGCCAGGAAAACCTGCGTGCCATGGCGGGCCTGGCAGGCTCGGGCGGCAGCGGCTCGGCCGAAAAGAGCAGCGGCCCCAACGGCGGCAAGGGCACTGGTGGTGGCACTGCGGGTCACTCTGCGGGCTACGGCGCGCGCGTGGCGGCCAAGGTCAAGCCCAACATCGTCTATCCCGATGTGGTCAGCGGCAACCCGCGCGCCGAAGTGCGTGTGCGTGCGGCGCCCGACGGCACCATCACCGGGGTGCAGCTGGTCAAATCCAGCGGCAACAAGGCCTGGGACGACGCCGTGGTGCGCGCCCTGCACAAGACCGAGACCCTGCCCAGAGACACCAACGGCAAAGTACCTGCGGACTTCTTGATCGGCTTCCGCCCACAGGACTAAATTTTTTGTATAGCGCTTAGCGCTGGTTTTGCAAGGACTTCAGATAGATATCTACCTGAAGTCCTTATTTATTCAGCGCAAGCAGCTCTTTTATTGAAAGCACCCGGCGCTGTCCCACGTTGACTGCAGGTACATGTCCCCAGTGCCGTGACGGACTGACGCCAATCAAGGAAAATAAGCCCCCTATGAAAGCCCCTGAACTGCTGCTTCCCGCCGGCTCGCTTGAAAAAATGCGCGCCGCCTATGACTTTGGCGCCGACGCTGTCTACGCTGGCCAGCCGCGCTACTCGCTGCGCGCGCGCAACAACGATTTCCGCATCGAACAGATTGCGCAAGGCATCCAAGAAGCCCACCAGCGCGGCAAGAAGTTCTTTTTGACGTCCAACGTCATTGCGCACAACGACAAAATCCGCACTTACCTGCGCGACATCGAGCCCATCATCGCCATGAAGCCCGACGCGCTGATCATGGCCGACCCCGGCCTGATCATGATGGTCAAGGAAAAGTGGCCCGAGGCCGTGATTCACCTTTCCGTGCAGGCCAACACCACCAACTACGCCACCGTCAAGTTCTGGCAGAAGATGGGCGTGGAGCGCATCATCCTCTCGCGCGAGTTGAGCCTGGACGAGATCGAAAAGATCCGCCAGGAATGCCCCGACATGGAGCTGGAAGTGTTTGTGCACGGCGCGCTGTGCATTGCCTACTCGGGCCGCTGCCTGCTGTCGGGCTACTTCAACCGCCGCGACCCCAACCAGGGCACCTGCACCAACGCCTGCCGCTGGGAATACAAGACCCACGGCGCCGATGTGGACCCCAACACGGGCGAAGCGCTGGGCCAGGCCATGGACAAAGGCTTCAATTTTGAAGACGCCAAGAACGACCTGGACAACCAGTTCACCAGCACCTGCGGCGACCAAAAGCGCCACCCCAAGGCCGACGCCATCTACCTGCTGGAAGAAAAAGGCCGCCCTGGCGAGATGATGCCCATCATGGAAGATGAGCACGGCACCTACATCATGAACTCCAAGGACTTGCGCGCCATTGAGCACGTGGAGCGCCTGGCCAAGATTGGGGTCGATTCGCTCAAGATCGAAGGCCGCACCAAGAGCCTGTACTACGTCGCCCGCACCGCGCAAACCTACCGCCGCGCGATCGACGACGCAGTGGCCGGTCGCCCCTTCAACCCGCACCTGATCACCGAGTTGGAAGGCCTGGCCAACCGTGGCTACACCGGCGGCCTGCTGGAGCGCCGCCCCGCCAACGACTACCAGAACTACGAAACCGGCACCTCGGTGCTGCAGCGCAGCCACTTTGTGGGCACCGTGCGTGGCTACGAGAACGGCATGGCCGAGATCGAAACCATGAACCGCTTCTCGGTAGGTGACATGATCGAAATCATCCACCCCACGGGCAACCGCACCATGAAGCTGGAGCAGATGTTCAACCTGGAGGGTGAACCCGTGCAAGTGGCTGCGGGCAACCCCGTGCGCGTGCGCATTCCCGTGGAAGGCCCGGTCGAAGGCGGCTTGATCTCGCGCCTGCTGCACCCTGAGAACGCATAAAACTTCATAGCTGCTTGCGCAGACTGGATAAGCGCTAGAGGCCAAAAAGGCTTCTAACCCTATACCCACTGCGCGCTGCAGCTTCTTTGCAAAGGCACCTTCGGGTGCCTTTTGACTTTCCTCTTTGACATTCGCAGGCAGCCCGCTACAGTGCATGGCCCGCTTGCATTGGAATCCCATGAGCCCCGAAGACATCGTTGTTCTGCCTGAACTCAAGGCCTATATCGACCCCCTCACCCCCGACGAATATGAATCGCTGGAACGCAGCATCCTCGACGAAGGCTGCCGCGACGCGCTGGTGCTGTGGGGCAACATCCTGGTGGACGGCCACAACCGCTTTGGCATTTGCCAAAAGCACGGTCTGCCTTTCAAAACCATCCAGAACGAGCGCTTTCAGAACATGGAAGACATCCACCTGTGGATGATCGACCAGCACCTGGGTCGCCGCTCCGTCTCTGACTACCAGCGCGGTGTGCTGGCCCTGCGCAAGCGCGAAATCATTGCTGAGCGCCGCGCGCAAGCCGCCGCTGCCGTGCAAGCCGCCAAGGCCGAATGCAGTGCCGAAGCGCCCTGGGACGGTGACACCGATCCCGCCGTGGCCCAGGCCCTGGCCTGCTCCCCCAAGGTGCCCGACGAAGCGCTGGACACGCGCGAAGCCCTGGCCCGCGCCGCGCGCCTATCGGCCGGCCAGGTCAAGATGATCGAGACCATCCAGCAAAAAGCTGCCCCCGAAGTGGTGGCGGCAGTAAAGGCTGGCGAGCTGTCGCTCAACGCTGCAGCCGTGGTGGCCACCTTGCCCGTGGAGGAGCAGCAAGCCGTCGCTGCTGAAGGTGCTGACGGCCTCAAACAAGCGGCCAAGCGCGTGCGCGAGGCCAAGAAAAAACCCAAGGCCGACAAACCCGCAGCAGCCGACGAGGGCAGCCTGGACGCCGCCCCGCTTGCCTCCGCCGAAACGCTGCAGGCACGCGTGACCGAGCTGGAGGCCGAGAACGAACGCCTGCGCCTGCAGGTCAAGACCCTGCAGGAGCTGCTGGCTGAACAGGCTTGAACCCGCACGGTTACACCCTGCCACAGCGCGTCGCCGAGGGGATCGGTGGCGCGCTTTTTTTGTGTCATGCTGCGGCGCAAGATTTGCTGTGAAGGGACGCGCCCACCATGCCTGCTTTGTTTTCCCCCATCCGCTTTGGCTCGCTGGAACTGGCCAACCGCATCGTCATCCCCCCGATGTGCATGTACTCGGCCGAGGAAGGCTGCGCCACCAGCTGGCACCTGATGCACTACGGCCAACTGGCCCAGTCCGGCGCCGGTCTACTGATCCTGGAAGCCACCGCCGTCGAGGCCCGGGGCCGCATCAGCGCCCACGACCTGGGCCTGTGGAACGATGCCCAGGTACAGGCGCTGCGCCCGGTGCTGGCGCACATCCGCCGCTACAGCCCCATGCCCGTGTGCATGCAACTGGCCCACGCCGGCCGCAAGGCCAGCAGCCGCCGGCCCTGGGAAGGCGGGGGCGCCCTGTCTGCCGACCACCCTGAGGCCTGGCAAACCCTCAGCGCCAGCGCCCAGGGCTTCATGCCCACCGACCCGCTGCCAGCCAGCGCCACGCTGGAAGATATTGCCCAGATCAAGCAGGCCTTCGTCGACGCCGCCGTGCGCGCGCACGGCCTGGGGCTGGATGCGCTGGAGCTGCACGCCGCCCACGGCTATCTGCTGCACCAATTCCTGTCGCCCCTGTCCAACCTGCGCAATGACGCCTATGGCGGCAGCCTGGACAACCGCATGCGCCTGACGCTGGAGGTGTTCGACGCCATCCAGGCGGCCCTGCCAGCGGGCTTTCCCATCGGCGTGCGCATCTCCGCCACCGACTGGGTGGACGGCGGCTGGGACCTGGCGCAAAGCCAAGTGCTGGCACAGGCACTGGCACAACGCGGCTGCGCGTTCTTGCATGTCTCCAGCGCCGCACTGCACCCGGCGCAGCAGATCCCCATCGGCCCTGGCTACCAGGTGCCACTGGCCGACGGCCTGCGCCGCCACCTGCAGGGGGCCATGCCCGTGATTGCCGTGGGCCTGATCACCGACCCGCAGCAGGCCCAGGCTATCCTGGATGCCGGCCAAGCCGATGCCATCGGCGTGGCCCGCGCCATGCTCTACAACCCGCGCTGGCCCTGGGAGGCCGCCCGCCAGTTGGGCGCCCAAGTGGCGGCCGCCCCGCAGTACCTGCGCTGTGAGCCACATGGCGCCAAGGGCCTGTTGCAAATGGCGGCCACGACCTAATCCGGGGCGGGGCAGTATGGCGCTGGACAGCCCCTACACTGGGCGGCTGTGTTCACCCAACCCGCCCCCTCATCCAGCCTGACGCGCTACGCCACCCTGGCCGCCGACATCGCCCAGTCCATCCACGCGGGCGTGCTGCAGCCAGGCGACAAGCTGCCGTCGGTGCGCAGCTGCTGCGCCGCACGCGGCGTCAGTCCGTCCACGGTGTTCCAGGCCTACTACCTGCTGGAGGCGCGCGGGCTGATCCGTGCGCGCGAGCGTTCCGGCTACTACGTGGCCTCGGGCGCCCACCACCCGCCGCCTGAACCCGAGATCGCCCGGCTGCCGCCCCCGGCCTCGCTGACGGTGGATGTCAGCGAGCGCGTGTTCTCCATCCTGCAAGCCAGCTTTCAGCCAGGCACGGTGGGCCTGGGCAGCGCATTCCCCGCGCCCCAGCACTTCCCGTGGAACAAGCTGGCGCAGTCGCTGGCCGCCTGCGCACGCCAGGCCCAGCCGCAGGCCCTGCTCGATGACCTGAGCACCGGCCACAGCGGCCTGCGCCGCCACATCGCCCGCCGCTACCTGGCCGATGGCATGCCGCTGCACATGGATGATGTGGTCATCACCAACGGCGCCTTGGAGGCCCTGAACCTGTGCCTGTCTGCCGTCACCCGCCCCGGCGGCGCGGTGGTGGTGGAGTCCCCCTGTTTTTACGGCGCACTGCAGGCGCTGGAGCGCTTGGGCCTGCAGGCCATTGAAGTGCCAACGCATCCGCGCGATGGCATTGATTTACAGGCGCTGGAGGCGGCCATCACCACCCACCAGCCGCAGGCCATCTGGTTGATGAGCAATTTTCACAACCCGCTGGGCAGCCTGATGCCAGCGCCGCACAAGCAAGCCCTGTGCGATATGGCTGCGCGCCTGCAAATACCCGTGATTGAAGACGATGTCTACGGCGAGCTGTATTTTTCAGCCCGCCGCCCCCTGCCCATCAAGGCCTATGACCGCGCAGGCTGGGTGCTGCATTGCAGCTCGTTTTCCAAGTGTTTGGCCCCCGGCTGGCGCATTGGCTGGGTCACCGCCGGCCGTTTCACACAGGGGGTGGCCCGGCAAAAGCTCACCACCTCCATCAGCACCAATGCCCCGGCACAAGCGGCGTTGGCACATTACTTGGAGGGCGTGGGCTACGACAAGCACCTGCGCCAGTTGCGCCACATCTTGCTCACCCAACGCGATGCAATGGCCCAGGCGATCGCCCAGTACTTCCCACCCGGCACCCGCGCCACCCGGCCAGAAGGCGGCTACCTGATGTGGGTAGAGTTGCCCGAAGGCTGCGATGCCTTAGCTCTGCACCAGCAGGCCTTGACCGCCGGGATTAGCCTGGCTCCCGGCCCGGTGTTCTCGGCTTCGCAACGGTTTGAGCGCTGTATCCGGCTGAATTTTGGCTTGCAATGGGATGCGCGCACCATGCCTGCCCTGCAGCAGCTGGGCCAGTGGTGCACCGAGATGCAGCAGCACGACAAACGTAGCTGACAGGTGCCGTGCCCTGTGTTTAGCTTTTAGCGTTTAGCGAGGTGCCAAAAAAGTGGTGTGCGCGGACACGGCAATCTTGGGATCGGCCTGCGCACGCACCTCAATCACCACAGGGTTGGAGCCTGGTTGCGCCGCACCATAAGGCGCTTGCAGGCGCACCACCACCCAGCGGTCTTCGGCCGCACCCAGCGCCACCGCGGTGTCTGACGCCACACGCAGCCCGTTAAGGCCCGAGGCTGACAGCACATAGTGCTGCGGCACTTCTGTGGCATTGCCGATCTGCACGCGGTAGATGTTCTCCATCATGCCGCCCGCCACGATGCGCGAGAGCGTGCCCCGGTCACGCACCACGTCCACCTTCAGCGGCACGCGCACGTACAAGCTAGTCACCATAGCCACGGTGATGGCCAGCAGCCCCGCGCCGTACAGCAGCACGCGCGGGCGGAATACGCGGCGCAGCATTTGCGCACGGCTCCAGCGCTGTGCCAGGGCTTGCTCGGTACTCCAACGCACCAAACCGCGCGGATAGTGCATTTTGTCCATGACGCTGTTGCAGGCGTCAATGCACAGGCCGCAGCCAATGCATTCGTACTGCAAGCCATCGCGAATATCAATGCCCACCGGGCAGACCTGCACGCACAGTGTGCAGTCAATGCAGTCACCCAAACCTTGGGCGCGGTAGTTGGCATCTTTGGCACGCGGGCCACGGCCCTCGCCGCGCGCGGCGTCGTAGCTCACGATCAGTGTGTCCTTGTCAAACATGGCGCTTTGAAAGCGTGCATACGGGCACATGTATTTGCACACCTGCTCGCGCAAAAAACCAGCATTGCCGTAGGTGGCCAGGGCATAAAACGCAATCCAGAAAATCTGCCAGGCACCTTGCCACGCCATCACCTGCACCGCCAAATCGCGGATGGGCACGAAATAGCCCACGAAGGTGAAGCCCGTCCACAGCGACAGCAGCAGCCACAGCAGGTGCTTGCCGCCACGCCGGGCCGTTTTCTCCAGCGTCCAGCCGCTGCCGTCCAGGCGCAGGCGCGCGCTGCGGTCGCCCTCCAGCCGGCGCTCGATCCACATGAAGATCTCGGTGTACACCGTCTGCGGGCAGCTGAAGCCACACCACAGGCGCCCGGCTACGGTGGTGAACAAAAACAGCGCCAGGGCGCTGACGATGAGCAGCGCCGTCAGATAGATGAAGTCCTGTGGGTACAGCAGCCAGCCGAAGACGTAAAAACGCCGCTGCTCCAGATCGAACAGCAAGGCCTGGCGCCCATGAATTTGCAGCCAGGGCACACCGTAAAAAAACAGCTGCGTGATCCACACCAGCGCCCAGCGCCAGCGGGAAAACAGACCCTGGATGGAACGCGGCTGAATCTTCTTGCGCGCTTCATAAAAAGAAACTGCGGCAGGCTCTGCGTGGATCGGAATTGTCTTGCGCGGCGCGTGCTGGCTGCCGCCGACATTCGTGGAAGTGTTGTGATGAGGCATAGCGTGAAAGGGCTCGCCCGCCAGTCCCTACCAGCGGTGCACCACCGCGACTGTGCGCGCCCGGCGCCCGGAACAAAAGCATCAGATTGGGGGCAAAAACACCGGATCAGATGCACCTCAACCCAACATCACCATATCAGTTCAGTAAAAAGTGAGCTGCTGGCGCTAGTCAAATAATGCTTTGCATCTGCTTTAACCCTAAAACGCTTATCCAATCAACGCTAACAGCTCTTTTTTTTAACGAATGCACGCCATCAGGACCAACGGCACTTCAGTACACGCGCCGAATTGCCGACATGCACGATAAGGCCCTGTAAGCCTGTATTGCATCTGGAGCGCACCATGCTGAACGCAACCCACCTCCCCGCCCCCGCTTCCCCCGACACGGCCGTGCTCACCAATAGCACGCCGCTGGACGAGGCGCAGAAAACCGCCACCGCCAGCAGCCAGGGCCAGCAGAACATGCGCAATGCGCAGATCCTGGAAGCCTCGCTGCAGGTCAGCCTGCAGACCGGCAACGACAGCCTGGCCCTGCTGTACCGCACGGCGGTGGATGCCATCAACCAGGAGCTGGCGCCCGAGCTGGGCCCCGACGCCATCCAGAACGCCATGGGCCAGGACCACAGCGCGCAGGCCACGGCAGGCCGGATCGTGGGCCTGTCCACCGCGATGTTCGACGCCTATGCGGCCCGCTACCCCGACAAGGAGCTGGCCGAGGTGGCCCAGGATTTTGTGGCGCTGATCCGCGGCGGTTTCAAGCAGGGCTACCAGGAGGCGCAAGACATCTTGAACAGCCTGGGCGTGCTGGGCGAAGGCAGCCCGGTGGCGGCCGGCATTGCCCAAACCTACGAGCTGGTGCACAAGGGCTATGACGACTGGCTGCAGGCCAAGCTGGGCGCGCTGCGCGGGGATGCCGCACCCAGCGCCTCTGCTGACGCCGCGCCTGCCGCGCCAGGCCCGGCCACTGCCCCCTGAGTCCGGGGCGGGCACGCAGGATTGAGCTGGGTGCACAAAATGGCAGGAAACTCAGACTGCACCTACGCAGTCAGCTATGGTTTTTAGATTCCAACGCGTGCGCCTGCTGAAAAAAAAGCCGCCGTCCTGCATCCCTGGCGGGCCAGACTTCGACAATCGAGACACACGGTGGCCCCGTGCCACGCCCCCGCTGCATCCCCCCAGGAGGTCTGCCATGACACGCAATCCCGTTGGATGGTTCGAAATCTATGTGCAGGACATGGACCGTGCCAAGGCGTTCTATGAAAACGTGCTGTCGCGCACGCTGCAAGCCCTGGCCCCACCCGGCGCCGACGGCAGCGACATGGAGATGTGGGCCTTCCCCATGCAGCCCGAGGCCGGGGGTGCGGCCGGCGCCCTGGTCCACATGCCGGGGGCACCGTCCGGCAATGGCGGCACGCTGATTTATTTCAGCTGCGAGGACTGCGCCGTCGAAGCCGGCCGCGCGGTCGCCCAGGGCGGCACCGTGGTGCGCGACAAGATGCCGATCGCTCCCTACGGCTTCATCGCCCTGATCACCGACCCGGACGAAAACCTGATCGGCCTGCACTCGATGCAGTAACCCAGCACACCGGCCCCTGCCAACACTGCGCGGCGTGGACTCAGGATCGCGTAGCGCCCCTGACTGCGCGCGCCGAGCCTGTTTCAGCGCAGCAACTGGCGCAGCACATACGGCAGGATGCCGCCATGGCGGTAGTAGTCCACCTCGATGGGGGTGTCGATACGCAGCTTGACGGTCAGTGTCTGCTGGCTGCCGTCGGTGCGGGTGATGACCAGTTGGGCATCGCTTTGCGGCGCCAGATCGGCGGCGGGAATCACGTCAATGAACTCATCGCCCGTCAGTCCCAGGCTCTGCCAGCTGTCATTGCCCTGGAACTGCAGCGGCAGCACGCCCATGCCTACCAGGTTGGAGCGATGGATGCGCTCGAAGCTGAGCGCCACCACGGCCTTGATGCCCAGCAACTGCGTGCCCTTGGCCGCCCAGTCGCGGCTGGAGCCGGTGCCGTACTCCTCGCCGGCCAGCACCACGCTGCCCCGGCCAGCGGCCTGGTATTTCATAGCAGCGTCGTAGATCGACATTTTCTCGACCTTACCCGCATCATCGCGGTACAGCGTGACCCCACCCTCCTCGCGCGAGCCATCGGCCTGGGCGGGAAGCATCAGGTTCTTGATGCGCACATTCGCGAAGGTACCGCGCATCATCACCTCGTGGTTGCCGCGACGCGAGCCGTAGCTGTTGAAGTCCGCCTTCTGCACGCCATGGGCCAGCAGCCACTGGCCGGCGGGCGAGCTTTCCTTGATGGAACCTGCGGGCGAAATGTGGTCGGTGGTGATGGAATCCCCAAACAAGGCCATGATGCGCGCGCCATGCACGGCATTGGACTGGGCATATTTTTGGCCTCCAGCACCTGATGAGCTTGCAGAATCAGCTCCCAATTGCAGAGCAAAATCCTGGAAGAACGGCGGCTCGGCGATATAGGTGCTCGGCGGCCAGGTGTAGGTGGCGCCGGTCACTCCCTTGATCTTTTCCCACAGCTTGCCGGGCTCAGTCTTCACCTTCTCATAGTTGGCGCGGAAGACCTTGCCGTTCATGGCGTACTTCAGCAAGGCCTGGATTTCCTCGCTGCTGGGCCAGATATCGCCCAGGTACACGTCCTTGCCGCCCTTGCCCTGGCCCACAGGCTCGGTCATCAAATCCTTGCGCACGGTACCAGCAATGGCGTAGGCCACCACCAGCGGCGGGCTGGCCAGGAAGTTGGCCTTGAGGTTCGGGTGAATGCGCGCCTCGAAGTTGCGGTTGCCCGACAGCACAGCCGCGCACACCAGGTTGTTGCGGGTGATGGCATCGTTTAGCTCGGGCGTCAGATCGCCCGCATTGCCAATGCAGGTGGTGCAGCCATAACCGGCCAGCGCAAAACCCAGCTTTTCCAGATAGGGCAACAGGCCAGTTTCGGCCAGGTACTCGGTCACCACGCGCGAGCCCGGCGCCAGCGATGTCTTGATGTGCGGCTGGACCTTGAGACCCGCCTGCACTGCCTTCTTGGCCAGCAGGCCGGCCGCCAACAGCACGCTGGGGTTGGAAGTGTTGGTGCAGCTGGTGATGGCGGCTATCAGCACATCGCCATTGCCGATGCGCAGCACCTTGTCGTCGCTGTCCGGCAGCGCGCACACCGCGGTGGTGGTCGCTGCATCGTGCGCGGTCTCCAGTGTGGGGCGGTTGCTGACCATTTCCACCACGGAGCGGTCCGCGCCGGCTTTGGGCGGCGGCGCATCGGAGGCCTGTTCGCCTTCGCCGCAACCTACGCGATAACGCAGTCCCAGCTTGTCGGCTGGCTGGTTGAAGCCATTGGCCGCCACCGAGGCGGTGAACAGCGCATCGAACTTGCCCGCTACATCGCCGATTTCGATGCGGTCCTGCGGGCGCTTGGGGCCGGCCAGACTGGGTGTGACCTGGCCCAGGTCCAGCGTAACCACGCGAGAGTAGTCAATATCGCCCGCCTTGGGCACGCCGAACAACTCTTGGGCGCGGAAATAGGCCTCGAACGCCTCGATCTCTCTTTTCTTGCGACCGGTACCCTGGAAGTAGTCCAGTGTTTTCTCATCCACCGGGAAAAAGCCCATAGTGGCGCCATATTCGGGCGCCATATTGCCGATGGTGGCGCGGTCTGGCAGCGTCAGGCTGGCCGTGCCTTCGCCAAAGAACTCCACAAACTGGCCCACCACCTTTTCCTTGCGCAGGATTTCGGTGACAGTGAGCACCAGGTCAGTGGCCGTCACCCCTTCGCGCAGGCGGCCGGTCAGCTCAAAACCCACCACATCGGGGGTCAGAAAGTACACCGGCTGGCCCAGCATGGCGGCCTCGGCCTCGATACCGCCCACGCCCCAGCCCACCACGCCAATGCCGTTGATCATGGTGGTGTGGCTGTCCGTGCCCACCAGGGTATCGGGGTAGTACACGCCGTCTCGGGTCTTGTGCACACCGCGCGCCAGATACTCCAGATTGACTTGGTGCACGATGCCAAAGCCCGGCGGCACCACGCCAAAGGTGTCGAAGGCCTGCATGCCCCATTTCATGAACTGGTAGCGCTCTTGGTTGCGCTGGAATTCCAGCTTCATGTTCAGGTCCAGTGCCTTTTTGGTACCGAAGTAATCCACCATGATGGAGTGATCGACCACCAGATCCACCGGCACCAGCGGCTCAATGGCCTTGGGCTTCTTACCCAGTCTGGCAGCCGTGGAACGCATGGCGGCCAGATCGGCCAACAACGGCACGCCGGTGAAATCCTGCAGCACCACGCGCGACACCACAAATGGGATTTCGTCGGAGCGCACGGCCTTGGGCTTCCACTGCGCCAGTTGGGCCACATGCTCGGGCGTGACCTTGTTGCCGTCGCAGTTGCGCAGTACCGATTCCAGCACGATGCGCAGCGACACCGGCAGGCGCCTCACGCCGGGGTATTGCTGGGCAAGCGCAGGCAGTGAAAAGAATTGCCCCTGCTTGCCCGACGCGGGCTGGAAGCTTTGCAGGGTGGAAGCGAATGCGTGTTTCATCGGAGGTCTCCGTTCATACGACAGCCATCACCGCTGCATTCTGCGTCGCCACCTGGAGCACGTCTAGCGGACAAAGACCTTGCGCTCACCGCACGCGTACAAAAAAACCCGCCGAAGCGGGTTGAGAGGCCATTGCCAGGGCAAGCCCTGGCAGATGCGAGCGGGCATTACACCTTTTCGGCAACTTCGGCGTATTCAGCGATCTGGTCGAAGTTCATGTAGCGGTAGACCGATGCCTTATCGGCATCAATCACGCCCATTTCCTTGAGGTACTCTTCCTTGCTAGGCAAGTAACCCAGACGCGAGGCAATCGCAGCCAACTCGGCCGAGCCCAGGAACACGTTGGTGTTCTTGCCCAGACGGTTGGGGAAGTTGCGGGTGGACGTGGAGATCACGGTCGCACCTTCGCGCACTTGCGCCTGGTTGCCCATGCACAGCGAGCAGCCGGGCATTTCGGTACGCGCACCGGCAGTGCCGAACGCAGCGTAGTGACCTTCCTTGATCAACTCGTCCTGGTCCATCTTGGTGGGTGGAGCCACCCACAGCTTGACCGGAATGTCGCGCTTGCCGCCCAGCAGCTTGGCTGCAGCGCGGAAGTGACCGATGTTGGTCATGCACGAACCGATGAAAGCTTCATCAATCTTGGTGCCGGCCACTTCAGACAGGAACTTGGCGTCATCCGGATCGTTCGGGCAGCAAACGATAGGTTCCTTGATGTCGGCCAAATCGATTTCGATGACGTGGGCGTACTCGGCGTCCTTGTCAGCTTCCAGCAGGTTGGGCTGTGCCAACCAGGCTTCCACCTTTTCGATACGACGCTGCAGCGTCTTCGCGTCTTGGTAACCGTCAGCAATCATGTTCTTCATCAGAACGATGTTCGAAGTCAGGTATTCCTTGATGGGCTCAGGGTTCAGCTTGATCGTGCAACCAGCCGCCGAGCGCTCCGCCGACGCATCGGACAGTTCAAACGCTTGCTCCACCTTCAGGTCAGGCAAGCCTTCGATTTCCAGAATACGGCCCGAGAATTCATTGATCTTGCCGGCCTTGGCCACAGTCAACAAACCTTGCTTGATGGCGTACAGCGGAATGGCGTGCACCAAATCGCGCAGCGTCACGCCGGGCTGCATTTCGCCCTTGAAGCGCACCAGTACCGACTCAGGCATGTCCAGGGGCATCACGCCAGTCGCGGCGCCGAAGGCCACCAGACCGGAGCCTGCGGGGAAGGAGATGCCGATGGGGAAACGGGTGTGCGAGTCACCACCAGTGCCGACGGTGTCAGGCAACAGCAGGCGGTTCAACCAGCTGTGGATCACGCCGTCGCCAGGACGCAGGGCCACGCCACCGCGGTTGGAGATGAAGGCTGGCAGTTCGCGGTGGGTCTTCACGTCCACAGGCTTGGGATAAGCGGCTGTGTGGCAGAAAGATTGCATCACCAAATCGGCAGAGAAGCCCAGGCAAGCCAAGTCTTTCAGCTCGTCGCGGGTCATCGGGCCGGTGGTGTCTTGCGAACCCACAGTGGTCATGCGAGGCTCGCAGTAGGTACCGGGGCGCACGCCCTGGCCTTCGGGCAAACCCACTGCACGACCCACCATCTTTTGCGCCAGCGTAAAGCCCGCGTTGGTGGCTGCTGGGGCTGTGGGCAGACGGAACACAGTCGATGCGGGCAGACCCAAGAATTCACGGGCCTTGGCAGTCAACGAGCGGCCAATGATCAGGTTGATACGACCACCCGCGCGCACTTCGTCAAACAGCACGTCGCTCTTGAGCTGGAACTCAGCGACGGTTTCGCCGTTCTTGGTGATCTTGCCGTCATAGGGCAGCACGTCGATGACGTCGCCCATTTCCAGCTTGGACACGTCCACTTCGATAGGCAGCGAACCCGAGTCTTCTTGGGTGTTAAAGAAGATAGGTGCGATCTTGCCACCCAGCGTCACACCACCAAAGCGCTTGTTAGGCACGAATGGGATGTCTTGACCAGTGGCCCAAACGATAGAGTTGGTCGCCGACTTGCGCGACGAGCCGGTACCAACCACGTCACCCACATAAGCCACCAGATGCCCCTTTTTCTTCAGGTCTTCGATGAACTGGATGGGGCCGCGTTTGCCGTCTTCTTCGGGCTTGAAGGCCGCGTCAGGACGGGTGTTCTTGAGCATCGCCAGATAGTGCAGCGGAATGTCTGGACGGCTCCAGGCATCGGGTGCGGGCGACAGGTCGTCGGTATTGGTTTCGCCGGGCACCTTAAACACGGTGACGGTGATTTTCTTTTCCACTTCTGGGCGCGATGTGAACCACTCGGCATTCGCCCAGCTTTCCATCACTTCCTTGGCCTTGGCGTTACCGGCCTTGGCCTTGTCTGCCACGTCGTTGAAGAAGTCAAACATCAGCAATGTCTTCTTCAGCGCATCGGCAGCCACAGAAGCCACCTCAGCATCATCCAGCAGCTCGATCAGAGGATGCACGTTGTAGCCACCAACCATGGTTCCCAGCAACTGCGTTGCCTTGGCCTTGGAGATCAGACCCACTTTAAGATCGCCGTGCGCAACAGCAGCCAAAAAAGATGCCTTGACCTTGGCGGCATCGTCTACCCCCGGAGGCACACGGTGGGTCAGCAAATCCAGCAGGAATTCTTCTTCACCAGCAGGAGGAGCCTTGATCAGCTCGATCAGTTCAGCGGTTTGCTTGGCGTCCAGCGCCAAAGGGGGGATGCCCAATGCGGCGCGCTCGGCCACATGGTCACGGTAGGCTTTCAACATGGTTCTCTCTCCATTGGTTTTCTAAGAGTGGGGCAGCGTTTTACAGCGCTTTGGCTCCTGGAGTTACTTTCCAGGAGCATCCAGCAAGCTGGGTGGTGGGCTTTTTTTGATGGCCTCTGCCACCTGAAGTTGTTCGGGGCTCATGCATTCATCCGCAAGACGTTTACCTTGCTTTTGGTTCATCAGCATGGATTTATTGGCAATTTGCAACCAGACCGCGCCAGATTTCTGGTCTTCCAAACGCACGACACCGGTGCTTGTGCCCACAGGTGCCATATGAAAGTTAAAACCATTACCGCTGACCAAAAAGTGACCTACGTTGCTGCCATCTTTGATCACGCTGACGTGCTGGCCCAGTTCACATGCGATACGGCCTGTGTGCACTCGATCGGCCAAAGCAAGCTCGTCAGCGTTCAGCGCCCGGGGTGCCAGCACTGCTGCGGCGGCACCTGTGGCGACCGTAGCGGCAGCCGCTTTTTTGCGGGGTGCTGCCGTTGTTTTGTTAACGGGTGTAGTCGCTTTTTTCGTTGTAGTTGCAGCCTTGGTTGCTGCAGGTTTGGTGGTGGTCTGCGCCTGCGCAGTAGGTACCAAAGCGAATGCAGGAGCAATCAGCAAAACGGAGGCAATCAGTTGTTTCATGCGAACTCCAGCGGGAATAAAAAGTAATTTGTTAAACATGTGCTGCACACTCATACAGCACTCCTATCCAACCATTGTCGCGCTTGTTCTGGCAAAGGCATGGCAGTACGCTGCGCACGCTCGAGCAACTGCCAGTAATAACGGTAACTGGCCCGATCGTGCAGCACACCGTGATAGCTGATAGGCGCCCAATCTTCCTGAGCGGCGGCAAGCAAAATATCGTTGGCCTCTTGGACTTCTTGGACTGCTGGCGCAAATGCCGCCAAGATGGGGCGTATTTGGGCGGGATGAATGCTCCACATCCGGGTGTACCCAAGTTCACTGTTGGCCTTGGTCGCAGCTGCCTGCAGCGCTTCGGTATTTTGAAATTCAGTCACCACACAGTGCGACGGCACCTTACCGTGCGCATGGCATGCTGCCGCGATCTCTAGCTTTGCACGCACCACCAATGGGTGTGCAAACTGGCCTTGCACTCCCATCGCGGCGCTTGGAATGGCGCCCGCGTGCGCAGACACGTAGTCCATCAGTCCAAAAGACAAGCTTTGCACACGCGGATGCGCTGCAATCTCAAAAGCCTGCTCTACCGCAGCAGGGGACTCAATCAGCGCATGCACAGGGACATGCGCAGCTGATGCGCGCTCCAGTGCCCGCACGGCCTGCAAGATGTCATCCACGGACTCCACTTTGGGCAGCATGATGTGCGAGAGCTTGTGCCCAGCCTCTCCGGCAATGATGGCAATATCCTCTTCAAACGCAGAATGATCTACCGCATGCACACGAGCGGCTACCCGGCAGCCATCTGGGGATGCCTTCAGCAAGCTGGCAACAAGCTGGGCATGCACTTTTTCTTGCCCAACTGCAGCACCATCCTCGCAATCTAAAGTGACGTCAAAAACACAAGCCCCGAACTCTTGCAACATCTGCTGCTGCAACTCAAGGCTTTTGCGCATACGAACTTCCACACCGCTGTAATGATCACAAACGGGCAGCAGGTTGGCAGCAGCTTGTGCGCCCAACAAGATCTCGCGGGGATGGGTTCTGGTACGCATGAGTGAAAAAAATAAACAGAGCGCACTTCGCATGGCCGCACAGAGCAAGCCTGTGCTGTTGTGTGAAGAAACACCTTTTGCTCAACCAGCCACCAGCATGTTGTGCAAAAGATTTCTCTTGCTTGACACCCCCATGGCCCTTTGCAGCGCCATGGGGAAATCACACAGAGGTGATGGAGGTGCTTACAGCAGGTGCTTCACACCGTCTTGCTCACCTTGCAGTTCAGCCAAGGTCTTGTTGATGCACTCTTGCGAGAATGCGTCGATTTCCAGACCTTCAACGATCTTGTATTCGCCGTCAGGCGTAGTGGTCACAGGGAAGCCGAACACGATGCCAGCAGGAATGCCGTACTCGCCGTTCGAGGGCACGCCCATCGTCACCCATTCGCCATTCGAGCCCAAGGCCCAGTCACGCATGTGATCGATGGCAGCGTTGGCAGCCGATGCAGCCGAGGACAGGCCACGCGCGTTGATGATGGCAGCGCCGCGCTTGCCCACGGTGGGCAAGAACACGTCCTTGTTCCACTCTTGGTCGTTGATCATTTCCTTGACCGACTTGCCGTTCACAGTGGCGAAACGGTAGTCCGCGTACATGGTGGGAGAGTGGTTGCCCCACACGGTCAGCTTCTTGATGTCGCCAACCTTGAAACCAGCCTTGGCAGCCAGTTGCGACGCCGCACGGTTGTGGTCCAGACGCAGCATGGCAGTGAAGTTCTTTGCTGGCAGATCAGGCGCGGACTTCATGGCGATGTAAGCGTTGGTGTTGGCGGGATTACCCACCACCAGCACCTTCACATTGCGCGAGGCCACGGCGTTCAATGCCTTACCTTGAGCTGTGAAAATTTGTGCGTTAGCAGCCAACAAGTCTGCGCGCTCCATACCGGGGCCACGAGGACGAGCACCCACCAGCAAGGCGTAATCCGTGTCCTTGAAAGCTTGCAGAGGGTCGCTATGTGCTTCGATACCCGCAACCAGAGGGAAGGCACAGTCTTCCAGCTCCATAATGACGCCCTTCAGCGCGTTCTGAGCCTTCTCGTCAGGAATTTCGAGCAGTTGCAGAATAACGGGCTGATCTTTGCCCAGCATTTCGCCGGATGCGATACGGAACAACAGGGCGTAACCAATTTGACCTGCGGCGCCGGTGACGGCAACTCGGACGGGCTTCTTGCTCATGGTGAAAACTCCAGATTTCGGAAATAAACAGTTGTCGGCGCACTGTTGCTCCAGCATCTGTAACCAGTAGCCCGTGCTCCGTAAACAGGCACGAAGTGTACTCTTGATTTTGTCTTCCGGTCAATTTGTCTTATGTCTTATATAAGATATGATCTCGACCGAGCTCCAACAGAACAAACAGGCTCAAAATTCGCACCCGGAGGCCTTGAACTCTCGAACACCCTTATGTCCTCATCGCAACCCTCTTCATCCGACAGTGCTTTTGGCAGCAACACCGTTTCTTCTGCACTGACTCCCGCTTTCAGCCCGCTGTACCAACAGATTAAAGGCTTGATCCTTCAAAGCCTGCAGGCTGGCGAATGGCGCCCCGGAGAGTTGATCCCCAGCGAAATGGAGCTAGCCGCCCGCTTCAAAGTCAGTCAAGGCACTGTGCGCAAGGCGATTGATGAGCTAGCAGCTGAAAATTTGGTCATGCGCCGCCAAGGCAAAGGCACATTTGTGGCCACCCACTCAGCACAGCAGGTGCAATATCGCTTCCTGAAGCTGCATCCCGATGTCGGCGATCTGGAAGGCGAAGGTCGAGCCCAGCGCACCATCTTGGAATGCAAACGTCTGCGCGCACCTGCAGAAATCGCACGTCTGCTCGCATTACGCAGCGGAGACACTGTGGTTCAAGTGCGACGCGTTTTGGCTTTTAGTGGTATCCCGACTATTTTGGAAGACATTTGGCTCCCTGGACAGGCTTTCAAAGGCCTGACAGCCGAACAAATGGCCAGCTACAAAGGCCCTACTTATGCCATGTTTGAAGGAGACTTCGGCGTGCGCATGGTGCGGGCGGATGAAAAATTGCGCGCTGTACTTCCCGATCCAGCGCAAGCGGAGCTACTGAACGTATCGCCCCAGACCCCTCTGCTGAGTGTCGAACGTCTTGCTTACACCTACAACGATATCCCCATGGAGTTACGACGCGGTATCTACAGAACTGACACACATCACTACAAGAACGCCTTGAGCTAATCATCAGTGTTACAAGGCGATAAAAGGAAACAATCGCGCAGCCACCAAGCAACCGCTGCGTGGGTGCAATAGAATTTTAGATCTTTTGCTCCGCGCGATTACCACGCAGTTACATCCACGAAAGCACCCCCGCCATGACAGAGCTTGAAAAAAAGAAGCGGCCTGAGTTCCGCAACATCAATGTTTTAGAAGGATTGCCACACAAACTGCCCGTTGGTGGTTATGTATCCATTCTTCACCGTATCAGCGGGATGCTGATGTTTGTCCTGTTGCCATTCGTAATCTGGATGCTGGACGCCTCCTTGTCTTCCGAATTTTCCTTCGCGAAGTTCAAGTCGGCCTTTACGGAAGGCTGCGGCTTCATCCCTGGCTGGTTCATTACCCTGGTTGCGTTGGCCATTATCTGGGCTTACCTGCACCATCTGATGGCGGGTTTACGCCACCTGTTCATGGATATGAACCACAACCTGGTCAGCAAATCCTTCGCCAAGTCTTCTGCCATCACCGTATTGACCTTGAGCATCGGCTTGACCGTGATCTTGGGCGCCAAGCTGTTTGGTCTGTACTAAGCATTAGAGGAATAAATCATGTCAGTAAATTACGGCTCCAAGCGCACCGTCGTTGGCGGTCACTACGGTCTGCGTGACTGGTTGGTGCAGCGTGTTACAGCAATCTTGATGGTGATTTTCACCGCTGTTGTTTTGGCACAAGTGATCTTCACGCAAGGCGAAATTGGCTACGAACTGTGGGCAGGCATTTTTGCCGCCCAGTGGATGAAATTTCTCACCTTCGCTGTGATCGTTGCCATGATCTGGCACGTCTGGGTGGGTGTACGTAACGTCTGGATGGACTATGCCAAGTCTGTGGCCCTGCGCCTGACTTTGCACGTGGTGTCCCTGATCTGGCTGGTCGGCTGCACTGGCTGGGCTTTGCAGGTTCTGTGGCGTTTGTGATCGGCGTTAGACCGCCTCCACGATTGAAAGTTAAGAATGAGCTATTCCAAAGCAAATATCACCAAGCGCAAGTTTGACGTCGTTATCGTCGGCGCTGGCGGCTCCGGTCTGCGTGCTGCCCTTGAACTGTCACGCGCAGGTTTGAGCGTTGCCTCCTTGTCCAAGGTTTTCCCTACGCGCTCGCACACCGTGGCAGCCCAGGGTGGCGTGTCCGCATCGCTGGGCAATATGTCCGACGACAACTGGCACTATCACTTCTACGACACCATCAAGGGTGGCGACTGGCTGTCTGACCAAGACGCCGTGGAATTCATGTGCCGCGAAGCTCCCAAAGTGGTTGTCGAGTTGGAGCACTTCGGCATGCCGTTTGACCGCAACGCCGACGGCACCATTTACCAGCGCCCCTTCGGCGGCCACACCGCCAACTACGGCGAAAAGCCCGTACAGCGCGCCTGTGCCGCTGCTGACCGCACTGGCCACGCCATGCTGCACACGCTGTACCAGCAAAACGTAGCTTCCAAGACCAACTTCTTCGTGGAGTGGATGGCTCTGGACCTGATCCGCAACCAGCAAGGTGACGTGGTTGGCGTAACCGCCCTGGAGCTGGAAACCGGCGATCTGTATGAGCTGCACGCCAAGGCCGTCTTGCTGGCCACGGGTGGTGCAGGCCGCATTTTTGCTGCCTCGACCAACGCTTTCATCAACACCGGTGATGGCTTGGGCATGGCTGCGCGCGCAGGCATTCCTTTGCAAGACTTGGAATTCTGGCAGTTTCACCCCACTGGCGTAGCCGGCGCTGGCGTGCTGCTGACCGAGGGCTGCCGTGGCGAAGGCGCGATTTTGCTCAATAGCGAAGGCGAGCGCTTCATGGAGCGCTATGCACCTACGCTCAAGGACTTGGCACCGCGTGACTTCGTGTCGCGCTCGATGGACCAGGAAATCAAGGAAGGTCGTGGCTGCGGTCCTAACAAGGACTACATCCTGATGAAGCTGGACCACCTGGGTGCCGACACCATCCGCAAGCGCCTGCCATCCGTGGAAGAAATTGGCCACAACTTCGCCAACGTGGACATCACCAAGGAACCCATCCCAGTGGTGCCTACCATCCACTACCAGATGGGCGGTATTCCCACCAACATCCACGGCCAAGTGGTCACTTGGGACGGTGAAAAGAACAACGTGGTCAACGGTTTGTACGCAGTGGGCGAGTGCGCTGCGGTTTCCGTGCACGGCGCCAACCGTCTGGGCACTAACTCGTTGCTGGACCTGCTGGTCTTCGGCAAGTCTGCCGGCAAGCACATCGTGAAGTTTGTGGGCGGCTACGGCGAATACCAAGACATGCCCGCTGACGCAGCGGATCGCACGCTGGAGCGCCTTAACCAGCTGGACAACTCCACCGAAGGCACTTACGCCCAGGACTTGGCAGGCGACATCCGCTCCACCATGCAGCAACACGCTGGCGTGTTCCGTACGCAAAAGGGTATGGACGAAGGCGTGGTCAAGGTCAACGCGCTGCGCGAGCGTGTGGGTTCGGTCACGCTGAAGGACAAGTCCAAGGTGTGGAATACCGCCCGCATGGAAGCCCTGGAAGTGGACAACCTGATCGAAGTGGCCCAAGCCACCATGACTTCGGCAGCTGCGCGCAAGGAATGCCGTGGCGCACACACCGTGTACGACTACGAGCACCCTGCCGATCACGCTGAATTCCCGCTGGGCCGCAACGACAAGGAATGGCTCAAGCACACGCTGTGGCACAGCGCCACCAACAGCTTGACCTACAAGCCCGTGAACATGAAGCCGCTGACCGTGGAAAGCATTCCACCCAAGGTTCGTACGTTCTAACCCAGCAGCCCACGAGAGAAGATTACTATGAAGCGCACATTCAAAATCTATCGCTACGATCCGGACAAAGACGCCAAGCCCTACATGCAGACTGTGGAAGTAGAGCTGGACGGCCACGAGCGCATGTTGCTGGACGCCCTGGTCAAGCTCAAGGCCATGGATCCTTCCATCGCGTTCCGTCGCTCGTGCCGTGAAGGTGTTTGTGGCTCTGACGCCATGAACATCAACGGCAAGAACGGTTTGGCTTGCTTGACCAACATGAACACCCTGCAAGGTGACATCGTGTTGAAGCCCCTGCCTGGTCTGCCAGTCATCCGCGACTTGATCGTGGACATGACCCAGTTCTTCAAGCAGTACCACTCGATCAAGCCTTATCTGCAAAGCGATATCTACGCTACAGAAAACAAGGAACGCCTGCAGTCGCCCGAAGAGCGTGAAGAGCTCAACGGCCTGTACGAGTGCATCTTGTGTGCCAGCTGCTCGACCAGCTGCCCCTCGTTCTGGTGGAACCCCGACAAGTTCGTGGGCCCCGCTGGCTTGTTGCAGGCTTACCGCTTCATCGCCGATAGCCGCGACACCGCCACCAGCGAGCGTCTGGACAACCTGCAAGACCCCTACCGCTTGTTCCGTTGCCACACCATCATGAACTGCGTGGATGTGTGCCCCAAGCACCTGAACCCCACGAAGGCGATTGGCAAGATCAAGGAGCTGATGGTGCGCCGCGCCGTCTAATCCATGAACGAGCTGGACACCCTCCTCGAAGAGAAAGAACGCGACTTGCTACGGTGGCGCAGCCGCCGTGGCTTGGTCGAAAACGATCTCTACATCGAGAACTTTTTTGCCTGCTATGGCAACCAATTGACGCGGAGACACGCAATTGGTTTGTCTGCCTTGATGGACTTGGCAGACAACGATCTGATGGACCTTTTCCTGCGCCGCAAGGAGCTGGAAGGGGCCTTAGACACCCCTGAAGTTAGAGAAGTGCTGCAAATGGTGCGCAAGCCCGTTTGAGAAGCACACCTTAAAAAAAGGCCCGCCAGGCAGGCTGGCGGGCCGATCAGAGAAGGAAGTTGGAAATGAAACTCGCTGACAACAAAGCAACCCTGTCATTCAGCAACGGCGCACCTAGCGTTGAACTGCCCGTTTACCAAGGCAATATCGGCCCCGATGTCATCGACATCCGCAAGCTGTACGGCCAAACGGGCATGTTCACCTATGACCCAGGCTTCCTCTCTACAGCGGCTTGCCAGTCTGCCATCACGTACATCGATGGCGACAAGGGCGAGTTGCTGTACCGCGGCTACCCCATTGAACAACTGGCCAAGAACTGCAATTTCCTGGAAACCTGCTACCTGCTGCTGTACGGTGAGCTGCCTAACGAAGCCGAGAAGGCCAAGTTTGAAGAGACAGTGACCCAGCACACCATGGTGAACGAGCAGATGCAGTTCTTCCTGCGTGGCTTCCGCCGTGACGCACACCCCATGGCCGTGCTGACTGGCTTGGTGGGCGGCATGTCGGCCTTCTACCATGACAGCACCGACATCACCAACCCTGAGCACCGCAACATTGCCGCGATCCGTTTGATCGCCAAGATGCCTACGCTGGTGGCCATGGCATACAAGTACGGCATCGGTCAGCCTTACATGTACCCCAAGAACGATCTGTCTTACGCTGGCAACTTCATGCGCATGATGTTCGGCAACCCTTGCGAAGAGTACAAGGTTAACCCCGTGGTGGAACGCGCGCTGGACCGCATCTTCATCTTGCACGCTGACCACGAGCAAAACGCGTCGACTTCCACCGTGCGTCTGTGCGGCTCGTCGGGCACCAACCCCTTTGCGGCCATTTCCGCTGGCGTAGCTTGCCTGTGGGGCCCTGCCCACGGCGGCGCCAACGAAGCTTGCCTGAACATGCTGGAGAACATCCAGGCCAACGGCGGTATCGCCAAGGTCGGCGAGTTCATGGAGCAAGTCAAGGACAAGAACAGCGGCGTGAAGCTGATGGGCTTTGGCCACCGCGTGTACAAGAACTACGACCCCCGCGCCAAGCTGATGCAAGAGACTTGCAACGAAATCTTGTCCGAGTTGGGCCTGGAAAACGATCCGCTGTTCGCGCTGGCCAAGAAGCTGGAAAAGATTGCGCTGGAAGACGACTACTTCGTGCAGCGCAAGCTCTACCCCAATGTGGACTTCTACTCCGGCATCGTGCAGCGCGCCATCGGCATTCCAGTGAACCTGTTCACCGGCATCTTTGCGCTGGCACGTACAGTGGGCTGGATCGCCCAGCTGAACGAGCAAATGGGTGACCCCGAGTACAAGATCGGCCGCCCTCGCCAGCTGTTCACCGGCTCTGTCGCGCGCGACGTCAAGCCTATCGGCCAGCGTTAATCGCACCGGCTGCCCTTGAGGCAGCTTGGCTCTAGCGCTCCAACCCGCATGCTGCAAAGCCTGCGGGTTTTGTTTTGATAGCTACCAGCGCTTGCCAAACAATGTTTTCCGATAGATTTATGCTTTAAATCCATGAATAACCAGCGCTAACAGCTCCTGTTTTTAATAGCCAAACCCGCACTACCGCCCACGCGTTGTTCACGCACGCCCAACATCTACAGCGCTAACGCGCTACAGTGCGGACTCTTGTTTTCAACCTCGGCAGCTGCAGGCTGTCGCCCTGATACCGACATGGCCAAACGCCCTCTTCGCCGCCTCCCGCCCATCCATGACACCGCCAACATTGCCCAATCCCGCGAAGCGGGCATGCTGGCGGCGCGCGTGCTGGAAATGCTCACGCCCCATGTGCAGCCCGGTGTCTCTACCGAGCATCTAGACCAGCTGTGCCACGACTTCATCGTGCATGAGTTAAAGTGCATCGCTGCCAATATTGGCTACCACGGCTTTCCCAAGACTGTGTGCACCTCGGTGAACCACGTGGTCTGCCACGGCATTCCCACACCCAAAGAAATTCTCAAAGACGGCGACATCGTCAACGTGGATGTGGCTTTGATCAAAGACGGCTGGTTTGGTGATACCTCGCGCATGTACACCGTGGGCAACGTCGCGCCCAAGGCGCAGAAGCTGATCGACACCACGTACGAGGCCATGGTGGCCGGTATCCGTGCTGTCAAGCCCGGCGCGACGCTGGGCGACATTGGCCACGCCATCCAGACCGTGGCCCAGCGCGATGGCTTTTCCGTGGTGCGTGACTACTGCGGCCACGGCATCGGCCAAACCTACCACGACGAACCCCAGGTGCTGCACTACGGCTATCCCGGCCAGGGCATGAAGCTGCAGGAGGGCATGATTTTCACGATCGAGCCCATGCTCAATGCCGGCAAGCACGACACCAAGGAGCTGGATGATGGCTGGACCGTCATCACCAAGGACAAGTCGCTGTCCGCGCAGTGGGAACACATGGTCGTGGTCACCGCCGCCGGTTACGACGTGCTGACCGCCTGGCCCGAGGGCACAGGCCGCTACCCCGCACCATGAGCACAGAAGGTCTTCCCACCCTGGGCAGCGGATACGGCTATCTGGGCATTGCCATCGTGGCTGAAGTGCTGGCCACGTCCTTTCTCAAGAGTGCCGAAGGCTTCACCCGGCTGTGGCCCAGCGTGATCGTGGCCGTGGGCTACGGCATTGCCTTTCTGTGCCTGTCGCTCACCCTGCGCACCATCCCTACGGGGGTGGCCTACGCCATCTGGTCGGGCGCGGGGATTGTGCTGGTGTCGGCCATCGCCTGGATCTTTCTGGGCCAGAAGCTGGATGCACCAGCCCTGATCGGCATGGGACTGATTCTGGCGGGCGTGCTGGTCATTAATCTGTTTTCAAAGACTGCAGGTCACTAAACATTAAAGCCTGCCATCCACTCACAAAAAAGCGCTTCCTCGGAAGCGCTTTTTACATGGGGCCATACCGGCTTAAAAGCCCTTGAGTTGACCCCATTCTTCAAACGCTGCGCGCGTGGCACGCATGCGGTTGATGGGCGCAGTCTTGTCCTCATAACCCAGCGCAATCCCAAAGGTCACCAAATAACCTTCAGGCACTGCAATATGCTGCTTCACCACCGCGTCGTAACGGCGCCAGAAACCTTGGGCGCAGGTGGCCAAGCCTTCTTCCGTCGCCCGCAGCATGAACGACTGCAGGTAAATGCCCAAGTCCATCCACTGCACCGGCCCCATGCGCTCTTCGGTGAACATTACGATGCCCACGGGGGCTCCAAAAAAGCTCGCGTTCTTGGCCAGCTGCTTCAAGCGCCCGGCCTTGTCTTCGCGCGGCACGCCAATGCTGGCATACAGGTCTTCACCGTTGGCAAAGCGGCGCGTGCGGTAGGGCTCCCACAGGTTGGGTGGATAGGACAGGTGCGCAGGGTTTTCTTCTCCCGGCGCCTGGGCCACATCTGCCAGCATGGCCTGCAACGCATCCCCCGTGATCGCGGCCACCCGCCAGGGCTGCATATTGCCGCCCGATGCGGCCAAAGCGGCATCTTGCATCAACTGCTGCACCAGCTCCGCTGACGGTACCTGGGAAGTAAAAGCGCGCACAGAACGGCGTTCACGCAGGGCTTGGGACACATCCATGGATTGATTCCTCTGTCTCAAAAAGGGGTGATAAAAAAGCAGGAAGGGTGTTCTTGAAGAGCCCCAAGCGTACAAGAGCATTGGCCCACACTGCGCCACATTGGTGACGCACTTTGTGCACGCTTGGCTGGCATACCGGGCAAGCTGTCCCAATGGTTGCTGGCAGACGGGCAAGAAAAAGCCCCTGACAGTGGGCTTCACTGACGAGGGGCTGCACTTGCAGGTGGACGAACCCACCGCGTGAAGAATCTGCTGGGCTTACTTGCCCAGAATTTGGTCGATCTTGTCTTTTTCAAAATGACCGCCGCGCTCGCTTTCGCAGGGCACGCAGTCGGCCTTGAGCTGGGCTGAGAGCTTTTCCACCGCCTGCCACAGCAACTGCAGTTGCTGCTCATGCGTGGCAGCGCCCTCGGCCAGCCCCTTCATGGCTTGGCTGATGGGGTCGTCTTCGGTCACGCCGTAAGCAGTGAAGCCCTTGGCTTGGTCGGCACAGGGTTGTAGCTGGCCTGCTGCAGCGGCCACAGCCGCCGCATTCGCGGCTTCCAGCGACGGCACCGTGCCCGCAGCTGGCACCGTTTGGTCCCGCAACTCCGTCACATCGGCACTCTCGCCCTTCTTGGAAGGAATGATGCGCGCCGGAATGCCCACGGCCGTGGCGCCTGCAGGCACAGGCTTGATGACCACGGCGTTAGAGCCGATCTTGGCCCCATCCCCGACTTCAAAGCCACCCAGCACCTTGGCACCGGCAGACACCACCACGTTTTTGCCCAACGTAGGGTGGCGCTTGGTGCCCTTGTAGAGCGAAGTACCGCCCAGCGTGACGCCGTGGTAAATAGTGCAGCCATCACCCACCACCGCGGTTTCACCAATCACCACGCCCATGCCGTGGTCGATAAACACGCGCTCGCCAATCGTGGCGCCCGGGTGAATTTCAATGCCCGTGAGCCAGCGACCAATGTGCGAGGTAAAGCGCCCCAGCCATTTGAGGTTGTGCGTCCAGCACCAGTGCGCAGGAATGTGCCACCAGATCGCATGCAGACCGGGGTAACAGGTGATGACCTCCCAGGTGCTGCGCGCCGCAGGGTCGCGGTCAAGAATGCACTGGATGTCAGAACGCAGTCGGGAAAGCATCAATGGGCCGTTACTTGTTACCAAAGGGCTGCACAGTTTAGTGCTTTGGTGGGGTACTTTGCAGCATGGTTTTGGCGACACCGCGCAGGATGTGGATTTCCTCCTGGGTCAGTTGCGCACGGTTAAACATCTGGTTCAGGCGGGGCATCAGCTTTTTGGGCGCTGCAGGGTCTAAGAAACCCAGGTGGGCCAAGGCTTGCTCCCAGTGGCTCAGCATGCCAGCGACTTGCTGCATGTCGGCACGCTCGGGGCGGGGCGTGTGCTCCACAACCGGAAAGCCTCCCAGCGCCTCGCGCCACTCATAAGCAATCACCTGAATGGCGGCCCCCAGGTTCAGCGAGCCAAACTGGGGGTTCGATGGAATGGTCAGCGCCACATTGCAGCGGTAGACGTCTTCATTGGCCATGCCAAAGCGCTCACAGCCAAACATCAGGCCCACGCCAGTCTCACCATGCACGCTCACAGGCATTTCAGAGTTAAGCATCAAATCAGGCTCTAACGCTTGTTCAGCTTGCGCCTTCAGCTCTCCTTTGATGAGCATTTCAAAATGCTGCCGGGGCGTGCGCGTGGGCGGGCCAAAGTCACGCGGCGTCATGGCCGTGGCGCACAGGTGCGACAGGCCTTCGACGGCTTCTTCCACCGTGTCCACAATGCGTGCGTTGCTCAGCACATCCAAGGCACCGCTGGCACGCTGGATGGTTTCTTCTTTGCGCAGCACATTGGCCCAGCGCGGTCGCACCAGCACCAAGTCATCAAAGCCCATGGTTTTCATGGCGCGGGCGGCAGCACCCACGTTGCCAGCATGGCTGGTCTCGATCAGGATAAAACGGGTTTTCATTCGAAGATGGGCCCGCATTGCACATGCGAGCAGCAGAAATCGGTCAAGCCGGTTAGAATTTGCGCCCTATTGTCGCTGCCTGCATCGCCGGGCGTGCGCGAACCCGTTCATCATCCGCGTTCAGCGGTGCACCATCCCAGGTTGTGAGAGCTAGAGATTGAAGATTTGGGGGTGGTTCGCTGGTCGCCAACACCACAATTTATGTCGTCTTCCTCCCTGCACCCCATGCTCAACGTGGCCATCAAGGCTGCGCGCGCCGCCGGCGCCATCATCAACCGCGCTGCCTTGGACGTTGAATCGGTCCGCGTGGCCCAAAAGCAAGTCAATGACTTCGTCACCGAAGTGGACCAAGCTGCTGAGCGCATGATCATTGAGACCCTGCTGGGTGCATACCCTGACCACGGTATTTTGGGCGAGGAAAGCGGCAACGAGTTCGGCAACAAGAACTCGGACTTCGTCTGGATCATCGATCCCCTGGACGGCACCACCAACTTCATCCACGGCTTCCCGGTTTACGCAGTGAGCATTGCCTTGTCCTTCAAGGGCAAGATTGAACATGCCGTGGTGTATGACCCTTCGCGCAACGACCTGTTCACCGCCACCCGTGGCCGTGGCGCGTTTTTGAACGAGCGCCGCATCCGCGTGAGCAAGCGCACCCAGCTGAAAGACTGCCTGGTTTCCACCGGCTTCCCATTCCGCCCCGGCGACAACTTCCGCGCCTATATGCGCATGTTCAGCGAAATCACCCAGCGCACGGCAGGCGTACGCCGCCCCGGCGCTGCTGCGCTGGACTTGGCCTACGTGGCCGCAGGCTTTACCGATGGTTTCTTTGAAACTGGCCTTTCCATCTGGGACGTGGCAGCCGGCAGCCTGCTGGTGACCGAAGCCGGTGGCTTGGTGGGTAACTTCACGGGCGAAGCCGACTTCTTGGAACAAGCGGAGTGCCTGGCCGGTAACCCACGCGCCTACGGTCAGTTGGTCGGCATCTTGGGCAAGTACAGCAAGTTTGCCGGTGTGGAAGACAAGATGGGTGTCGACGCAGACATCGCCGCCGACAACAAAGACGAAGCATCGGAAGGCAACGACTAAGTCGCGCCAACGCCCCTTCAAAAAAACAAAACAGCCGCAAGTGCCTACCGCCTTGCGGCTGTTTTGTTTGCTAGAGAGCCAGCTTCGTCAACAAAATCCTACGGACAACCGCTGCGTGCGCCTCTACGATGTCTGCAGACACAGGAGTGCCAGGTGGAATACAAAGACTACTACCAAACGCTCGGCGTCGCGAAAGACGCCAGTGCGGACGCCATCAAAAAAGCTTTTCGCAAGCTGGCGCGCAAATACCATCCGGACATCAGCAAAGAACCAGATGCAGCGGCGCGCATGGCTGAAGTGAACGAAGCCTATGCCGTACTCTCCGACCCGGAAAAGCGCACCGCCTATGACCAGTTGGGCGATGCCAGCCGCTACCAGCAAACCGGCGCGGGGGCGGCGCAAGGTGGATTTCAACCTCCGCCGGACTGGGACAGCCACAATTTTCACTTTCACCACAGCGGCGACGCAGACCACGGCAACTACAGCAGCTTTTTTGAAGAGCTGTTTGGCCGGGCGCAACAACACCGCCACCGCGGTCCGCCCCCTGATATGCGCGGGCAAGATCAGCATTCCACGATTGAGTTGGAAGTTCCTGACAGCTACCACGGTGGCATGCGCGTGTTGCGCCTGCGCGGTGTGCGCTTGGACGCGCAAGGACACGCCGTGGAAGAAGAGCGCGAACTGCAAGTCACTATCCCCAAAGGAGTACATGAAGGGCAGATGATTCGTTTGGCTGGGCAAGGAGCCCCCGGCTACGGCCAAGGAGCGGCCGGAGATCTGCTGCTGGAAGTGCGCTTCAAAGACGATAAACGGTGGCACACGCAAGGCAAAGACGTCTACCAGCAGCTGCCCCTGGCACCGTGGGAGGCCGCACTGGGAGGCGCAGTGGAATTCACCACCTTGGCGGGCACGCTGGAGATCAACATCCCGCCCGGCTCGCAGGCGGGGCGCAAGCTGCGCGTCAAAGGCAAAGGCTTGCCCAGTCGCACACCAGGCGATTTGTACCTGGTCGTGCAAATCATCGTGCCACCGGTCTTTAACGATGCACAGCGCGCAGCCTACGAATCGCTCTCCAAAGCCTTTGATGGCCGCAACCCACGCACAGGAGACACCGTATGATTCCCGTCTTCTATACCCCACCAGACGTACTGGATAACCAGGCACTCAGCCTGGAACAACTGGCCCAAGCCTGCCGCATGCAGCCCCAATGGGTGGTGGAGCGCGTCACCACAGGCGTGCTGCACTACGACGATGCCGACCATACGCCTGGCAGCCCGCCCCCCAGCTGGCGCTTTAGCACCCACACAGTCATCCGTGCCCGGCGCATTGCAGATCTGGAGCGTACTTTCGACGCCGACCCTCAGCTGGCCGCATTGACCGCTGACTTGATGGAAGAAGTGCGGCAGTTACGCCGTCGGCTCAAAGGCTGATCGGCAAGCATTTGCCCCGGGGCACACGGCATCCCGGATAATTCCTGGCTGTTTTTGGGGGCCGCTGCATGCGGCCCAGCCACACCAAGGAATTTGATTTGTCTACTACCGACGTTTCCACGCAGAACCAGAACAACGACCGCGTGCAGACCCCCGCCTCACCTTTTGATGCGCCATTGGAGTCCCACACTCCCATGATGCAAAGGCCTATACCTCAATGAAATTCTATTGACCTACAAAAAGGTTACGCCAAAACTTACGCCAACATTGCAACTTTTCAAAATAATTCAACTCAAAATGCATGACCATGCCTCTTACAAAGCAACACAACATCCAATTCCCTCGCTAAAATCGCTGGTTTTCCAAAGAAGATCATTAACGCCAAGTGCATCCCACTACAATGTGAGTTAGCGCTTAGCGTTTCTTCCTACACAAGGAGTCGGGATGCAAGGGCGAGAAGTTGCTGCGATTGAGGCTGAAGATAAGACTGCTTTAGATTTGCCTCAAGCAGTCGAAATAGCATGGAACGCTGTGTTCCAGACTGCCAACACGGTAATTACTGCACACTCTTCATTTGGATTTGCGCAACTTGAAGCGAAGATCAACCCGAATCTGAATCACCTTTTGATGGGACTAAAGGTTGTTGAATCTGTTCTAGATACCGTTTACGCTTCAGAACTGATTGAATATGACGAAAAACGCCTCATATTGAATGCAAAGCAACAAATTGGATTGATCCAACGTGTTGCCGAAGCTCTAAAAAATGACAACAATGCAGATTACGACTCTGCAATACAAGCGCTGACGAACCAAGCGCAATTTTGATGGTAAACAAAGGAGCCGCTATGCCCAAGACACACCACTTCGATATCTATGCAATGACTTCGCCTAAGACCAAAGAAGATATTCTGGCTTTGCTGAATGAGGCTGTGAACGAACTGGAATTGGTGCAGGCTACGTTTAACGCCCTTCATCAAATCAAAGATACGACAACAGCCTAATCAATTGATCTGTTGCAACAAAAAGCCCGCTATGCGGGCTTTTTTAATTTTGATTTTTATCTCTCAACCGCTTGCAGTTGCGCAACGCCGCAATCAGCTGGATCTCATAGCCTTCACGGCGCTCAATCTCTGCGGCCGCAGCTTGGACATACGCATCCACATCAGCGCCGTCGGGCAGCTGATCGGTGGGCATGACTGGCCGGTCTGGCTCAGGCTCTTGGCAGGCCACGGGGATGGCCACCTTCACGGTTTGAACCTTCACCACCGGCGGCGCATTGCTGCAGCCAGTCATAAGCAGCCCCGCCGCTAGCGCAGCGGAGATAAGGGGTAAGGAGCACCAACGCATCAGCCACCGCCTTTCTGGCCACGGGCGGCCAATATGTCTTGCACACGTTTTTGCGCACTGGCACAGGCGTCACCAGGCACGGCTGCAGGTGTGCTCAAAATCTTGTCTGCCTTGCCAAAATGCACGCCAGCCTGCTGCTTGGCTGCATTGCGTGAGCCTTCCAGCTGGCTGGCCATGACGGCGGCCGACACGCTCAGACCTTCGACCGATTCGCTGCACGCATTCGCTGCCAGGCTGGCAGCTTCGGTAGCGCCCTGCTGATTCCGCAGATCCGCGCGGGCCTCGACCGAGGCATCACGCTGCTGCAGGTAGGCGTAGCCACCGGCGATGTGACCCACCACGCTGACTGCCAAGGCCAGGCCCAGCCCGGCTGCAAGTTTGTTGGTGATGCTCATACGCGTTGCACCCCCAGCTGCGCGCCCTTGCCCACTACGATGGTGATGACGCGGTTTGACCGCTTCTCTGGGACTCTGGCAGACAAGTGCACCCAATGGGTGCTGCCACTAACTTCATAGATGATCTGACCAATACCCAGCGCATCAATGTGCGGCGCAAGCGCCTTGGCTACGTCATACGGCGTGCCGAACTTGGGCGCGATTACATCAGCAGCCAAGCCCTGCAGGTGGTCAGAGCTGGTAGCCCCGCCCACTGCCTTATTCAGCACTGGGCCACGGTAGCCGCTGGTGATGATGATGGGCACTCCCAGGTGGGCACGCACACGCTCAAGGATCTCGGCTGTGCGCTTGAGGTTTTCCAGCGCCTTGCCCGTGGGCGTGTTGTCCAGGCGCAGCTGCGCTGCCTTGGCAGATCGGGTGAACTCTGCCAAAGCAAAATGTGGTGTCAATTGCATATCAACCCTCTTTAAAACGGGTGCGAACGATCAACGTGGTAAAGCCGCCAAACATGGCCAGCTCTCGCAAGGTGGGTGGTGCCTGACCAAAGAACGGCCCAACCAGCGCGCCAGCCCCGGCCCAGGCCAGCAGCAACCAGGCAATGGCTTTGAGCCAAGACAGCAAGCGCTGGCGTGATGTGAGACCTTTGGCGAAAGGCGCGGTGCGCTCCAGCTTGTTCAAGCTTTCTGCCAGCACCAGTACACCCAACAAAAACAGCAAAGCAATGGCGATAGATGTCATGACTCAGCCCCCCTGCCTTGGTTGCTCAGCCCAAAAACGCACCATCACCGCAACCAATACGCGCTGGGCACCTGCCCCCACCATGAAGGCCATGGACAGCAGCAAGCCCTGTGGCACATCAGCCATCAGCAAGGCCAGCGGCGTGATGTAGCCCGCTGTGATGGACGACGCCCAGGCCACCGACAAGCGCCGCGTGCTGGTACGCAGCAGCTCTTGCCAGGTGTCCGCAGACCCCGGCACGGTGTTGAGCAGGATGATGGCCACCAGCGAGCCAAAGAAGCCCGCCAGCAACACATCAGCATGCAGGCCCAGCGGCACACCAAAAGCGGTGATGGCAGATGCAGAAACGGCTGCCCCTCCCAGAGTGGCTGCCGCGCTTATCGTTGGTTCCATAACCATCTTTCAATAGGCGTAAAAAAACCGCCTCTAGGCGGTTACACACTAAAAATCAGCAATCAAGTCTTACCATCAACGCACCCAAGGGAACCAAGTAGCACGCAGGCCAAAGCCGTCATAAGAATTGCGGTCCACACCAATGACGCAGCTGTGGTGCGTCCACTGCACATCTAGCCATACTTTGCGGCTGGGGGACTGCCACACGTTCAAGCCCATACCCATGTTAGATGTGAGCCGGTCTTGCATGCTGCCAGCCACACACTGGGGTGAGACTTTGCGGGTGTAGTCCACCCCAGCAAACACATAGGCGTGGTTGAGAAAGTACCCATAGCGCGTATCCAGCCAAGATGCCTTGGCCGTGTATGCTTTGGGCCCCTGGGGTAGGGGGTGCAGCACTTGCGCATGGGCTGCAGGCAGCAGCGCGGCGGCCAAGGCCACACCCGCCACCACAGCAGCACCCACCACCAGCACCACGCCCACACCCAAGGCCATAGACGCCAGCGCACCTTGCCCTGCTTTGCTTTTGACCCAGCTGGGCAGGTTGCGCGGGCCAATGCCAAACACCAGCACTGCAGCGATCACGGTGATGATGATGGCGGTGAAGATGAGCAGGTCGTGCATGTTCATGTCCCCGTGATTTCCTTGAACACCACGGCCAACTCAGCGCTGGCTGTGCTGGCAATGGCGCGGTAGGCGGCCACGCCAGCGGCTTGCATGTCTTCCAGCGTTTGTGCAGCGTTAAGTGCTGGGTCGTCGGTAATGTCTAGCAACGCCACCGCTAGTGCGTCGGCTTCGGTAGCCAGAGCGGTATTGCCAGCTCGCTGGGAGCGCCCAGCAATGCCTGTGAGTGCATCAAGCAACGGCATTCGCTTGGCACGTAGCTCGGTTTTAACACCATGAAGCAACACAGACAGATCTACAGACGCGTTTTCGCGGATAACCGGCATCCCTTGCGGGTCAGAAATAATCTCTGCACCGCTGCTTTGGGCAGCGATTAAGTCATCACGTTGCTGGCGCGTCACTTCTCTAGCGTCATCTGGAATTAGCAAAGAATGATGAATTGCAGTATCAAAAAAACCGTGTTGTGAAGCAGACCAGAGTATTGTCATATTTAACGTCCTATACCAATGAATCGGCAGCCGAAAGTGCCACTGCTGTCTGACACAGTGACCTTAAAAGATGAAGGCCCGCTATCCATAAATGCAACAGCTCCAACCTGTGCACCAGAAACAGAACCAGTCCCCCAATTGCCAACAACAATTGGGGCTGCGCCGCTAGGCATAGATATTGGCAGTGTCACGGTTGCATAAACACGCGCCGTGACTATTGTCCCTCCCCAAAAAAAAATCACACCCATCAGCCAGCTAGGGAATGCTATGTAGCTCACGCTGCTGCCAAAAGACCAAGAGAAGCCAGCGCGCAGCTTTTTTGGTGTTACCGCCGCATCGTCGCAATTGCCGTCACTCATGTCTTCGACTGACGCAATGCGCAGCAATCGCCGTTTGATAGACGACACCGCCCCATACAACGCATCACGCAGCTGCGTCAGCACCAACTCACTAGGCGTTTGGCCGTCTTCCTCAATCACGGCCACCAGCTCTTTGGTGACCGCATTACCCCACTCAGCCGGAATCAAAGACCCCTGCTGACCCAGTACGGGGTCTTCATTGACAAACTCACCGCCCACCAAGCCTACGCCCGGCACACTTTTTGGAAAGTCCATTGCTCACCTCTTAGTCAAAATTGACGAACTCCAGCGTGTGCGCAGGGGCTGCACGCCGAATCACACACACCAGGGCGTCACTGGGGTTGCTGCCAAAGCGCTCCCCCCACACGCTCAAACCAAAACGAGATCCGCCCGCCAGCCGCTCGCCTGCGTGCAAGATCCACATGAACTGCGCATCCCACGTGCCAAAGTGGTCGCGGCCGAAGCGGCTGCAGCCAAAGCGTGGGGCGCGCAGCTCTTGCACGCGGGCACTGCGGTAGCCCATGCGGGCAGCCAGCTGCACGTAGTAAGCGGGGGTTTGCCCACCATTTTCCACCAGGCGCATGCGCACCATGGCTTTGCGCTCAGACACAGTGCCAGCGCCGCCCATGCACTCGTCCGGCAGATTGAGCGTTTGCTCCCAATCAGCCAGGGCCTCGTGGAAGGTGGCCAAGAAAGCTTCGCGCATGAGCTGCGCGCTGCGGGCATCGATGCGGCCAAACTCTTGGGCGATTGCCCCCAGCAGGGCGTGCAGCTGCGGCTGCAGCTCTGCATCCCACGCCGGGCCGGGGGGCAGCAATGCGGTGAGCTGCTGCGCGTAGTCAGCCGCGGTTCGGGCTACATCCATGTGACTCCTCCATACACCAGCAGCTGGTGCGGCTGCGGCACAACGTCTGCAGCTGGGCTGAGCAACTCGTGGTCTTGCTCGCCGCGAGATCCGCTGATGGCTTCAGCAATGTGCGTGCGCAACAGGCGCCCGCCCAGCTCACTGTTGCGCTCGTGCAGGGCTTTGAGGCTTTGCTCCACCGCTGCTTTCACTGCCGGGGTATCTGGCGTCACGCTCAGTTGGTAATGCACGGGCACCAGCTCCGGCGTTAGCACGTACAAATCAGCAGTCACCGGTCGCAAGGACTCCATCGCGGCCTTCACCTCCGCACACTGCGGCGTGGTCAGCGTGATGGGGTCCGCCTCATCATTGACCACAAACACCGCCACGGTGCCCGGCCCCACCCAGTGGCGCTTCGTCCACGCACGGGTCACGCCTGGCTGCTCCAAGGCCCAGACCACGTAGTCATCCGCATTGCCGCCGTGGGGCACACGCTCAAAAGCCTGCACGACGCGGGCACGCCAGTCTTCCAGCGGCTCCAGATCTGTGCCGCCGTGCAAGCCATCTGCATCCACCGTGGCTTTGGGTTCCACACCCAAGACAGGGCTGATCAGCTGCAGCTCTGCACCGGCAGGCTGGTTGCCTGCCGCGCCTGCCTCCACAGCCTGTATGCCCACAGCAGCCGCGCCAGCCGTGAGCGTGGCACCTTGCACTACCTCATACAGCACGCCTGCGCGCTCCAGGCGCACACCCACGTTGATCACTGCACCCACATTGCCCGTCATGGCCACATAGCCTGTGGCGTGGGTGGCCTGCTTGCGGGGCACATTGCGATCAGCAGCGTGCTTGGCCAAATGCTCTTCGTCGCACGTATCTGGCCGGTGCTGCAAAAACTGCCAGCCCAAAAACTGATATAGCCCATACACCGCCGCCGCATGCGCACGCGCCAGCACAGCGGCATCGCTGCGGCGCATGGCGTTGCTGCCTTCCAGGTCAGCGCTGGTGCGGGCAATCAGTTCGGGCAGGCTGGGGGTTTCAAATGCCATGTTTCACCTGCAGCAAGTCATCAAGGTTGAGGGTTACCGGATCGCCGTCAGGGCGCTCCAGCACAATTTGTGCGGCCAAATGCGTGGCCTGGGGGCGGGTGATGGTGACCGTCACTTGTGTCACATGCCCGTCATCCACCAACCACTGCAGCGCCTCTTGGCAAAACCGCTGCGCATCGCGCTGGGTTTGCGGCGTGATGGTGCGACGGCGCAGCAGCCAAAGCTTGCTGCCTATGCGGTCACTCGCCTCGCTGGGGTAGCTGTCGCCCCACCAGCCCTGCCGATCTGCACCGTCTACCTGATCGCCGGGGTCTGCCCGCCGCCAAGTGAAAAGGCTGATGTGCACGGCACGCTCCAGCACACCGGATGCATCAGCGCCGGTGAGGGGTAGTACTTGCATGGCTACATTCCTTGGTTGGGCTTGCCGGTCGTGCCACCGCTGTCGCCGGGGTGGTCGTGGTCGTTGTAGGTCTCACGCATGGCGGCCATGCTTGTGCCTGTGCTGTCCACGTTGTCCGTGATGTCGTGCGTGCACTCAATGGGGCATTCCACACGCAGCTTTTCTGCATCCGTCACTGTGACCGGCTTGCCAGCACCCTTGATCACGATGCCATCGCGCGTGAGGTGCACGCTCTGGCCTTGGTCATCGTGGATGGCCATTTCGCCAGTCTTTAGCCCCTGCAGGCGGTAGCGCCGGTCTGCCAGCACAACCACCACGCCGTGGCTACGATCGCCACCGGGGAACACCGCCACGCCCTCCGCTCCGGGATGCGGGCAGCTGGTAAAGCCATAAGGCTCCAGATGCTCCACGGCATCTTTCACCTCACCGGCCAGCATGCGGATCTGAAGCTGCTGCAGCATGCCTTTGGCATTGGCCAGGGCCAAGGTGCAGCGGCTGATCATGTTTTGCACACTCATTGCTTGTCCCAGTCCGCAGGCAGTAAATATTCAAAGTTGTCAGCCTTGCCGCCTTTTTTCAGCTTGCGCGCCTTGTGCGGGTCTTGCGGCTCTGGCAGCACGGCCTCAGGCGGGGCCACGGTCAGCATGGCCACGGTGCCGTTGTCATCCAGCACATATTCAACAGCCGTAATCAGCATCTCTCGGTCAAACCCAATGACGGGGTCTTTGACCTGCACCAGCTGGTTATGCACCCATAGCTGGCCGTTGCTTTGCCGCCAGCCTTGCACCTTATAGGTGGTAGTGAGCGCCTTGCCCACACGGCTGCCGCGCTCCCAGTTCACACGCTCACGAGCCAGCTGGCTGGTGAGCTGGCCCTGCTGCTGAATCAGCAGCGGGCGGTAACGCGTGGCACGTGGGTCCGTTACGCTGGCGGCCACTTCGTTGGTGGACTCTGCAAAGCTTTCGTCGGTACCGCTTTTTTGCCCTACCACGCGGTACTCAGACATCAGCTGTGAGAAGTCCAAGGGTGCACTGCCCTCCAGCACGTTCTCACCCACCACAATGGCATCCACGGCGCGACCAGCGCTGCCGGGTTCCACAATCAGCACATTGCCCTGCGCATCGTCTGTGGACAGCAGGCGCGACAGTGTCAGCAGCCGGTCAATACTGTCAAACACCGTCTCACCAGGCTCAATGCTGTGGTCTACCAAGGCTGCCGTCTCTGGTACCTGGCTGATGACCTTCAGGCCAAAGGGCTGGGTCAAAGCTTGCACCACTTGCTGCACGCTTTGCTTACGCCATTGGCCGGGCTGGTTAACGGCGCTGCAGTCCACCAAATCAGCGGTCAGGCTGCGGCCAGTAATGCCACGCGTAATGGCATCTGGCGTATGGCTGATGGGCGTGGCAAACACCCAGCCCGTCAGCACCAAGTCTTGGCCAATGCGCACTTCAGTCTTGGCGCCTTGCTTGATGGGCAAGTCCACAGCCTGCCCATCCCAGCGCCAAGCCACTGACAGAGAAAAATCACGTGCCTGCCGCTCAATGCCCGCGCTAATGCGCACATCTTTCCAGCCCGCGTAGTCCATGCCAGCCACCCGCAAACTCACTTTGTGATCGTCAGGAATGGGCATGGCAAACCTTTAGCTACTTACGTGCAACCTGCAGCGGTTGCGGTGATACAAAACCGGGGTGCGACACACGGTTGCGCTGCACAATTTCTGCAGCCCGCGTGGCATCACCCCACTGGCGGTAGGCCAGCACCAAAGCAGGCTGCACGGCTGACGGCGTTACCGTCACCAGCGGAACGGCGCTAGATGCCACCTCTGCCAAATGCCTGCGAGCCTTCGTGCGGGCATCTTGCAGGGCATTGAGCATGGCCATGGGCGGGCGGCCACCGCCGCCTTGCAGGGCTTCCCACAGCGCCGCTTCCAGCGCTGCGCGGGCAGCCAGTACATCGGCCTGGTACAACACCTCAGCGCGCTGCACTGGCTGGCTGGCTTGCTGCCACACAGAAGGCGTAGCGGGCATAAGGGGTACAGGCGCATCAGGCGGCAGCTGGGCTGCAGCCTCTAAAGCCACCGTCAGCTGCGCGTGGCCCACCAGCTCGTTGACCGCCATGACCAGCTTTTGCGTGTCAGCACCGCCTGCAGGGTTCACATAACCCATGCTGCTGGTGCCGCGCACAGCGCTGCGCAGGCTGTCTAAAGCGCCCTGCGGTTCAATGCCCTGCAGGCTGTTGCGCACACTGCCAACGCCTGCGCGCAAGGCCAGCACAAAGTTGGCCGGGGCGTTGAGCACTATGTTGACCAAGTCTGCTGCGCTGGCCACCGTGCGGGTGATGGTGCCAATGGTGCCGGTTACCAGCCCAAAAGCTGCCTGCACACTGCCAGTGGCAGCAGCGATGTTGACGCGGGCGGCGTTGACACCGGCCATGGCATCTTCAAACCAGTTGCTGCCCTCATCCAGCACGCCGCCTGCGGCATCGCTGAGCTGTGCATCTGTAGCGGGCGTGGCCACGGGGTAGCCCTTGTCGCCACTTTCCACAAACTCCAGACTGATCCAGACAATGCCGCCATCTTCACGGCTGTTGTCCACACTGCCGGGCATGGCCGTGGCCTGCATGGCGCCCCAGGTGGGCAAGATCAGCTCACCCGCGGGGTCTTCATCAATGGCGGCCAAAAAGGCGTCGCGCTGGTCCAGGCAGTCATTCCCGCCAAAAAAAGCATTGACCGAGAAGCGCCGCGTGACGCGCCCCAAGTCTTCGCAAAAGGGCTTGTCACGCTGCACAAACTCGTGCACCTGAATGCGCCGCCCAAAGGTGGAGCTATCGCTGAGCACCTCAAACGGTACACCCTTGAAGCTGGCAGGCTGCAGCTGCTTGCGCCAATCAGACATTCACGCTCTCCTAATAAGGCAGGGACAAGCTGCGCGTGCCCACAGGGGCGTTGATGTTGAAGCCAGGCTGGTTGGTTTGTGCAGACTGCACCCTGGTGCCTGGTGGTGCGTTTTCAAACTTCACCACCATCTCACCTTGCACATTGGTCTTCTGGGCAGCAGCAGCCGCAGGCAGTGGCGACTTGGCCTGCTGCACGGGGCTTGTGGCTGCAGCGGGCGCAGCTGCTGGCGCACCGCCGCCGAACATGCCACCCACCTTGCCGCCCACCCACTTGGCACCTTCAATGATGGGCTCGATATAGGGGCGCACACGCTCCCAGATACCCTTGAAGAAAGCCACAATGGGCTCCCAGTTCTTGACGATCATTCCCAGCGGGGTGAAGCCCGCCACGGTCTTGAACATCTCCCAGCCAATGGCGGCGTATTCTTTGATCTTGTCCCAGCAAGCCTCAAAAAACGGCGCCACGCTGGACCAGTTGGCAATTAAGACGCCAGCCAATAGCGCGATTCCTTGAATAGCAAAAGCAATAGGGTGTTTTGCAAGCATGGTCGCCGCTACACCAAACAGCTTTAATGCAAGCGCTCCGCCCGTCACAGCCAGCCGCAACCCGACAAACCCAGCGGCTGCCCCCAGCAGGCCTTTGATGACCCACGGATTGGCAGCAGCAAAGTCTGCCACCGTGCTGACCAAGGGGCCGAAGGCACCCACGCCATCATTGATGGCTGGCAGCAAAGCGGAGCCAATGGCGATGCCAAGCTCCACCGTGCGATTTTTCAGCAGCTGCAGGTTGTTTTCTGTGGTTGCGGCCCGGCTTGCATATTCCTTTTCCATGCTGCCGGCGTAGGCCTGGGCATCCGCCACTTTCTTGAAGTTGCCTGCCAGCAAATCCAGGTTGGTCAGCATGGGCGCGATCGCACCAATGCTTTCCTTGCCAAAGAGCTGCGAAAGCACCGCCGCCTGCTTCGTCTTGTCTACCTTGCTGATGGCCTGCAGCACCTTCATGATGGTGCCCTCAGAATCTTTCTGCATGCCAACTGCTACCTGCTTGGCATCCATGCGCAAGGCCTTGAGCGTCTCGGACTGCGCTTTGGTGGCAGCGCCGCCCGCCGTCAATGCCAGCATGAAGTTTTTCATGCCCGTGGCAGCTACATCCTCAGCTACACCTACACCTGCCAGCGTGGCCCCCATGGCAGCAATCTGCCCACTTGCCAAGCCTGCTACCTCCCCCAACGGACCAATCTTGGTGACGATGGCAGAGATCTGCTTGGTGGTAGCAGGCCCCGTGTTGCCCAGGTAGTTGATCTTGTCTGCCAGTGCCACCACATCGCCTTGACCCATCTTGAAGGCTGTACGCCAGGTGGCCATCATCTTGCCGGACTCATCTGCCGTCTGATCAAAGGCCACGCCCATCTTGATGGCGTCTGTGGCAAATGCCTTCAACTCACCTCTCGCAATGCCTGACTGGCCGCCAGCTGCATAGATAGAAGCAATGCCTTCTGCCGCCATAGGTAGCTGACGCGACAGCGCCAGCACGTCCTTATTCATGGCCGCAAACTGCTGCGCCTCTTGGCCTTTGTCAAAGTCCATGACCTTTTTGACGTCAGCCATCTTGCTTTCAAAAGCAATGGCGGCTTTGGCACCAGCAATGAACGGCATGGCAAATGCACCACCGCCGGCCAGGTCACCCATACTGATCTTTCCCAGCCCGCTGGATTCCAGCTGCTTGCGCAACTTGCCCGCGTTCTGCCCCACGCCCTTGAGCATGGGGCTGAGCTTGTCTACCCCAGTGATCAGGGCCTTGAGCTGAAACTTATCTGCCATGGGGATTGCCCTCTCACTTTGGCGGCCAGATACGGTGGGCCTGCACTAACAATTCAGAAAACTCATCCAGCGGCAGCGCCATGACCTGTGGCGGCGTCATGCGCCACAGGTAGGCCAAGTCATAGGCCAAGTCGGTCAGCTGCTGGAGGCTGACGATTCCGGCGTCGTGAAAAAACTGCAGATCTGCCAGGCCAGCTGGTTCAGGTCGGACAAGTCCAGCTGATCTACCGAAGACGGCGGAATACCTGCGCACACACTGATGTAGTCACCCACCACCGACAGGTCTGGCGAATAAGCACCCGTGGCAAGGTTGGTGATCACATAAGGCATGCGGCCAATCTTTTTGGCCTCTGCTGGTGTGGGGCGACGCAGCTGCAGTTCAGTCACCTGCTCGGAGTGCGCTTTGATGGGCTTGGCGAGGGTATGGGTCAAAGCCCCCATGATTTCCTGTGCTTCGTTCATTAGTTCCAATCTCCTTCAGTGCCGTTCCACTCCAGCGAGGCCTTGCCTTCGTCGCTGCTGTAGTTCACCTCGCCCACCAGGTAGGCACCAGACAAGGTGTAGACAGTGCGGTTGGCAAACTCCACAGTGACCGTGGCATTGGTGGCACCTGTGATGGCAGCCATGTTGGTGCCCTTGGGTACGGCCACTTCAGCCTTGACAAAGGGCACTGTGTCTTCTTCCTTGTAGTAGCCCTTGACCACGGTCTCACGCGTGGACTTGTTCAGCGGGGCTTCTACCGCACCGGTAAGCACCAGCTGCTGACCGTCTACCTTGATGTAGCAGGTGCCTGCAATCTTTTGGCCCATGTTGAGCTCTCCTTACAAAGCAAAGCCCGCCGTGGTTTGCACCAGGGCGGGCGGGGTTGATGGGTTGACGCTGGCGGCTGCTTACTCAGCCAGCGTGCTGTATTGCAAGCGGAACTGGTTGAGCAGCGCAAACACACGCAGCTGGTTGATGTAGTCCGGTGGGAACAACACATCCAGGCGGTTGGGGTTGGTGATGGAGCGCTCCACAATCAAGTTTTCCTTGAAGGCTTCGGCGTTCTCCACAATGCCCTGGTACTCCAGCTCACGGTAGGCCGCAATCAGCTCACCGCGGATCACCACGGGCGTGACGATGGCTTGGCCGGGGCCGTACTTGGTGCCGTCGTTGGCCAGCTTGTGGCGGGGGTACTTGCTGGTGATGCGCGCTTTCAGGGTGCGCAGCACGTGGGCACTGGTGTGCAGGGTCTCGCTGTCCAGGTAGCTGTCATCCTCCGCACCAAAGGCGTTCTTTTGGTAGGTGGTGATGCCACGCTCAATGCGGTACTCGCCACCCTCCACATACGCCGTGGCCACGCCGCTGGTGAGCAGCGCTTGGCGCTCATCCAGCATGAAGCGATCGCCTGCCGGTGCAGCATCCACCCCCGTGAGCACGCCGGTTTGCGTGGGGCGGGCGGGGTCTGCACTGATGAACACCGCCGTGCGGGCACCGTAGGCGGCGGCCACTTCCCAAGCGGGCTGGGGCACCAGCGGCTCAAAACCGTGCACGGTGTGGTGCGGGTCATTGCGTGCGGTGCCAAAGGCCACCAACTCACCCAGCGTGCCGCGCTTGGCACTGTAGCAGTGGCCGTACAGCTGCTTGACCCAGCTCCAGCGGCCTGCGGTGTCGTTCATCCAGTCGCGCAAGGCGTTGAGGCTGGCTGCATCGGTAAAGGGGTGGATGACAAATTCAAACGGCTCATCACCCACCGCCGCCAAGGCAGCAGCCAAGTCTGGCGCACCGGCACCGCCCGTGGGCGCTACCAGCGTGAGGGCAACGCCTGCGGGCAGTGCCTCGCCACCGGCAGTTCCCAAGCGGTTGAGCTGCACGGTAATGTCATTGCCCAGCAGACCCTTGCCCTTGGCGGTAATGTTGACCTTGGCGGGTGTAGCGCCATCCACCTCCGCCGTCACCGGCAAGGTGGTGTTGGCATTGATGGCGGCAGCAATGGCAGTGGCCAAGGCAGAGGTGGTATCCCCCGCCACTGCAGGCACTTGCACACGCTGGCCTGCCACATACAGGCTGATCACGCCGCTGCCCGTGGCAGCTGCACTGACCGTGATGGAACCTGCAGCGGCTGTGCCAGTGCCCAAGGCTACGGGCAGCACCCATACCGTGCCAAAGCTGTCGTTGCGCTTGTAGCTGCGGTGCATGGCGTGCAGCACAGAGCCAGCACCGCCAATTTCCGCCGCCTGCTCTGTGCGGCTGCATAGGGTGAGCTTGCCGATATCGGCGTGCGTGTGGCCGTCATTGACCTGACCAATGATCAGCGTGCGCAGTGTGGCCTGTGCACTGTTGGCTGCGCTGTTGTCCATCTCTGCATAGAACAGAGGCACCCGCACACCTGCGGGGATGTTGTTAAAGCTGACGCTCATTTGCTGGGTTTCCCTTTGGTAGTTGCGGGTGGTAGTTCTTGCACATCGCCCACCGCTATGCGGCGGGCCCAGTACACATTGCGAGGCACTTCACAGCCTTCGGCTGGCATGAGTGCGTGGCCACGCTCAGGCATGCGCACGGCGCGACCTTCGGCGGGCGTGACGTGCACACGTGTGCACTCATGGTTCGGGGTTTGGGGTGGGGTTTGGGTTGTCATGCGGTAGGTTCACTTTCAGGTGATGCTCAATACGGCCATCAGGCCCCACGCCGTCAGGCTTGAGGTTCTTGTCCACCATGGGGTCGATCACATCGACATCGATGTCCAAGCCTTCCAGCTGCTGCAGGCCCAGCAGTTCGGCTTCCTGCCAGGTCTCTGCCTGTGCAGGGTCGCTAGGCAGCTCTGCGCTGCCCATGACCTCCAAGCCACTAAAGCTGAAGGCATAGGCCACCTTGGCGCGGTCGGTGTGTAAAAAGCTGCGGCCTTCGTAGATCAGCCAGCCCGCACTGCCCGGCGGTGTAAAGCCCGCAAGCGCCAGGCACAGCGCTTTGCGCATGGCGGGCACTTCGTCAGCCACCTGCCGCCCTGGCTCATCGCTTTGGGGGAAGACCACCACCACGTCCAAGCCTTCAGTGATTTCTTGCACCAAGGTGTTGTCATAGAGGGGGTCGCCAGCCTTGTCATCGGTGGGCACCACAAAGGCGTACAGGCCCTGCCACTGGGTGGCTTTTTCGATCGCTTCCCAATTGATGCCCGCCTGCACACTGCCGCCCAGGGCAGGGCAATGGCTGCGCAGGTGCGCCACGATGTCGGATGGTTTCATAAGCAAACAGGTATAAAAAAACCGCCCTATGGGGCGGTTTCAAAAAATTGGGTCACCGAACGAAACTACTTATTCCAAGCCTTAAGCTGAAACGGAACATGTTGCGCGGTCATCTGGTCAAAATAAAAAGCCATCGTAAAAGGCGCCTTGGCACTACTCTTCCAAAGATGAGCCGCATTCGATAGCGCACTCTCCTGGCTCTCATAGTCAGGCTGCATTGACTGCATCAGAGCAGCCGTCGCACACATCATGGCTTGAAGTTGACCGCTGTCTTTTGGGCTATTAGGCGCGTTCAACGTAACGGATTCAAGCCCTGCCTCGGTGACCTTATAGTTAACTTCTATCTTGCCAACGCCGTAGTCCAGTCGCTGCCAAACTCCTTGCACCACGGTGCTTTTAACTGAAGCGCACTGAGGTATTTTTTTGCTGTATTTCACAACCCCAGACTGAAGGAATTTCGGCGTCTGAGAAAGTTTGCCTGCCCACGCTGGGCTCAGCACAATGGCCGAACTTAAGCTCAGCCAGGCCAACATCTTTTGCATAGGTCTCCTTTGGTTATCTCCAAAGTAATCCTAACCCAGTGCACGGTGAAAGCCTTGGCTTAAGTCCGCTCTAACACCTGCAGCCTCATCCTGAAGAGCATCTGCTACATAGTTATTTCGGGGCTTCACATGCCAATTGCTTCGTCCAAAGGTTTGTCTTTTTCCATCACCCTTGGGCTTTCGACCTGATCGCCAAGCTTCACTTGTGACACCGTAGTGCAAATAGGCCGGGTAGTACTCCGCCATGCCAGCGGTCTTGTCCGGCATGATCTTGACGAGAAAGCCGCTGCGGCTGACCCGCGTCTTGATCGAGTCGCGCAGCACGCCGCGCAGCTTGCGCGGGTAGTTGCTGCCAGAGCCCGCCAAGGCCAAATTCAGCTTGGCGCGGCTTTCAACGCGGCGCCCTGCTTTGCGCATGGCATAGCGCACTTGGCGCTTGTTGAAGCTGTCACGGTGGAAGCGCTCAAAGCCTTCCACATGCACGTGGGCGGCCAAGGTGCCGTTACTTGCGGCAAGGGTCATTTCAGCTGCTCCACTTCCACAATGGTGAAGTCATTGCCACCGTCCAGATCCGCCAGCCGCTGCACGCGGTACAAGCTGCCACTGGTGATGTGCACAATTTCGTGCGCATCCGTCACGCCTTCAATCTTGCGCAGCCAAATGCGGTGGGTGATGGCCGTGTCGGTTTGTGCCGATTCGGTATAGGTGGCAGTGCCCACAGGCTGAATGCGCGCCCAGCGTTCACGCGGCTGGGTGTAAACCTGATCCACCCCCGAAGCACCCACCGGCATGTCTTGCCGCAAGCGGATGCACACCCGCTTGTTGAGCTTTTGGCTGGGTGGGTTGCGCAGGTTTTGGAAACTGGCTCTGGACATAGTTAAACGCCTCGGTATGCACGGCGCAGCAAAATGGTTTCCGCCCTGCTGCGTTTGGTTTCTGCGTCTTGCACAGAGTTCGCCCCCACCGTTGCATCAATGAGCAGCAAGATGGCGGCAGTAACATCTGGCTGGATCACCAAGCCTTTGGGGTCTTTGGCATCTGCCAATTCCTGGGCGGTGGCGTAGAGCTTGCGCTCCAAGATGCTTTCACACTCAGCAACCGCCTCAGGGATAGAGTTTTCAGCGTCTTGCTGCAGGTCTTCATCCAGCCGCAATCGCTGCATCACATCAGCAATCGCAGGTGCTACAGAAGGCACCACCGGCAGTGGTGTGGATGGCTCCAAATCAGTGTCGGTGGTGTCTGTCATGCTCACGCCTGTGCGGGTTGGTCGTCTGTTTTTGCTACTTCTTCAATAGCTTGCTGCACTTGATCGCTCGAAGTTTCAGATACATTCAAACCTGAATCCTTTTCAGGATCAGCGCTACCTGCTCCACTATTTGAAGCATCTGCAGCATCGGAAGCGGTCTGTGTTGCAGGCAGCGTTGCAGCGTCGGCTTTGCTACGCTTGCCACCCGCCTGTGCTGCCTTTGCAGGAGCTGGTGGCGTGTAATCCTGTGCATCGCCACGTGCTTTCATAAGTTGCAAGCGATCGTCCAGCGGGTAGACGTTGTCTTTCTTGTACAGCAGCTGCCCGCCCTGGTAGAAGTCCACCAAGGCGCGCACCAGCTGGGGAGCGGCTGGCTTGCTCATGCTTAGCCAGCCACTGCCACTACAGACGCTGCGTTGCTGTCCTTGCCCCAGCCTGCACGTGGGTGGGCCAGCACAACTGCAGCCACGGGGCCTCCAGTGGCTCCGCCAGTTACCACGCCAAACTTGATGTGGCTAAGACCGCTTTCCAGCAGATCTTCAGCACGCACATTCAGCACGAGCTGTTTGTTGTCATTGTCTGCAGCACTGGCAGCCAATACTTCAGGGCTGTTGCCCGTTAGTGCCACGGCGCCAGAACCATCTGCCTTGCAGGCGTAGGCCTTGACGGTGATGACCTCGCTGGCCATGTCACCCAGTTGCACCACTGCCACCGCCTGGTGGAAGTTGCCCATATTCACCACGCCAGTGAAGCGCTCGGTGTTGGCTGTGGCTGCAGGAGGCAGCGCAGCCACAACAGCCAGCAGCTGGGCCAGCTTTGCGTTGGTCGAGATCATAGGTATCCCTTAAATAATTGAATGCAAAACCATTAGCGCAGCAGCGGGCTGCATGAAGCCCGCCGCCGTACTCACCCTTGAGCGCCTCAGGCGCGGGTGGCCAATGTGACGAAAGGCGACTGCGTATTGCTGCCGTTGTTGGGGGTGATGGGCTTGGTCAGTGCAGACTGGCCTGCTACACGGAACTGGGCGCGGAACGCGGTGAGGCCCAAGTCAAACCACAGGTGCATGCTGGTGGCGGTTTCAATGCCACGCGCCTTGGTGATGGTCCGGTAGCTCTTCCAGTCCACCAGCGAGATATCGAACTTCTCACCCAGCGTAGAGCTGTGGGGCGACACCATTACAGGGCGGCCAAGCAGTACGCCAAAGCCATAACCACCTTCCGGGTTGTAGATGGCGGCGTTGGTGCCTGGTTGGCCGTAGGCCAGCTCATCAAGCTGAGGCAATGCATCTGCATTGATCATCCAGATGGCACGGCGGTACTGCGCAGGCGTCATGCGGGCGCGCATCTTGGAGATGTTTTGGCGCACGATGGTGGCTGCGGCTTGGCCGGTTTCTTTGGCCACCTCAATCACCACACCGCTCTTGGTATAGCCCAAAGGCTTGCCAGCACCGTCACCACCCCACAGGGCTTCGTTGGTCTTCCAGGTGATGGCTTCTGGCGTTTTGCTGTTGAGGTAAGCGCCCACGGCAGAAGAGTCTTCCAGCAGCTCTTCGGTCACTGGCACCAAAGCCGTCAGCTTGTTCAAGCGCAGCGTGGCTGGGTCTAAAGTTGGCTTGCTGTCACGATCCTTGCCGCCTTCGTTTTGCCAGAAAGCCTTGATACCGCTTTGCCCCCATGGCGTGGACTCGTCCTTGGGGAAGGTCATGCTATTGCCTTCCACGGGGATGTTATCTGTCAGGGGCAGCAGGTTGTCCAGCTCATCGGTGCTAGCAGTGAAGATGGCTTGGCTAAATTCCGGTGGGATCAAGATACCCAACGAATCACCATTACCCTCACTAGCCATGTTGGTGGGGCCAGCGTTGAGCACCAAGATACGCTGATCAGTGATTTGGTAACCATTACCTGCATTCACTGCTGCATTGCGCACTGCGGTGGCGTATTCACCAAAGGTCTTGAAACCACCCTTGGGGTCGTTGGCCACGTTGTCGGTGACTTGCACGTCGGTGGTGTCTGCCACCTTGACGCTAGAGCCTGCACGCTGCGAATCCAAAGCGGTCTGCACGCGGTTGATATCACCGTCAAAGCCTTTGATCTTGGCTTCTAGTTCATCGAACTGCTGACGCTCTGCATCGGTCATCATGCCATCCGCACGCCCTTCTGCCGCAGCCAGCAAAGCCTGCATCTCCGTCATGGCCGTGCCACGCGCCGCCTTCAGGGCGTTGAGTTGCTTGATGGAGCCCATGGCAGCCATACCCATCAGGGCATTGGCCACACTGCCATAGTCCGATGCTGGCAGCATCTGCGCCATCAGACTGGTGGCGACCTGCGCATCGACAGGAGCCATTGCTGCCGCAGCAGCGATACCGACGGCGGCCAAGGCCAGCACGCCTACGAACAAGCGATTCATGCGCTTCATAGATTTACCTTCAAGAGTGACAAACAAAAATGCCCACCTGAAGGCGGGCGCTTGGATGGCGACAGAAACAAAAAAGCCCCAGCGGCAAGGCGGGGGCTGGGCGCAGTTCTGTCAGGCTGCGGGTTGGTGACGTTAACCAGGCACATCGCCTAGTTGCAGCACACGCAAACGCTGCTGCGCACTGGCTACACGGCGGTCAGACGATGGCTGATTGGGCATTGGCTTCCAGCCCTCTGCCAACACTTGAGACAAGGTGCCCAGACGATCCACCATGCCAGCCTTGAGCGCTGCATCCGCCATGACCATGCGGCCTTGGCCGAAGCTTTCGCCACCAGCCACGGCTGCTGTCACACCGCGACCACGGGCCACGGCCTGCACAAAGCTGGCGTAGCACTGGTCAGCCAAGGTCTGCACGTAGGCCAGTGTTTCATCGCTCATGGGGCCGGTGTCGTTACCTTCCACCTTGTGCTTGCCCGCGTACACGTAGGTGACCTTTTGGCCTTCCTTTTCATACTGGGCTGAGCGGTCCACGTGCGCCATGTAAGCGCCGATGCTGCCCACCATGCCGCTGGGCGTGAGCACCACTTCTGTGGCCTGCGAGGCAATCCAGTAGCCCCCACTGGCTGCAGTGGCGTTGACCACAGCAATCACAGGCTTGGCTTGCCGCGCTTCATAAATGGCATCGCCCACCTCTTGCACACCAAAGGCGCTGCCGCCAGGGCTGTCCACGTCCAGCACAATGCGGCCCACATCGGGGTTGCGCATGGCAGCGCGGATATCAGCGCCCAACTCTTCGGCACTGGTCATCACGGTGCTGGCTGCCTTGGCATGGGCACGATTGGTGAGTACGCCATGCACCGGCAGCACCATGGTGCCACCGCCAGACTGCGCAGCAGTTTGTGACTGGCGGCGGGCTGCAACCTCCGGAGCATTGCCCACTGCCAACTGAATTTGCTCTGGCCCCAGCTTGACGCCCATAGCCCAGCGCTCCAGCACATCTGCCATCTTGGCGTGCACCGTAGCCTCCAGCACCCAAGGGCTGTTGTAGAACTCTGCGAGTAGTAGAGACATTTAATTTTCCTTTTTGCTGGGCAGCACGGGCACACCATCAGCATCAATCACCGCCATGTTGGCAGGGATGCGTAGCGAATCACCGCCCTTCAACGGTGGGTTGTTTTCCTTGCGACGTGCCTCGTTCGGTGTCAACACGCCAGATTCAATCGCGCTCTTGTAGCCGTCCATGCGGCTCTTGAAGTCGCCGCGCAGCAACTGCTCCAGCACCAAAGTGATGGTGTGCGATTCATCAATCACCAGGTCACGCCACAGCACTTGTTCCCAGCCAACAGCCAGCGGCAAGATGCAATCGCTGACCCAGTCAATGTTTTGGTGCTCAATCGTGGCGTACTTGGTATCACCCAAGATGCCAACCTTGTGAGGCGGTACACGCCACAGACCGCAGATATCTACATCGGAGTACTTGCGAAAATCCAACCACTGGGCATCGGAGTTTTTTAGGCCCAACTCGTGGATCTTCATGCCACGATCCAGCACCGCAGGCTTGTGCTGATTGGCACCGCCATACTGCACCTGCCACTCACTGCGGAAGTTGGCACGTGCTGCGTTGTCTTCAAACTTGCTGGGTACCTCGACCCAAAACGGCGGGCGGGCGTCGTTGTTCCAAAACCGGCTGCCATAGTCACGTGCAGCCATAGCCGCCCCTAAGGATTCGCGCTCCGCTTCAATCGGGCTCAGCCCCACAAAGCCGTCCAGCGTGAGGCCCGTCAGGTGCAGCATTTCACCTTGCAACAAGGTCTCAGTGCGTGATCCATTGAGACTTTTGACTTGGTAACGTGGCAGTCCGTCCGCCCCCACCTCAGGGGTAACGCGGTCAGGATGCAGGGGCACCACCATCTCAGGCTGTCCACTGTCTGCCCAATAAATCCGTGCGTAGCCGTTGCCCCGCAAGCTGCGGTGTGCCTCCACCATCTGGCGGAACTGCATAGGCGTTTGCCACTGGTTAGGGCTGCGTGAAAGCATGCGTGCCAAGGGGTGATCATTGACACGGTCACGGCCTTCGGCAGTATCTTGGTGTACATGCACAGGCAGCACTGCGATAGTCTCGCTGATGGCCTTGATGCACTTGTATACGGTGGCCAGTCGCATGGCCGTGCTAGGCGTCACCACAGCACCAGAGCGGGTAGACATGCCTTGCTGCAGAGGCTGGAACCAAAAATCACTGGTCTCCGGGATGCTGGAATTGGCTTGCGGCTGCAGGCTGGCACTACTGAGAAACATCTGCGCCCTCCTTGTGAGCTAACGGCCTTGCGGGAGGGCGAACCCCCACACGCAGCGCCAAGAACACGGTCAACCCCAAAACCAGCACACCACCGACCACCGCAGCCAAGGCCAGCGAGTGCAGCCCTGCCACGCCAGCCACGATGAGCAGCCAACCCAGCAAAAGGCAGATGTTGAAGATTTTGGGGGTCATAAAGTCTCACAAAAAGGTGAAGTCGCTGCGGATCACATCCTCAGGCTCTTGCACTGCCATAGCCCGACCCAGCGCCATCAGCATGGCAATCGGGCCATCAATCTTGTTCTCTGGGCGCTCTTTGGTAGGGGCTCGCAGCTCATTGAACTTTGAGACCTTGACCACCAGGTTGCTGACCATCCAGCTCATGACGGGGTTGGCATCGTGTTTGAGCTTGTGCTCGTGCACAAGGTTTTCCACCTGGATCAGTGGCGGGGTAAAGAACAGGGCACGCTGGGTGATTTCCACCAGTGGCAGGCCCTCTTCGATCAGCTTGGTGGCGAAGTACATGGACAGCGCCGGGTCAAAGGCAATTTCTTGCACGTTGTGGTCACGGCAGATGGCGCGCAGGTCTTCGGCCACCACGTCAAAGTCGGTGATGTCGCCGTCAGTGACCTGAACATAGTCTTGCCGCGCCCAGCCGCTCAGGTGGGCGTTGCCGCTTTCCTGCACAGCCAGCTCATTCAAGTACAGACGTGTGCACACATGCCACACGCCATCCATCTGGAATACAGACACCAGGGCCGCAAAGTCGCGCTTTTGCGCCAAGTCCAAGCCCATCCACACAGGGGTGTCGCGTGGCACATCGGCCAATGAGAGGCCGGGTTTGGCACAGCGCTCCCAAGCGCGCATGTCCATCCATGCACTTTCTCCGTTGACCCAGACGTTCAGGCGCTTGGTCAGAAAGTTGGCCAGCGCACTGGGCATCGCTTCCGCCTTGCGGGCAGCGGCCACCATGTCATCTTCCAGCACCGATTTGCCCCAGTTGGGGTTGGCCTTGGCCCAGCTCTCAGGCTTGAATGGGTCGTCAGCATCATCAATGGTGTAGATGATGCCGAAGATGGCGGGGTCTTCAATCACACGTTCCAGCACCTTGGTGCTGTGGGTGCGGCGCTCATAGCAGATGCCGCTGCGATCAGTGCCTGCAGTGGTAATGTTCCACAGCAGTGACTGCTCACGTGCGCCACGGGCAGTGTCAATCACGTCATACACGGCGCGGGTCTTGTGGGCGTGCAGCTCATCAATGACGGCAAAGTGCACGTTCAATCCATCCAGCGTGCTGCCTTCTGAGGCCAGCGGTGTGTACTTGCTGGACGTGGCCGCCACGGTGATGCTGTGCTGCAGCACTACCACCCCCAGGTGGGTGCGCAAGCCCGGCGTGCGATCGGCCATGGCCTTGCTGTCATCAAACACAATGCGTGCCTGGTCACGCGTGGTGGCCGCGCTGTAGATTTCCGCGCCTTGCTCACCGTCTGCGCTGAGCATGTACAGCGCCAAACCGCTGGACAGTGTGGACTTGGCGTTTTTACGCGGCACCTCCACATAGCCTTCTTTGAACCGGCGCAGCCGCGTGGCGTGATGCACCCAGCCAAAGACGGTGGTGATAATGAAGCACTGCCAGTCTTCCAGCTCAATCAGGCGGCCTTCACGCGCCCACTTGCCCTTGATGTGGGGCAGCAGCTCAATGAAACTGCAGGGGCGTTCGGCGCGATCGGCGTCAAACACATACGGCCAATCTGCAGACAGAGGCCGCAGCAGGTCTTGCTGCTGGCGCTCAACTGCCAGCTTTGTCCACTTGCAGGCGGGTACAGCTCCGCTGGCCACGGCGTTCATATAACGCTGGGCGGCTTCAACGTAGCGATGAGTCATAGCAAATTACTGAAGAGGGTGCCCCGATAGACCGGGTGCAAACTGGGCAAACCCAGCTGCAGCCGCAGGCTTGGGCGGTTCAATTCCCGGCAGCGTGGGTTGCACAAAGTTGCTGGGCTGCACACGGCCACGCGCTGCAGGGCTGAGGCCAAAGTGCTGCAGGTAACGGTTCACCTGCTCGCGGTGGTTTTTAATCAGCTGCACCATCACCGACTGCTGCACATAGCCGCTGGGGGTGGTGCTTTGGCTGGCTTCGGATACAGCCGTGGGGTAATCGAACCCCTTGTCTGTCATCAAGCGTTTGACCTGGCCGTTGAATGCTTCCTCCAACTCAGTCAGGCGGCCTACCGCTTGGCAGTACAGGGCCAGTGCCGTGCGATCAAGACCAGAGATCAGGCCCAGCTCTTCGAGCAGCGGCGTGATGCGCTTCCATTCCTTGGCAGCTTCCTTACTCAAATGCCTGGGTGCGCTAGGAATTTCAATTACCGGATTGACTCCATCGCCCACGCTGGTGGTGCGTTTTCCGGGATTGCCCTGCAGTGCTTTGAGCGCCGAAGGCTTTGGCATTGGGCCACGTGTTCCCATAACTTCATTCCTTTCGGGGTACCCCCCCCTCGAAAACCTGCGCGCACAAAAAAGACACTGGGCGCTCGGTTTCCGGCGGGTGGTTTCAAAAGTTTGGATACCCCCTACCCACCGTTGTTACGATCCTCAGCCTTGGAGACTGAAATGACAAAGCTCATGGCCGGGGACTTAATAGCAATAGCAGCGATTGCTTTTTTTATGATTTTTCTAGAGAGAGGATCTGACACAAGAAAGGATAAGGACAACAAGGTCTGGATCTACATATCAATCAGCCTGCTCATACTTGTAGCCATTTCTGTTGGTACCTACTTCGTAAAGTATCAAATATCAGCAAAGGCCGTCGAACGCCTTGTTGTCTACTTATGGTTCGTGGTTGGCATTTTCGCCAGCATCATCTACTCATATAGCTTTGTTCCATACCCTAGGTATTCGCGCTCTAATCCTGAAGACGCTTACATCATGAGCATTCGAATAGGTGTAGCAACCATCACCCTAGGGGTCGTCTGTTTCTTCTTACACACGGAGTTTCCTGAAGCTCTTTTCTTCGGAGCACTGGAACCAATTGCCGCATTAGCCACATCTATTGGCGGTTCACTCACTGCCGCTGCCGCTGCAGCAGATGCAAAACTAAACCCTAACAGAGGTATGTTTGATTCAACATTAAAGTTTTTCAAACCTAAGAAGTAAGCCCTTCAACCTCGATAGTTCGACCAGGCACGCTTCACACCACGTGCCCGCTCGGCCTTGCTCTTTTCGTCGTGACAATCAGCGCAGATGTTCTGCACGTTGTCCTCTGTATCCGTGCCACCCTCCTCCAGCGGCACGATGTGGTCACGCATCGTGCCCACCGTCACGCGCCCAGCCTTGTAGCAAGGGCGGCACAGTGGCTCACGCTCAAACAATTCCTTGCGCAGCTGCTGCAGCTTGCGCCCGGTGATCCGCTTGGCAGCGGTGGGCTTCTTTACCCACGACTGCTTCGGGTGCTTGGGACATCGCCCTGTGCCATCGCGCACCAGGACGCCGCAGCCCGGATGCGAGCAGGGGCGTGGAGCAGCAGATGGCACAGTCGTGTCCTTTCATTGAATTAGTGCCGGTTGCGACCCGGCTGGCCACATTGCATGGCCTCGCTATTTAGGTGGTGGGCAGCATGCGCCGTACCAACCCACCAATGCAAAAGCCCCGTGCAGTGGTGGACTGACGGGGCTTTCTGGCTCACTGCGGGTGGTTGCGGACACCAACAGCAAGTTGCCTGAAATGTAGCGCAACCCTCCAAGGTGGAAAACTCCCACGCACACCCATGCACTGTTACGGACGCTGTGACAACCTGGCAGACACACGCCGCAGCTGCGCATCCTTGGCTTCCTGCTTGGCTTGCAACCACGCCTCAATCCAGCGGTCAACCTGCTCCAGCTGGGCATGCACAGTGCTGGGCTGGCGGCGCATCTGCCGGGCCGTGCCCGTCACACCCAAGTCCTTGATGTAGACGCACATCACCGTCACATGCAGATGGCCTGCACCCAGCTTCATGGCTTGCACCGCATCCTCAATCTCTTCCGCCTCCAGGTGCAGCACAGGAATGGTGGACTCCCGCCCATACCGGCTCACCTCCCCAGCACTTGCCATCCAGTTGGCCAGCATGTTGCGGGTGGCAAAGCCCAGCCCATGGCTATCACGGCGGGCACGCCACAGTGCCCAGTTATTCAAACGTTGCTTGATGTGTTCCAGCCGTGCCATGCCTTAGCCCTCCGCCTTGGCAGGCTCAGCAATGATGCACACGTGTGCACAACCAAACTGCACCAAGCCCTGTGCCACCACCGCCATCACCGGGTGCGTGCTGGCAAAGGGCGTGCCCACCACCCGGCCACCTTCCCACGCATAAAAGCAATTGGCCTGGCCGCGAATACCCAAGCGAACCAAGCGGTACACATCATTTCCAAACTGCCCAGCCTTACGTTGAATGGCTTGATAGGTCTGAGGCATGGCCGTCTTAATCATCAACAGCACATCGCCCTCATTCACTGCTGCCCCTTGCTGCTTTTGAAGTGTCCTACTGTCCATACTGTCCACCCTTTTTATATAGAGATCGCGGGAAGCCGCGCCCAAGGCTCGCGCACGCGCGCCTGTGCCTGCTATGTGCGCCTGCCTGCCCACGCCCGCACCGCAACCTACGTGGACAGGGGGTTACGTGTCGTTTGGGCAATGCAGCGGCTTCAACTCCACAAAATCAGGAATTGGCATTACCCACACACTCCCAGCAAAACGCCGGACAGGGTGGACACATGGACACTTGCCGCTACGTCATGGGCGCAGCCAGCCCCATCCCCGCCACTGCACCGCAAGCCGGGCGCACCATCGCCCTGGCCACCACACAGGCGCGAATCACGCCTCCCCCTGTGTGGGCAGTGCAGCGCGTTTCAGGCGCTGACATGGGTTGAAAGAACAAGCACAACGTCATGGCTTAAAACGGCGCATCGTCGGCTTGGTTTTGAAGGAACTGAGCAGCAGGGCTCAGCGGCGCATCAGTCTCAGCTGGCGCTTGGCCAGAAGGTGCTGGGGGTGGTGCGCTGTCATCTATGGCCCCGCTATCGCGGTCAAGCTGATCCAGGCCCACCACCACGCCTTCAGGTGGCCATACCGCCGGGCGGTAGTACCCGCTTGACCGTTTGCCTGCCACCTGTTTCTTGCCATGCTCCCAGCCCTGCTGTTTCAGCCAGCCACGGATCTGGTTTTCCAACGCAGCCGAAGACTTGGCCACGTCCGAACCCAACTCCACCACCAGCTGATCCATGCGCACAAACTGCGACTCCACATGCACCCCGGAAGCCACTGCCTGCACACCATGTGCATCACGCGTCAGCAGCTCCAGCAACCGGCTTTCCACTGCCGTCTCAATCAGGCGGCTGTCCTGCATGGGCTTAAACAAGCGGTCTTCCTGCTCTTTGGTCGGCGTGTACGGCACGCTTTGCTGGTACAGCACAAACGCCTCAGCCAGCAGCTGGGCGCGGTACTTTTGCACCCACTCCGTATTGATCTGGTGGCGCACCGGCACCGGCCAAAAGCGGCGGTTGCCCGTGCGGTCGCGCAGGTACTGGTCATCGTTGGTCGTGCCCACCAGCACGCACTGGCGGGGGTAGCTCTCCACCGTCGTGCCGTAGGCCGGGCGGTACTTGTCCACCTTGGAGCTGATAAACGCCTTCACCGCGTTCACGTCCGCCTTGCTCATGGCGCTCAGCTCTGCAATCTCATACAGCCAAATACCTTGCACTTGCTCTTGGGCTTCTTTGCCCCGGCTCATGTCAAACGGCGTGTCGCTGAAGTAATCCTTGCCGCACAGCACCTCCACCAGGGTGGACTTGCGCAAACCGCCCACACCTTCCAGCACCGGGCAATAGTCAAACTTGCAACCAGGCTCCATCACCCGGTTCACCATGCCCAGCACCCAAAAGCGGCCCACCAGCTGCAGGTATTCACGCAGCGCAGGGTTTAACGACTCGGGCGTTTCGCCCAGCACATAAATCAGCCAGTTATCCAAACGGGGCTTTTCGTCCCACTTCAAATCCAGCAGCCACTCACGAATGGGGTGAAACCGCTCCGTGTAAGCGACCGTCTGCACGGCCTCTTCCAACGCGGCACGGCTCACGCTGGGCAGGTTGTAGTAATCCGTCAAATACTTGCCCAGCAGCAGCCCATCGGCCCCCTTGATCTCACCAGGGCGCGAATGTGGCCACGGCCAGGCCTTGCGGCACTGCACGCTGTTTGTCAGCTCATTGAAGGCCACCACACCGTACAACGCCTCATCGTTTTCCAAGGCGGCAATCACCGTCTTGCGGCTAATGTTCCAGCGCGCCTTCTGTTTGTCCCAATACGGCTTCAGCCACCAGGGCGTGCCTTTGGGCGGCGGCGTCTCATCCTTGCCAGCGGGTGCGTCGTCATCGTCGTCGCCGTCAGACGCATCACCAGCGGCTTCACGCCCTTTTGTGCCAACGGGGGATCGCGAATTTTTTTTAGGGGCCGCAGTTTCTGCAGCAGATTCGGCCACTTGCACCGCTAACAACGGCTGCGCCCGGCCAAACAAAGCCAGCACGTCATCAAACGTCCAGCCATCGTCAACAATCGCGTCCTTGCAGTCCCAGCCGCTGGGCTTTTCGCCCGGCTGGGGAATGGGCAGCAGGCTGACGGTGCAGCCATGCGTATCACGCAGCAGCGCGCCAATGCCCAGCTGCGCTTTCATGCCGGGCTGCTTGGCTTCTGGCAACAAAGGCTTAGTTGCCTGCAGCGCCTCTTTGGCTGCAGCATCAGCACCTACCTCAGCCAACTCAGCCTTGGTCAGCTTTTCGCGCATGGCATCGCAATCTGGCCACAGCAGCACCGTGCTGCCCGCCAGCCAGCTCCAATCGGCCTTTTGCCAGGCATTGCTGCCACCAGGCCAGCTGCACACGCAATACACGCCGGGGCTGTGTGCATCCAGCAGCTGCTGCAGCACCTCAGCCTTGACTTCACCCTCTACCAGAATGACGGTCAGCCCATTAGGCAAGGCAAAGTTTGGAAAGAACAAAGGCCGGGGCTCATCCCACTGCTTCCAGTGCCACTTGCTGGCACCGTCCTTGGCACTTTGGCAAAAGGTATAGGGCAGCGTGTCTTTGCCGCCGTCGCTGGTGCGAAAGCGCACCACATACCCATGCAAATCATCGCCCACGCGGTACTCACCCGTGTGCATCAAATCTTGGGGCTGGCGGTAGTGATGCACAAAAGTAGGCGGAGGTGCCCACTTCGGCACTGGGCGCATCGTGGCCCAGCCTTCTTTCTCAGGGACTGGCTTGGGGGCAGGCATGGGCCGTGGGTTAGCTGCAGGCACCACGGTGGCACCTGCAGCGGTTTTCACCAGGCCAGCCACACTCTCCAGCCCCTGCTCACGCGCCAGCTGCACCGCAGCCTTGTGCATAGGCAGGCCGTGGATGGCCGCGTACAGGCTCAGCAAGTCAGCGCCTTGCTCACCGCTGGCAAAGTCGGCCCACTTGCCATTCACCATGTTTACGCAGCAGCTGCTGCCAGCTTCGCCAGCCAGGCTGCCGCACGTCCACTCATGACCATTGCGGCGGCCACCGGGCAGCCAGTTGGGCAGCAGCGTCTCTGCCCTTGGCAGCAGCGCATCTGCCAAAGCTTTAAATTGAATCGGCGGCAGCTCTTCACGGCGCTGGGTCATACAGCACCTCCTGCACGCACTACAAAGACCAGATCCACGCCAGCGTCCGCAACACCGGCTGCGTGTTCATTCACCATCAACTATCCCCAAGCGCGCGCCAAAGCCGCAAAACCACCATCAGCCATTGCATCGTTCGCAGCAGCCTTGCCTGCAATCGGCAAGCACCACTCAGCCACCGGGCGCGTGCACCACGGCACCGTGCGCTTGCGGGCAATGCACACACGGCCATAGCGCTTCATATCTTTCAGCGTCTGCAGTGCCACGGCTTCAGCCACCTGGGCATGGGCCGCCAGCTCTTTCAGAATGGGCGCACGCTCAGGCGTTGCGAGCTCTTGCACCGCCTGCAGCAGCGCCTTAGAAACTTCGCCTGCGGGTCTCATGGCTGCACCTCCATCCCTGCAGCGCGCTGGGCGTTGCGGATCGTGCGGTACAGCAGCTCGATCTCGGCCATGGCCTGGGCGGTGATCGCCTCGGCCTCACGCACTGAAATGGATTCGTCCTCGGTGGCGCGCATCACCAACTGCGTCAGGTGCCCACCTTCCACACCCAGCTGCAGCGCCTTTTTGCGCAGGGCTGCAGCCTCGCAAGCCCAGCCACCCGCTGGCGGGGGCGGTAACTCCAACGCCACCAGGCCAAAACGGTTGTTCAAAGCAGACAGCCACGCCAATGCATCGGGGTGCTTGCTGTCTTGCATCCACTCGCTCAGCAGCTCCAAAATCTCCAGATTCACCCACTCACCATCTACACCGCGCAGGCGGGCGCGCAAAGTCTCGGTGTGCATCGAGCGGCCCCGGCGCTGCGCCAAGAACGCAGCTGCAGCAGCCACACCACCCGGCGCATTGCGCACCGCGTTGTAAAGAACATCACGCCAATCCGTGGGCGACAGATAACAGGTCATTGGCAACCCCCTTGAATCTGGAAAATTTCAGGCTTTCGCCCCAAGCCGTGGCGGCAGACACTGCCCCCATGCAACAAGAAAAAGCCCATCACCACCTGCCACGCAAGCTGCACGCGATGGCTATGACGCGCAGCACCATGAAAGAGGTGGGAGACAGCAACCCCGGCGGCGTGACCGTTAGAGGGGTGGTGATGGGGGGAAGGATTGGTGCCCGCCTCACCCTGGGCTATGCTGGAAGCTCCTACACAACCAACGCCAGGGAGGGCGGGCATGAAACAAGACATCAATCGGTCACACCAGCAAACATTCGACCAAGGCCGCTTAGACGCGCTGGAGATCGCATTCGCAACCTTCATTCGCATGCAGCAGGAAGTGCCGAAGGATGTGTTTTGCCAAGTCATTGCAAAAAATGCAGAGACATGGGAGGAAGTAACACTGGACATGCCCGTTACCGACCAGTACCGCAATGGAGCGGCATTCGGTTTTCGACAACTGCTACTTCAGCTTTCGTCATCACGCCGCGACTGAACATCTGGGCCTTCGTGCGGGCAGCAGCTATCGTTAGCCTGCGGGACTTCAGCCGTTGGACAGATAGACGCGCAGGGCTGCCGAGGCGATATGGCTCAGCCATTCGCGCTCTCCTGCGGTGTGGTGGGTAAGGAATGAACCGATCCGCGCAGGTAGCCCCAGTCCACATCAGGGCGCAGCTCTTCGCAGGTCACTGCGCGGCTGGACTCGCGATCAATGGCAATACACAGCTTTTCGCCCAACTGCTGCCCCTTGCTGATCGCTTTACGCAGATAGCCTTCGCTGGTGCCGCAACGCTCCACGAATGAAGCGCGGTCTGGCTTACCAAGTCTGTTCAAGTAGTCGAGGAGTGTTTGCATACCCAAATCTTACCCAAGGGTAAGCATTAAAGCAATACCCAAGGGTTATTTACTTACAGGTAATGCTTTGCTGGAATCGAAAAATGGATAAGTTTGAAAAACGGCGCCAAGCTCTGCGCGCCCTTGTTGACTCAATGGGGCGTGGCGCTATTGCTAGCGTGGCAAAGCAAATTGGCATTGAGCCAAGCTATGTTTCGCGCTTGCTTTACTCCGAGGATAAAAAGGGCGGCAAGCGCATGGGCGAGGACACGGCTACCGCTTTGTCCAAAGCGTTTCCCAGCTTCTTTATTGGAGAAAACGCACTTTTTGATGATGCTGTGCTGCCTGCAACTCCGGCGTATGCCCCGCCGGTTGCGCCGCCTTTATCTAGTGATATCGATCCCGCAGAGGGCTATGCCAGACTGCCTGTGCTGGCCGAGGCTGCAGCAGGACATGGCAAATACCCAGCGCAGGAGGTTGTCCAGCACATTGATGTGCTGGAGAGCTATGTCCGTCAACGCTTGCATGCAAACCCTCGCACCTTAAAGGTTCTCACTGCAAGGGGCAGCAGCATGACTGGCGTAATTGAAGACGGTGACATCATGTTTGTGCAGCCCACCAACGAGTTCACGGATGACGGAATCTACATCCTGACACTGGATGACCTGATTCGCGTGAAGCGCCTGAGCGTGTCCATGACCACGGGCAACGTCCTGATTGAGAGCAACGATGGGCGCAAGGCTGAAGAGTTGCCACTCAAGGAAGTCCCGCACCGCTTGCACATTCAAGGGCGTGTGCTTGGCTCTTGGTCGCTGCGCAGCTTTGCTTAATCAAAGCACCACCGCAAGTACTGGAGACGCTGATGCACCCCCTACGCCGCTTTCTCCCCTATGTGTACGCCTTCTGGGCGGTGGTGGGGCTGGCGTGGGCGGCGTGGGAGTGGCTAGCGTGAGCATGATGGAGCACCTGCCATGGGTTGATGGCACCGAAGAATGAAAAATAATTACCCTCAGGTATTGCATTAATACTTACCCAGGGGTAATATAAATCCCATCGCAGCAATGCGTTGGGCACCACGGTATCGACCGGGCACGCCCGGATCGTTAACAAGAGAGTGGTGTGATGTGCGGGCTTGGACTCAAAGCGCCAGGCCGCAGCACATCCTCAAGTTCCTCAGATGTAACACCCTGCTTACACCGAAGCACTTACATGTATGAGCAAGTGGGATACAAACAACTATCCGCGCAGACATAGCAATAGAGGAAAGTAGATAAAGCGTTATCGCAAGGTCTACAAAGCAATCTGGTGATTCAACTAAAGATTGAACTCATAACCAAATTTGAGTAAGAATGCACGTACTAGCTGGTATGTGTAGCCACCAGACTAGTGGCATCTGCAGGTGGAGTGGATGACCTATTTGTGAGACACAAACAAGCGCCGCACGATAAGAGACCCCAACATGACTACCGCGACACCTAGCAAGCACAAGGCTGCTGGATCACGTGTATCTGCAGCTAAGAGTCGAACGCTCAAGCCTGCCACCTACTTGACAGAGTCTGAGAAGCAAATGATGGACGACTTAGAGCGTGCCATCACCAAAGTGACCAGCAGCAAAGAAGCGGCCACAGCATTTCTGAAACGTGCAGGCATCATGGATCGCACTGGCAACCTAGCCAAGATTTATCGCAACGCCTAATGCATTCAGCTCCGCTGTATGAGTACCAGCCAAGTTTCATCCTCGGCTTTCATGGCTGCGATGAAGATGTAGGGATGCGCATTCTGTGTGGCCCTGAAGAGCACTTAAAGCCATCTGAGAAAAAGTACGACTGGTTAGGCCACGGCATCTACTTCTGGGAAGGCAATGTGGCTCGCGCCTGGGAATGGTCACTGGCACGACAGGCGGAAGGCAAAATCAAAAAACCTTTCGTGCTTGGGGCGATCATCGACCTCAAGCACTGCTTAGACCTGTTTGATCGCACTTCCGCTGCGCAACTTGTAAGTGCACACAAGACACTAAAAAAGTTGCATAGACTGACAGGAATGAAAATGCCCAAGAACGTCGGTCACACCCCCGACAAACTTGGAAGAGCCCTTGATTGCTCGGTAGTCAATACCCTGCATGAATTGAGAAAAGAAGAAAACCTTGAAGAGTACGACTCTGTAAGAGGCGCCTTCTTAGAAGGCAAGCCAGTCTACCCAGGGGGCGGCTTCAGAAGCCACACGCACATTCAAATTTGCGTGCGCAACCCCAACTGTATTAAAGGCTATTTCAAGCCCATAGGCACTGACGGCTTTGCGGCCATTAAATAGCCCGCACATCACACCACTCTCTTGAAGAACCCGCCCTAACCCGGCGGGTTTTTTGTTGCCCAAATTGCCAGCTAACGCAGGCACAGCGGGCGCTAATAGCTCTAGCTTTAGGAGTGGTGGTTATGACGACAGCTTGGAGAGTTCCCCTCAGTGCACACGTGTGCACACCCGCAGATGCGCCGGCAGCAGCCCGTGCAAGTGTCTATTTGGCAAGCGCCGCCGAAGAGCATGACAAAGCACAGCTACTGCTGGGCAAGCATCGCACTCTCAAAAACAGTGATTACCGCGATGCCCTGTGGTGTGGCTATTGGGAACTGAAGCGCTTGGCAGAAAGCCATATGCGGCAAGTCATGCAGTGCGGTGCATTGCTGCACTACTGCAGCCCCAAGGCAATAGCGCTTGCGGATGAGATCAGCGAGCTCAACCTGCAGCAAACACTCAAACGCCTAAAGGTGGCCACATGCTGACCCCCTACACCGTCACCCAAGGCCCCAACCGCATCACCGTGCTGGCCACCAGCGTGTGCGATGCCATCTGCCGCGCCATGGAACACCTGCAGCATGACCTGGGCGGCATCAGCGCCCGCAAGGCAGGTGCTGTATGAGCCACAAACCCCTTTCCCCGCTGCGCGCCTTGCTGCGCACTGCGTTGACTTGGGTGGCTGCACTGGCTGCATGCGTGGTGTGGACAGCGACGGAGCTGCCCCTATGAACGCCCCCGTTTTTGACGCCACAGGCTTTGGCCCCCTCATTGAGATGGAAGGTACCGTGGCCGCCAAGCCCATCGTGCGCATCAAGCCCGTGGGCGAGACCGGCGAACCCATGCCTGTGCTGTGCCTGAAGGTGCACCAGGTGGGGCCGCAAGGAAACCGCAGCTTTACGTGTGAGCAGATTTTCCCCATCGGCCAACACGCCGCCGCCCATGCCCGCGCTGCCCAGCTCAAGCCCGGCCTGCGCATCAAGGTGCAAGTAGCACTGGATCTGGCTGAGTACCACTTCCCCGTCACCGCCCACATCAGCGCGGTGAAAACCCAAGCAACCCCAAACCAACCCCAAGAGGCATGCCATGCATGAAGTATTGATTGCCCTGCGCAGTGTGGGACCCGCCCGTGTGGTGGTGGCAACCACCATGCCGCAGCCCCAAGTAGGCCGAAAAATCACCTACGCCGAGGCTTTGGCCTTGGACATGATCACCCACGCCAAACGCCAAGCCAGCTGCGGCAGCGTGGAGTGGGGTCAAGCCTTGACCGATGCAGACGGCCAAGCCGCCCTCAGCCTGACCAATGACTTGCTCAGCCCTGAGATGTATGGCTACAGCGTCAGCCCCGAAGTGCGCAACGCTGCGCGCCGTGTGTTGGGCATCAAGGGCAGGGAAGGGTTGGCAGCATGAGCGCCGCCGTCCGCCCCTACTACCACCCCACCAGTGAAGGCCGGCAGTTGCAGCACTGGGAAGTCGTCATCAGCACGCCTGATCGTGACGTGATCGAAATCTACCCCACACCCAAAGCCGCGCAAAAGCGTGCAGCGTTGATTAATGTAGGAGGTGCAGCATGACCGACTCCAAAGACACCAGCACCCAAGCACTGCCTACCCCTGGCGCAGGCCCGCGCATGCTGCATGTGCCACTGACCGCCATTGCCCCCAGCCTGACCAACCCGCGCAAGCACTTTGACCAGGCCAAGCTGCAGGAGCTGGCAGACAGCATCAAGGCCAGCGGCGTGCACCAACCCATCTTGCTGCGCCCACTGCCCGCCCGCCGCTTGGAAGACACGCTGCACACTGCCCGTGCCCAAAAGCAGGCAGCACCTGAGTACGAGCTGGTAGCCGGTGAACGCCGCTGGCGCGCCAGCCAGATGGCAGGGCTTACTGAGATTCCTGCGCTGATCCGCCCCATGACCGATGCGCAGGCCTTGAAGGCCCAGATCATTGAAAACCTGCAGCGCGAAGACGTGACCGAGCTGGAAGAGGCAGAAAGCTACCGCGCCCTGATGGAGAGCGAAGGCAGCTCTGCCGACGCAATTGCCGCAGAGGTGGGCCGCAGCCGCAGCTACATCTTTGCCCGCCTGAAGGTGCTGGACTTGTGCGAGCATGGCCGACAGTTGCTGCGCGAAGGCAAGCTGGACTTTAGCTGCGCGCTGCCTATTGCCCGCATTCCCAATGAGCAACTGCAGCTCAAGGCGCTGGAGGAAGCCACCGACACCGATTTCCAGGGCGACCGCATGAGCGCCCGCGAAGTGCAAGCCATGGTGCGCAGCCAATTCATGACCAAGCTGGAATACGCCAGCTTTGACCTTGAAGATGCCAGCCTGTGCCCCTTGGCCGGTGCCTGCACCAGCTGCCCCCACCGCACCGGCAACAACCCTGACTTGCAAGCCGTGGTGGACAGTGCAGACGTGTGCACCAACCCACCCTGCTACCACGCCAAGGAAGAAGCCCACAAAGCCCAGGTGCGTGAGCGCGCCGTGGCCAGCGGCTGCGAAATCATCACCGGGCGCGAAGCCAAGGCGCTGATACCCACCGCCTACACCAGCAGCATTGAAGGGCACGTGCGCCTGGACGTGGCCACCGACAGTCCCATCAAAGGCAAGCCCCTGCGTGCCGTAGTGGGTAAGGCCATGGAACAAGCAGGCATCAAGCCCACGCTGATTGAAAACCCGCACACCAAGGAACTGGTGGCAGTGGTGCGTAAAGACCAGGCCGCAGAGCTGCTGAAGATGGCAGGCAAGGCCGAGGCTGAAGCCAAGGTGCGCAAAGAGCAGGCGGAAGATGCAGAAGCTGCACAGCGCCAGGCGGAAAAAGATGCCCAAGTGCGCTACGAGAAGGAATGGCGCAGCGCACTGGCCACGCAACTGATTCAGTACATCTGCAAAGGAAACGTCAACGACGCCACCGACACAGCCTGTGAAGCCGCTGTGGCCTCACACATGCTGGGCACGCTCAATAAAGATGATGCTGCACAACTGGCAAAAATTCTGGAACTGGGCAAGGTAGCACCGATTGATGCGCTTAAAGATTACGCAAGCGCACACCCAGTACCTGTCGTGGCCGCTGCAGCCGTGCTGGTATTGCGCGATGCAGGCTACGCACCGTGGCTACCAGAAGGCCACGCGAAGAACACCTTGCTGCTAAGTCTTGCGCAGACAGCGCACATTGATGTGGAGACACTGAAATCGAATGTGCAAGCCAATATCCGCGCAGAACTGGACGCCGCGAAGCAACTAAAAGCCGCCGCATCTCCTGATAAATCTGAGGCTCCAAAAGCAAATACACCCCTTCCCCCCGCTGCGCACACTCAAAAGGGTGTGGGTGGTGGCAAGGCCAAAGGCAAAAGTCAACAAGGCCCCGCTGCGCTGGCTGGCGGTGGTGGGAAAAAGCTGAGCGCTAATGCGGCTGCAGCCAGCATCGCTGCCGCGCTGCAGGCTTTGCCGGGGGAACCAGAACTAGGCGCGGCTGCGGCCGCGCAAGGCAACGTAGCAGAGCCAGTCGCAACTGACGTTGCGCAGGCTCTGCCGCCCTCTGCAGGAATCACGTTTGCCACCGACAAAACTATTCGTGAGCAGACGCCTGCTGCCGCTGGCACAGGCGAATCAGTGGACGATGGCCAGGATGGTGCAGCCGCGAAGACAGGGGCAGCAGCAAAGAAAGCCAAGGCCGTGCTGACTGCCGCTGAGCTGGTGGGCAAGGTGGTACGCATCAACGCCAATGCCACGCAAAAGAAACAAAAGCCCTGGGTTGACTACGAAGGCACCGCCACGGCGCAGTGTGGGCCAGAGGCAGTGATTGTCAGCATCCCCCGCGCCAAGGGCTGCGCACCCATCATCCTGAGCTTTCACGTGAGCGAGCTGGATCTGGTGGCAGAGCAGGAGGCAGCGTAATGGCACGCCCACGCTTCACCCCACCCAAGCCACGGCGCAAGCCATACCGTGGGCCCAACCCCGTGACGGCTGCAGTCGCCATCGAGCAGCAACGCCAGCTCAACCTCGACTTGGGCGTGCTGGTGGCTCTGGCCGACGACGGCCAAGAGATGCGCGAGCTGCTGGCCAACCTGGCCGCCATCATCGGCATCGGTGCTGAGATTGCTGTGCACGTCAACAAAGACCACCCCGTGGCCAGACGCCTGCACGGCACGCTACGCACCATCACGCAAATGGCTTTGGACGGCTGCCGCTGGCGGAAAGCCAACGCGCTTGTGATTGCCGAAGACTTGGAGGCAGCACACCAACTGGCACAGGACTATCCCCAAATCGGCCTGGCAGCCGCCCCGGCATGCCAAGCCCTGTGCCAGGACATTTTGAACGACCGCCTGCACCCTGATGCGATCGCAGGCGCTGAGATTTACCGAGAGACAGAAGGAGCCACGGCATGAGCTACGTCGTGATGCAATTTGCCCCCGCCGCGCTGGAGCGCGACCAGGCCGCAGCCTATGCGGGGCTGAGCCTCACCACATTTGAGAAAGAGGTACGCGAGCGCCGCGCCCCTCAACCCCGCCAAGTTGCAGGCCGCCGCGTGGCATGGCTGCGCGCTGAGCTGGATGCGTGGCTGTTTTCTTGCCCGATTAGCGATCAGTTGCCACCGGAGAACACGGGGGCTAAGAAGCCCCGCGAGGCAAAAAAAACATAATAGAGCCTTACACCTCCAACCGAAGACCAACGCTTCTTCAAAGAGACAACGTGGAATACTCCAAGCTTTTAAACTCACTTCAAGAAGACCTAGCAAAGATTCGCTCCAGCGGACAGAGCACAGTTGACATCGAGGCGCTACAAAAATACATTGAGACAGGGTTAAGCCCTGATCAACCAGACAGAGCCCTTGAACACACCAAGCTTGAACAACAACAATTCTTAGCTCACCTAGACGTGCGAACAAGGCACGAAATTGAGCTTTTCAAATCCGTTATTGAAGCAGGGCGCGAAGCACTCAATGCATTAATTTTGATTAACGGAGGGGCAGTCGTAGCACTACTGGGATTCCTTGGAGCGACCATATCCAAAGGACTACCCGCAGAACTCGGCTTACACCTAACTCCATCGATACTTTCTTTCGGTGCTGGCGTTCTTGCAGGGTCTCTAAGCTTAGCCGTCCGCTATGTGACGCAGTTTTGCTATGGGCACGGACGAATAAAAATCGGAAATGCCCTCAACCTAGCTTCAATCTCACTGGCGGGCAGCGGATATATTCTTTTCGCGTACGGCATATACACAGCCTACGAGGCATTCGTCACACAGTTCTCACCACTTTAAGTGCGCACCAACCCCTCCCAATGCTCCGCCAGCAGCGTGAGCCACAGCCTGCGTTCTTTGTCATACGTGTGCCGGTTGTAAACGCCCACAATCCCAGGCGGCATGTGGCCCAGCACCGCTTCAGAAACTTCCTCAGGGCAGCCCATGCTGGCCAGCGTTGTCTTTACCGTGCGGCGCAAGTCGTGAGGCGCCCAGGGCTTCAGGTGCAGCAGCTTCAGCCGGTCAGCAGGCAAGCGTGCGTTGCAGGTTTCAGGCCGCACCCAGTACGTGGCCACACCAATAATCTTTTGCTCTACGTGCGGCGATCGTGCGTTGGCGTTTTGCGATGGGAATAGATAGCCCTTCTGGTACAGAGCAAGCCGCCGCTGCACCACTGTCAGCGCCCGCCCTATCAGCGGCACGCGAAAATCCACCGCCAAGTCATGCCGCCCGGTCTTGAGCTTTTCACGCGGCACCGTCCACCACCATCCATCAGCCTCTTGGCCAACCTCACTGGCCTCCATCTGGACAATCTCCGCACCACGCGCACCAGTCCAGATGTACATGGTCAGCAGGTCATCGATGAGCTGGCTGAAGTTGGGCAAAAACTTAATCAGCGTGGCCATCTCTTGCGCATCCAGCACACGCCGCACGCGCCCCTGATGTTCGCCATTCACAATCAAGCCACGGCTACGCAACTTGCCCCGCAGGATCTGCCGCCACCAGTTGGGTGTTTCCTCCGGTATGCGCCCCGCATCCAGCGCGTACTCCCACGCGGCACCCAGCTCAGTGCGCAAGCTGTTGGCCAGCACCGGCGCACGTGCACCCAAGGTCTCCAGCAGCTCAAATGCGTGCACGCGTTTGACCGCAGCCGGTGGCAATCCACGAATGGGCGCTGTGTACAAGTGACTGAGCAGCCGCGCAGTCTCTGTGTACCCTTTGGGTTTGCGGTTGCGCTTGACGTGGCCCTCCAGGTACTCATCCAGCAGGTTGGCCACCAGGTACTGATCGGCCTGACGCGAGCGCGTGCTACGCACCTTGGCTGTGGCTAACTTTTTTTCTTTGGCCAAGTCCTGCCCAGCACCGCGCTGCTGGCGTAACTCATCCCACTTACCCAAAGCAGCGGCGTAAGACATGGCAGGCCAATGCCCCATGGCCACCTGCTTCATACGCCCCTCATCGTTCTTGTACCTGTACGTCCAGGTCATACGGGTGTTGCTGGCAACCAAGCGCAGCCCCGGAGCCTCATCGACAATAATGTGTTCGCCAGCCTTTAAGGCTTTGGCCTTGCGTGCATCAAATACCACCACCACCTCCAGCGTAAGGTGGCGTAGGTTTTCTGATAGACCAGATGCAACACGGCGTAGGTTCGCAAAACCTAACGCCAAAAACCTACGCCAAACCACCAAGTGTAGGCGAGTGTATCCGAGTGCAGGCGAGGGCAAACCAATCAAGCATTAACAGCCCAAGCTGTTGATCTAAAAAGTAATGTCAGAAAAACTCGAACAATATCAAAGCCCTTTTGAAGCACCCATCGAGCAACATACGCCGATGATGCAGCAGTACATTCGCATCAAAAAAGACTATCCCGACACCCTGGTGCTCTACCGCATGGGCGACTTCTACGAAGTCTTTTGGGACGATGCCGAAAAAGCCGCACGCCTGCTGGACATCACCTTGACCGCACGTGGTCAATCTGCGGGGTTTCCGATTCCCATGGCCGGTGTCCCTTTTCACGCCTTGGAAGGCTATCTGGCACGCCTGATCAAGATGGGCGAGTCGGTGGCGATCTGTGAGCAGGTCGGAGAAGTGGGCGCCAGCAAAGGTCCGGTGGAGCGCAAAGTGGTGCGCGTCGTCACCCCCGGCACGCTGACCGATGCCGAGTTGCTCAATGACAAGCAGGAGGCCATACTGGTGTCGCTGCACACCGCAGGTCGCCAGCGCTGTGGTCTGGCGTGGATGAGCGTGACCCAAGGCCGCATCCACCTGACTGAATGCGCGCAAGATGAATTGGGCGAATGGCTGGCGCGCATAGGCCCCAGCGAAGTGATTTACAGCGCGGGGGTGACCGAGCGCTTTGAACAAGGCCTGTTTGCCCTCAAGCACAGCGGGGCAGTGGCCTGCCCCCTTTCGCCCCGCCCCGACTGGCAGTTTGATACGGGTTTGGGTGAGCGCAAGCTGCTGGAGTTGCTGGGCGCTGCCAGCCTCAAAGCCTGGGAGGCCGAAGACCTGCCACTGGCCCACGCCGCCAGCGCCGCGCTGCTCAGCTATGCCGAGCACACGCAGGGCCGCAACCTCACGCACATCCACAGCATCCGCGTGCAGCGCGATGACCAGCTCATCAACCTGCCGCCCACCACGCGCCGCAATCTGGAGCTGGTGAAAACGCTGCGCGGCGAAGACAGCCCCACGCTGTTTTCGCTGCTGGACAGTTGCATGACCGGCATGGGCAGCCGCTTGCTCAAAAGCTGGCTGCTAGAGCCCAAGCGCGACCGTGCAGACGCCATGGCACGCCTGCAAGCCACCGAAGTGCTGCGCGGCAACGATGCACTGGGCGGCACCATGCCTTGGCAGGCGCTGCGCGCTGAACTCAAGGGCGTGAGCGATGTGGAGCGCATCACCGCGCGCACGGCACTGCGCCAGGTGCGCCCGCGCGAGTTGGTCGCCTTGGGCAAAACACTACAAAAAGCGCAGCTGCTCGCACAGACCCCGCAAGCGCCAGCGGCCTATTTGAACCAAATCTTCCAAGACCTGTTACCACCCGCAGGCTGCGCCGACCTGCTGGCTGCCGCCATCATGGAAGAGCCCGCAGCCCTGGTGCGCGACGGTGGCGTGATTGCACGTGGCTTTGATGCCGAACTGGATGAGCTGCGCGGCATTCAGGAAAACTGCGACGAGTTTTTGCTGGAGCTGGAAGCCAAGGAAAAGCTGTTCACCAACATCCCGAACCTGCGCGTGCAGTTCAACAAGGTGCACGGTTTCTACATTGAGATCACCAACAGCTACAAAGACATGGTGCCCGCGCACTACCAGCGCCGCCAAACGTTGAAGAACGCCGAGCGCTACATCACCCCTGAACTCAAAGCCTTTGAAGACAAGGCCCTGTCGGCCAACGAGCGCGCTCTGCAGCGCGAAAAACTGCTGTACGAGCAAATTCTGGATCAGCTGCAACCGCATGTACCGGGCCTCACGCGTGTGGCGCAAGCGATTGCTGCACTGGATGTGCTGTGCACGCTGGCCGAGCGATCTCTGACGCTGAACTGGAGCAAGCCCGAATTCAGCTCCGTGCCCTGCATTGAGATTGAGGGCGGCCGCCACCCCGTGGTGGAAGCGCGCATGGCCGAAACCTCCAGCGGCAGCTTCATCGCCAACCACACGCGCATGAACGTCAACACCCGCATGCAGATCATTACCGGCCCCAACATGGGTGGTAAATCGACCTATATGCGCCAAGTCGCCTTGATCGTGCTGCTGGCCAGCATGGGCAGCTATGTGCCCGCCAGCGCCTGCCGCATAGGCCCCATCGACGCCATCCACACCCGCATTGGTGCGGCGGACGATCTGGCCAACGCCCAGTCCACCTTCATGATGGAGATGACCGAAGCCGCGCAAATCCTGCATGCCGCCACACCCCACAGCCTGGTGCTGATGGACGAAATTGGCCGTGGCACCAGCACCTTTGACGGCCTGGCCCTGGCCAGCGGCATTGCCACACAGTTGCATGACCGCACCAAGGCGTTCACGCTGTTTGCCACGCACTACTTTGAGCTGACCGAGCTGCCCGCCAAGGCCAAAGCCGCCGTCAATGTGCATGTGGGCGCGGCCGAGTCGGGCAGCGATATTGTGTTTTTGCACGAGATCCAGCCCGGCCCGGCCAGCCGCAGCTATGGCGTGCAGGTGGCCAAGCTGGCAGGTATGCCTGCGGCCGTACTGAACCACGCCCGCCACACGCTGGAAGCGTTGGAAACTCGCGAATCCGCTGGCGTGGATCAAGTGGATTTGTTTGCCGCCCCACCCATGCCTGCCTCGGCCTTGCAAGCCACGCCCGTCGAGGGCGCGCTGGCCAACATCAACCCCGATGCGCTCAGCCCCCGCGAAGCGCTGGAGGCGCTGTACCAGCTAAAAAAACTGGCGCAACGCGCGTGAACGCTGCGTGCGTGCTTTCTGACATGCTGCCACCGCCAGCGGGCACTACACTTGCTTGCCACAGCGGCTTTCTGCCTGAAATTTCATGACTTATTGCATCGCTATCAAGCTCGACGCGGGCCTTGTTTTCTTGTCGGACTCTCGCACCAATGCCGGGCTCGATCAAATCAACTCTTTTCGCAAGATGATGATTTACGAGAAAACGGGCGATCGCTTTATGGCACTGCTGTCGGCGGGCAATTTGTCCATCTCGCAGTCCGTGCGCGAGCTGCTGCAAACCATGACGGTGCGCGACGACGCCACGGGTGAAGTGCTCTCCATCTGGAACGCCAAGAGCATGTTTGATGCCGCCCGCGTGCTGGGTGCTGCCGTGCGCCATGTGTATGACCGTGATGGCGTGGCCCTCAAGCGTGCGGGGGTGGATTTCAATGTCTCCATGCTGTTTGGCGGCCAAATTCAGGGCGAAGGCATGCGCCTGTTTCAGGTGTACTCGGCAGGCAACTTCATTGAAGCAACGGCAGAAACCCCGTACTTTCAAATTGGTGAGGCCAAGTACGGCAAACCCGTGCTGGACCGCGTGCTCACCGCTGACTTGCCGCTGGAGGAGGCCACCAAGTGCGCGCTGGTGTCCATGGACAGCACGCTGAAATCCAATCTTTCCGTCGGCTTACCCCTGGATCTGGCGGTGTACGAGGTAGACCACTTCAGCTGCAACAAGCTGGTGTGCATTGACGAACACAACCCCTACTTTCAAATGCTGCGCAGCAACTGGGGCGAGCGCCTGCGCGCGGCCTTCGACAGCATTGAGGATCCGCAGTGGTTCGGTGGCAACAGCACCGTCCCGCTGGTGATGGACAAACCCAGCCCCATCAAGAAAATCACCACTCCCGAAGAAAAGCTGGTGTAGGGCAGGCGGGGCCTGCGCGCACCACCACCCCGCGCATGCAACCCTTGATCTTCTCGCACGCCAACAGCTTTCCTGCTGGCACCTACCGCCTGCTGTTTGCCCTGCTGCGTGAACGTGGTTTTGACGTTCATGCGATTGACCGCTTTGGTCACGATGCGCGCTACCCCGTCACCAGCAACTGGCCACACCTGGTGCAGCAACTGGCCGACTTCGCCGCGCCCTTGGTGCAGCGCTGGGGACAACCGGCGTATTTGGTCGGGCACTCGCTGGGCGGTTTTCTGAGCGCCATGACCGCCGCCCAGCATCCCCATCTGGCATCTGGTGTGCTGCTGCTGGACTCTCCCCTGATCAGCGGCTGGCGCGCCACGTCACTGGAAATGGCCAAGCGCACCCAACTGGTGGGCAATGTCTCCCCCGGCAAAATCAGCCGCAAACGCCGCAATCTCTGGAACAGCCGGGAAGAAGCACTGGCGCTGTTCCAGAGCAAAAAGTCGTTCGCGCAATGGCACCCTCAAGTGCTGCAAGACTATGTAGCGCACGGTCTTGTCGCCACCAACGACGGGCGCTTCACCTTGCACTTCACGCGCGAAGAAGAAACCGCCATCTACAACACTCTGCCCCACAACCTGAACGCCATGCTGCGCCGCCACCCGCTGCGCTGCCCTGCTGCGTTTATTGGCGGCCTCTATTCCCAAGAAATGAAGCAAGTTGGCATGGACATGACACTGCGCATCACCCATCGGCGCACCATGCTAGTGGACGGCAGCCACCTCTTTCCCATGGAACAACCTCACATGACCGCAGCAGCGATTGAAGCGAGCCTGTTGAACCTGCAAGTGGCCGCAGCCAAACACAGCAAGTCCTAAAAAAGAAGCTGCTTGCGCTCATAAAACCTTGTTTTCAAGGTGTTTTGTATTTGAAAATTAATAAAAACAGGCGCTACTAGCTATTCTTTTAGCTAATTAGCGAAAGAACCTCATGGGCTTGGATTACCTGGATTTCGAATACAGCGAAGACGAAGACGGCAACGGCACCTGGGATGCCATGGCCAGCGTAGCGGACAAGCGCTGGCATGCCCTGCTCGCTGAAGTGCACCAAGTCCTGCTGTGGGCGCACCAAGACTTTCATGGCCGCCGCGCACCGCTGGAGGAAGGCGGTGACTGGGACTATGACTTGAGCGCCCAAGACGATGACCATGGCCACGCCATCGCCCTTCGCTGGAATACGCAATCGGGCCAGCTAGACGCCGCAGTACCACAGCCGGGCAGCCACACCACGCTCACCCTCACGTTGACGGGCAATGCGGCTTTTGGCGATGCGTTACGCCAGAAGTTTGGGTTGGAATAAGAGAGATTGTGCCGTTAGCCAAATCCTGCCCACGAAATAAAGCATAACTTGTCCGCATCTATAGGCACAGTTGCCAAAGAAGAACAGGTAGTTAAAGCATAAATTGGCTGAACGCACAAAAATAAGGCAAAAAGTGTCCCATCGGATTCACTAGGACTTCCCCTTATGCATCAATCACTTACAGCGCCACAGCATCCATACTTACACACTGCCAAATTTGATTGACAAGGAGCCCATAAACTTCTTGTGATGAATTCACATCCAGCAACCACAGACAGAGAGTTCCTTGCGGCTGCAGTCAGCACCCTTGGAGAAGAAGACCTTATTTTTCTCAACCGTTTGGTCATCGCCCGCTTGAAAGAACTCGAACAAGCCAAAGACACAGCACAGCTGGCAATGCTCCGTTTGGCCGACCGTGTTGAGTTCACTACCAATGAGGGCGAGGTCAAACAAGGCTTTGTTGTACGTCTGAACAAAAAAAGCGTCAGTGTGCGAAGTGACGATGAGCAAGACTGGAAAATCTCATCAACGCTGCTGCGAAAAATTCCTGGCTCAATAAAAGTCCAGTTTCGCTGATTGACGCCCTACTTACGAACCCAAGTTCAAAACAGAGAAAACACAATGGCGCTCACTGAACTTGAAACACGCCGCGTTGCGAAGGCCTTGGACGAATTGGTTAGCCGTAAACGCCCTCCAGCTCACTTGCGTGACCAGCTAGATTTTCAGTGGAGTCTTGAAGGACAGTCTGTATACCTAATAGAAATACGCCGTCTCATGGATGGTGAACGTCACGAGCGCCCATTTGCAAAAGCAACATGGGTTCGCACGCAGAAGGTATGGAAAATTTACTGGCAACGCGCTGACCTGAAATGGCATAGCTACGAGCCTGTAGCAACCGTTCAATCCATACATGGGTTTTGCACTGCGGTGGAAGACGACCCCTACGGCTGCTTCTGGGGCTAGTCGCACGA